>CAXSDY010000030.1:0-20098 GCA_964235835.1 uncultured Sphingomonadaceae bacterium | reverse complement strand
ATCTGGGCGTAATCGAGCCTTGGGCTGACATTGCTCGAAGGAATAGCGTCGATCCAAGGGCGAGCAAGGTAGCAACTCTGATCGGGCAAAATCCGGCGGATGTCATCGTGTCGCCGGCCGTGACCCGCAACTACGCTCGCCAAGCGTGCAAAGCGGGCCGGACCGTCAAGTGGATCGACATTGTCGGCAAGGGCCATCCGACGAGTGCTCAGGACAGCGCGGCAGTCACACTGCAATGGATTGCAGACCGTTTTGCCGGCCGCCCAGCGCCCAATGACTGCCAATCGATATAGGTACCGCTGCTGTCCAGTATCGATCACAATCTAAGTGCTGAATCGAACGCACAGCAAAACGCCGTTGCCCTATGTCGGGCAGCGGCGTTTTTGCGCTCAAATTGCGCGCGGTCTTGCGGAACATCATGGCCAGTGGTTCGTCAACGAGCCGCCAGTTTGCAGTGGCGGCATATTCCTTAGCAGGGTGTCATCACCGTTCGGTTGGGAGACGAGACCGCGAACGTTTGCAACGGGTGAAAGCTGACATTGTGCGGGCGGTCTTTAGCGGCTCTAACCTGGCGATGTCGCAACATTGGTTTCACATCGTTCCGCGAGACAAGCCGGCCCTCCTGATCGCGGTGATGCGGCGGGCGATAAGCCTGCATTATCAACACCGCGTGTACGTCATGCTAGACCGAACACTGGTTTTCAGGATATAGTCAGGCATGGCCCCGGGCCTCCAGCAGCTTACTTCCGTGCCGATTGACGACGCAACGGCGCGTCTGGTCGAGCAAGCCGGGCTCGCGACCGACCCGCTTCCCGGCGCGCTGGAGTTGCGGCAGCTCTATGTTCTGCGTCCGTGGCAGGGCGGTGGGGTTGCGCCGACGCTGATGGAGTGGGCGATCGAGCGCGCCCGGGAACGCGGCGCGCCCGAGCTCTACCTGTCGGTGTTCGATCATAATCACCGGGCCAAGCGATTCTATGCGCGGTACGGGTTCGAAGACGTCGGGCGATGTGCGTTTCAGGTCGGCGAGCAGACCGACGAGGACCGGATGTGGAAGCGGCGCCTGTGAGCGTCGAGGTGATCAGCGCGGGCGTGCTGGAAGGCGTCGCGCACGGCTTCCTGGGGCGGCGCGGGGGCGTGTCGACGGGAGTGGTCGGGGGCCTCAACGTGGGGAGCGGAAGCGGTGACGATCGGCTGGCGATCGCCGAGAATGTCCGCCGCGCGTGCGAGGCGGTGCTGCCGGGCGCGGCGCTGGCGCGGGTCTATCAGGTGCATTCCGCGATCGCGGTGCAGGCCGAGCCTCGGCGGATTGAGGAGCGGCCGCGGGCCGATGCGCTGGTCACCGACCGCCCCGGGCTGCTGCTCGGGATCGTGACTGCGGACTGCGCGCCGGTGCTGCTGGCGGACGCGGAGGCGGGCGTCGTCGGAGCGGCGCATGCCGGCTGGCGCGGCGCGATCGACGGGGTGACCGACGCGGCGATCGACGGAATGGTCGGGCTCGGCGCGCGGCGCGAGCGGATCGTTGCCGCGGTCGGGCCCTGCATTGCCCAGCCGAGCTATGAGGTCGACGAGGGCTTTCGCGAGCGGTTCCTGCGCGCCGACGATGCCAACGAGCGCTTCTTCGCCGACGGGCCGGCGGGCAGACCGCATTTCGACCTGGAAGCCTATGTCGTCGCGCGGCTCGCGGCGGGCGGATTGCGCCGGGTCGAGGCGCTCGGGCTCGACACCTATTCGGAGTCGGAGCGTTTCTTCAGCTACCGCCGCGCGACCCACCACCGCGAGGAGGACTATGGCCGGCAGTTCGCGCTGATCGGGCTCGCCCGCTAGCGCCAGCGCGGCCGCCCCGCTACAAGGATGGTAACAGGAGAAACTATCTCGTGACCGACGAAACCGCCAGCCGCCGCCCCAAGGCGCCGCGCACCAGCATCGGCAATCACAAGCTCAGCCCGGCGACGCTGATGATGGGGCACGGCTTCGACCCGGCGCTGTCGGAAGGGTCGCTGAAGCCGCCGATTTTCCTCACCTCGACGTTCGTGTTCGAGAAGGCGGCGGACGGGAAGCGCTTCTTCGAGACGATCACCGGCAAGCGGCAGGGCAGCGGCGACGGCCTCGTCTATTCGCGTTTCAACGGGCCCAACCAGGAGATTCTCGAGGACCGGCTGCGGCTGTGGGAGGAAGGCGAGGCGGCGCTGACCTTCTCGAGCGGCATGTCGGCGATCGCGACGCTGCTGTTCACCTTCGTCAGGCCGGGCGACGTGATCGTCCATTCGGGCCCGCTCTATGCGGCGACCGAGACGTTCATCGCCAAGATCCTCAGCCAGTTCGGGGTGAGCTACGTCGACTTCCCGGCCGGGGCGACGCGCGAGGAGATCGATGAGGCACTTGCCACGGCCAAGAGACAAGGCCGGGTTGCGCTGATCTATCTCGAGAGCCCGGCCAACCCGACCAACGCGCTGGTCGACGTCGAGGCGGTCGCGGCCGCCCGCGGGGCGGCGTTCGACGGCGGCGAGGTTCCGCCGATCGCGATCGACAATACGTTCCTGGGCCCGCTGTGGGCGCGGCCGATTGCGCAGGGGGCCGACATCTCGGTCTATTCGCTGACGAAATATGCCGGCGGTCACTCCGATCTCGTCGCCGGCGGGCTGGTCGGGAGCAAGGCGCTGCTCGACCGCGTCCGCACCATGCGCAACACGATCGGCACGATCTGCGACCCCAACACGGCATGGATGCTGCTGCGCAGCCTGGAGACGCTGGAACTGAGGATGAGCCGGGCGGGGGAGAATGCGGCAAAAGTATGTGCGTTCCTGCGCGGTCACCCCAAGGTCGAGAAGGTCGGCTACCTCGGCTTCCTGGAGGAGGGATCGCGGCAGGCGGACATCTTTCAACGGCATTGTTCGGGCGCGGGATCGACCTTTTCGCTTTATCTGAAGGGCGGCGAGGCGGAGGCGTTCGCGTTCCTCGACGCGCTGCAGATCGCGCATCTCGCGGTCAGCCTGGGCGGGACGGAGACGCTGGCCAGCGCGCCCGCGGCGATGACCCATCTGTCGGTCCCCGAAGAGCGCAAGGCGGCGCTGGGGATCACCGACAACCTGGTGCGCATCTCGATCGGCGTGGAAGACGCAGACGACCTGATCGCAGACTTCGCCAACGCGCTGAACGCGGTTTAGCGGCTCCAATCCTCCGTCGGCCAGTCGCGCTGTCGGGCCAGCTTGCGCAGCCCGCCGCTGGGATTGACCGCGACCGGCTCGTCCGCCCAGTCGAACAGCGGGGCGTCGGAGACGTGGTCCGAGTAGAAGCGGACGTGAACCGCCGAGCGGTCGATCGCCTGCCGGTCGAGCCAGGCCTCGATCATCCGCTTCTTGGCCGCGCCGTAGCAATTCTCGCCCTCGATGCGCGCCATCACCCGGCCGTCCGATCCGCGCACCGAGCGGGTGGCGATGACGTCGTCAAAGCCGAGGCGCCGGGCGATGGCCTCGACATAGAGCGCGTAGCTCGCGGTCGCCATGACCAGCCGCCTGCCCTCCGCGCGGTCGCGGGCGATGGCGCGCAACGCGCCGCGCTGGACGTTCGATCGAACCGTCTCGTCCGCGAAGCTCTCGACCAGCGGCGTCAGATCCGCCGCGGGAACCCCGTCGCCGAGCAGCAACTGATGGTTGATCTCCTTGAGCCGGGCGCGGTCGATCGCCTTGACGCCATACGCCGCCATCGAGCCGAGTACCGCCGGGGTGAGGGCCATCCGCCACGGCGAGCGGCGGCGGGCGCAGTGGAGCAAGAACGGCGTGTACGTCGCACTGCGAGTGATCGTGCGGTCCATGTCGTAGATGGCGAAGTCGGTCATGCCCGGCCCCGCAGGATGGCCTCGACCAGCGCCAGGTCGGACGGCTTGTCGACGTCGACGCAGGCGAGCGGGTCGGTCATCACGATGGCTTTCGCGCCCAGCCCGAGCTTGCGGCCGATCGCGGTGAGCGACTGGTCGAGGGTGCGGAGGCGCAGGCCGGCGCCGAGCAGCAGGGCGGGGCCGAAGGCGGCGAGCATACGCCAGCCCTTCTTGCGGTCCTGCTCGACCGCGCGCCACAGCGCCACGGCGCGGACCGCGCCCGGCGAGCCGAACGCGAACAGGTTCGCGCCCGAATAGGCGCCGCCGCGAAACGCGATCCACGTCCGCCGCGATTCGGGGAAGCGCGCCTGGAGCGAGCGCCGCTCCACCACGCCGATCGCCAGGTCGATGCCGGTCGCGCAAGTGGTGAACTCGGCGACCATCGCCGGGTCGAGCAGGGCGTGGTCGGCGGTGGTGACGAGCAGCGGGAAACGGGTCGCGGGGTCGGCGAGGATCGCTTCGAGCGTGGCGGCGATCGTCGCTCCGGAAGGTTCGACTGTCACGCGTGGATCGCCGGGAAGAGCGGCGGCGATGGCGTCGCGCTCCTGCGTCAGGACGCGGACACTGCCGATCGAGGCAGCGCCGAGCAGGGCGCGAAGCGGGCGGCGGATCATCGGCTCACCCCTCACCGGGATGAGCGGCTTCAACGCGACGCCGTTCGCCACCGCCAGCGGATCGCCGCCCGGACGCGATCCGGCGAGCAGCAGCGCCGTCCATCGGCGTGGCGGGGAGAGCGTCGGCGCCGGGGTCATCGAGGCTCGCTATACGCAGCGTGCGTCAGGGGGGAAGAGCGCGCCGCCCTTGCCGCTCCGGCGGATTTCGCGCAGTGATCGGGCGAATGGCCGACGCTTCCCCAGGCAATGACGATTTCCGCTGCATCGGCGCGCTGACCATCGGCCGCGCGGGGTCGACCCAGCGCGAGCTCGACGGCATGCCAGACGGGATGACGATCGACGTGTCAGGCGTCGAGCGGATCGACACAGTCGGCGCCTGGCTGCTGCATCGGACGCAGCGCGATCGCGGGGCCCGGATCGTCGGCGCGTCGAGCGAAGTCGAGGCCCTCCTTCAACAAGTGGCCCACGCCGACCGGCCGACGCGGATCCGTCCGGACCTGCGCCCGGCGCTGGCGCGAGCGGTCGGCGAGTTCGGCGGATGGACGGCCGAGACCGGGCGGACGCTGCTCGGACTGTTGGGCTTCTTCGGCGCGACGCTGGTCGGGTTCGGCAGCATCATCCGCCACCCCAGGCGGTTCCGCGTCAATTCCGTCGTCGCGGCGTTCGACGCGGTGGGCGTGCGCGCGCTCGCTATTATCGGCCTGATGAGCTTCCTGATCGGGGTCGTCATCGGCCAGCAGGGCGCGGTCCAGCTCGCCCAATTCGGCGCGGAGGTGTACACCATCAACCTCATCGGCCGCATCACCGTGCGCGAACTGGGCGTGCTGATGACCGCGATCATGGTCGCGGGGCGGTCGGGATCGGCGTTCGCGGCGCAGATCGGGACGATGAAGATCACCGAGGAGATCGACGCGATGCGGACGATCGGCGTGTCCCCGGTCGAGGCGCTGGTCATCCCGCGGATGCTCTCGGCGATCCTGATGATGCCCTTGCTCGGCTTCTGGGCGATGCTGATGTCGATCATCGGCGGCGGGGTGCTGTGCTGGGTCAGCCTGGGCATTCCCCCGGCCACCTATGCCCAGCGGATCTCCGAAGTGGTGCCGATGCACGACCTCTACATCGGGTTGATCAAGGCGCCGGTGTTCGGATTCATCATCGCGCTCGCCGGCTGTTTCCAGGGCATGCTGGTGTCGGGCAATTCGGAGGATGTCGGACGGCGCACGACGAGTGCCGTGGTGCAGTCGATCTTCCTCGTGATCGTACTCGACGCGATGTTCGCCGTCTTCTTCAGCTCGATCGGGTGGAAGTGAACAGCGAGAACGTCATCGAGGTGCGCGGGCTGAAGAACAGCTTCGGCGAGCAGGTAGTGCACGACGGCGTCGACTTCGAGGTGCGGCGCGGCGAGATCTTCGGGGTGGTCGGCGGATCGGGCACCGGCAAGTCGGTGCTGATGCGGTCGATCATCGGCCTGCAGCGGCCCGACGCGGGCGAGATCGACGTGCTCGGCGAGAACATGATCGGCCGCACCGAAGGCGAAGCCAAGAACATCCGCCGCCGGTGGGGCATCCTGTTCCAGAACGGCGCGCTGTTCTCGACCCTGACGGTGGCCGAGAACGTCGAAGTGCCGATCCGCGAATATTTCCCGTTCATCAGGCCGCCGCTGCTCGACGAGATCGCCGGCTACAAGATCGCGATGAGCGGCCTCGACGAGAGCGCCGGTCCGAAATATCCGTCCGAATTGTCCGGCGGCATGCGCAAGCGCGCCGGGCTGGCGCGGGCGCTGGCGCTCGATCCCGAGCTGCTGTTCCTCGACGAGCCGACTGCCGGCCTCGACCCGATCGGCGCCGCCGCGTTCGACGAATTGATCGGCGGACTGCAGAAACAGCTCAATTTGACCGTGTTCCTGATCACGCACGACCTCGACACGCTCTATGCGATCTGCGACCGGGTTGCGGTGCTGGCCGATCGCAGGGTAATCGCCGTCGGAACGATCCCGGAACTATTGGCATTGGACCACCCTTGGATTCAGGAATATTTCAATGGGCCGCGGGGCCGGGCCGCGGCGGCACATGGCGGCGCGCATGACGAGGGGCAAGCGATTGGACGGGCTGGCTAAGAACTGATGGAAACCCGGTCGAACCATGTCCTGGTCGGGGCGGTCGTGCTTGCGCTGATCGTCGGCGTCCTGCTGTTCACGGTGTGGCTCGCCGGGCTATCCACCAAGACGACGAATTGCTTCGACATCTATTTCAGCCAGGGCGTCGGCGGCGTCAGCAAGGGCACCAGCGTCAACTATTCGGGCGTGCCCGTCGGCGAGGTCGAGCGCATCCGCCTGCTGCCCAACCGCCCCGAGTTCGTGTGGGTGCGGATCAAGGTCGATAGCGAGGCGCCGGTCCTCCAGGGGACGACCGCGCAGATCAAGGGCGTCGGGTTCACCGGCGTCAGCGAGATTTCGCTCGATGGCGCGGTCAAAGGGGGCAGGCCGATTACCCAGCCCGGCCCGCAGGGCTGCCCGGTGATCCCCCCCAGTTCGGGGGGCATCAGCGCGCTGCTGAATTCCGCACCGGAGTTGCTCGACCGGATCCAGCGGCTCACCGAGCGGCTGACCGAATTGCTCAGCGACCGCAACCAGAACTCGATCGCGGACATCCTCGAGAATTTCGACAAGACCAGCAAGGTGCTCGCGGCCAACGCGCCCCAGCTCGCCAGCGCGATCACCGACGCGCAGCTCGCCGCCCGCAACGCCGGCATCGCCGCCCAGCGCGTCGGCTTGCTCGCCGACAGCACCACTCGCCTGGTCAACGAGCAGGGGCGACCGGCGGCCGAGGACCTGCGCAAGAGCATCGCCTCGGTCCAGCGCGCGGCCGACAATCTCGACTCCGTGGTCGCCGATGCGAAGCCTGGCTTGAGCAACTTTTCGAAGTCGACCCTGCCCGAGGCCAACCGTCTGGTCCACGACCTGCGTGACCTGTCAGGTTCGCTGCAGGGCTTCTCCGACCGGCTCAACGAGGGCGGCATCAAGGGCGCGATCGGCGCGCCCAAGCTGCCAGACTACCAGCCCGGAAAGCAACGCTGATGCGCCTCGTTCGACTGCTGCCGACTGTCCTCTGCGCGCTTGCGCTGAGCGGGTGCCTGGGCGGGGGAAAGGTCCCCGCGAGCCTGCTGACGCTGGCCAGTGAAGCGCCGCCAAGCGCGGACCTGTCGCGCTCGGCCGGGGCCGGCGAGACGATCAGCATCGACGTTCCGGTCACGCCCAAGTCGCTGAAGTCGGTGCGCATCCCGGCCCAGACCGGCGATACGGCGATCGCCTATATCAAGGACGCGCAGTGGGTCGACACGCCCGACCGCCTGTTCCAGCAACTGCTGTCGGAGACGCTCAAGCGCACCACCAACCGCGTCGTGCTCGATCCGCGCCAGGCATCGCTCGACTCCGGGCTGCGCGTGACGGGCGAGCTCAATCGGTTCGGCTATGACGTGAGCGCGGGCGTGGTCATGGTGCGCTTCGACGCGGCCCTTGCGACTGCCGGCGGCCGCCTCCAGACCCGGCGGTTCGAAGCGCGCGAACCCGCCGCCGGGGACGTAGCGACGGTCGGCCCCGCCCTCAACCGCGCTGCCAACCGGGTCGCGACCGACGTCGCCGCCTGGATCGGCAGCCAGGGTCGATAAGGCCTGAGCGGCCGCCGGTTCCTGGACCGGCGGTGCGAAGTGCAGCCTAGCGCGGGACTGGCGGAAGCGGCAGCGGCGCCGGCTTGACCGGAGCGGACGCGGCCGAACTCGCGGTATCGGTTGCGGTGGCGGCGCTGGTTGCGAGGCTCGCTTCGGGCGCGGTGGACTTCGGCCTTGCGCGAGGACGGTCGAGCAGCGCGGCGATCACCGTCCCGTCGCGCTTGTAGACGTCATCATAGTTGACGATCGTCCCGTCGAGCGTCGCCGCGGCGGTGAAATAGACGATGTAGACCGGCAGCGGCCTGACGAAGCTGGCCGGGGTGGTCTTCTTGCTGGCGAGCGCGGCGGCGACCCTCGCGTCATCCCAGGTGCCGCCCTCCTCCGCCAGCAACAGCCGCGCCAGGGAGCCGATCCGGTCGGTGCGGATGCAGCCATGGCTGAACGCGCGGACCTGGCTGTTGAAGCGGCTCTTGGCGTTCGTGTCGTGCAGGTAGATGGCATAGGGGTTGGGCATCACGAACTTCATCTGGCCGAGCGCGTTGGAGGGTCCCGGCGGCTGGCGCCAGCGCTGCGCCTTGCCGGTGATCGGGTCCTTGACCGCGACGAACCCGCCCTTGCCGGCGACTTCGTGGCTAATGCTGGTCGGCACCTCCCACCATGGGTTGAGGATCACGCCGGTTGCCATGGCGCTGAGCTGCGGCGTCGGCGTCCGGATGGCGCCCGCCACGGCCTTGTGACGGGACAGCGCAACGCCGTTCTCGACCAAAGTCGCGGTGTAGGCCGGCACGTTGGCGATGATGTAGCGAGTGCCGAGATCGCGCGGCAGCCAACGCCAGCGGTCCATGTTGAGGCGGATGACGTGCGCCTGGCCGGCGTTCTTCGGATCGGCCAGCGCCGCGCGCAGCGCGCCATATTGCGGATGGGTCGGGAGGAGACCGCGCAGGGCATCGCCGACCCGGTGCTGGGCAAGCGCCCCTTCGAGCAGCGCCCGCTGGCGGTCGGTGCCGAGGTCCTTGTCGACCACATGCCAGTCGATCCGATCCTCGCCGCGCACATGACCCATGGCGAAGTCGGACGACAGGCGGTTGAAGCTGTCGGTCGCCGCCACGGCAACGCGATTGGCATCGCCCGACTGGATCGCGCTCTGGAGCGCCGCCGGGGCGTAATCGGACGGCGAGAGTCCTTCGCTGTCGACCGTCCCAATTACCGACAGCAACTCCTGCGCGTCCGCCACCGGCCAGAAAGGCGGTGGCAGAACGACCGGCGGGGGTGGCGGCGCCGGCACGGGTGGGACCACCGGAGCGCTCGGCGTCGCCGAGCCGGTCGGCTGCGAGGCCGGCAAGCCGCCCGCGGGCGGCAGGGGCGCGATCGGATCGGGGGAGACTTGGGCGATCGCCCAGGTTCCGGAGGTCAGGGCAAGCATGGCGACCATCATCCGCGACGTCGAACCGAGTTTCATTTCACCCCCTAGAGCGCTGCGCGATCGAGCCTGCGAAATCCGGCGACTGCGCAGTAGGCAACATACACCGCCTGAACGACCCTCGCCAGTGCCGCGGCGCAACAGACCCGCGTCCGCGAGCGTCGCCAGCGAACCAATCCTTAAGGCACATCCATTATGGATGTACCTGTCGAGGAGCATTGGCATGGCGTTCAACCTGAGTGGAGCGATGATCCCGCGCAAGGTCCGGCGCATGTTCGATCAGCGGCACGAACCGCGCGCCGCCGTCGCGGAGGGCGCGGCCCTGCTCGAATGGCGGGGACAGCTGGCCCCTGTCCGGATCGCGAACCTGTCGGCGTCGGGTGCCATGATCCGGTTCGACGGCGTCCCGCACATCGGGGAACCGGTCATGCTGCAGCTGGTTGACCGTCGTTCCGTCGCTGGCCAGGTGCGCTGGGTCCGCGACGGGCATGTCGGCATCAATTTCATGGTTCCGCTGGAGTAGGCGATGAAGATGAGTTTCGCGATGACCGGCGCGAGGATCGCGGAGGCCAGCGAGGCGTCGGACCGGCGCGTTTCGGAGCGGGTGCCGATGGCGCTCGACGCCCGCGTCCGCGCGCTGGGCGAGGAAGGCTGCGAGGCCAGGATCCTCAACATCTCCGAGACCGGCTTCATGGCAGAGACCCGGGAAGACTATCAAGTAGGCTCGCGCGTATGGCTGATCATGCCGGACCGGGAGCGCGCCAATGCCGTGGTGCGGTGGTCGGCCGGGAACCGCATCGGGGCGGAGTTCGCGGCGCCATGGAAGATCGCCGATCCGCGCTCCTGAGCCGAACCTCGCGCCCGGTCAGGGGCGGCCGAGCGCCTTGACCACCTGCGGCAGGATGCCGGTCACGATCCGCTTCACGCCTTCGAACGTCGGGTGCATGCCGTCGGCCTGCTGCATGCCCGGCGTGCCGACCACTCCTTCCAGGAAGAAGGGGTAGAGCGGCGCGCCATGCCGACGCGCCAGATCGGCATAGATCGGATCGAAGCGGGCGCGATAGCCCGGGTCGAGGTTGCGCGACGCCTTCATGCCGGCGACCAGGACCGGGATCTTGCGCTTGCCAAGTACGGCCAGCATCGCCTCCAGATTCTCCTGCGTCACGCCGGGATCGACCATCCGGAGCATGTCGTTCGCACCGAGTTCGACGATCACCAGGTCGGGCGAGCGGGGCAGGCCTTCGAGCGTCCACTCGAGCCGTGAGCGGCCGCCGCTGCTGGTATCGCCGCTGACGCCCGCATCGGTCACGGTCGCGGCAATGCCACGTCGGCGCAGGGCCGCCTGAAGCTGCGGCGCGAAGCCGAGGCCACGGTCGAGATTGTAGCCGGCGGTCAGGCTGTCCCCGAACGCGAGGATCAGCGGAGCGGCGGCCGGCTTGGCGACGGCAGGCGCCGCCACCATCAGCAGCAGGGGGAAGAGCAGCGAACGCATCGCGGCAACCTAGCCATTGCCGGAGCCGGCCACCATCCCCACTTGATCGCGCAATGAACGAGCCGCTGATCGACCTCGCCGACGTCCGCCTGACCCTCGGCAAGGGGGACGCGCGCACCGAGATTTTGAAGGGTGTTTCGCTGCGGCTCGAGCGCGGCGAGACGCTGGCCGTGCTGGGCCCGTCCGGTTCGGGCAAGAGTTCGCTGATGGCGGTCGTCTCCGGTCTCGAACGGGCGAGCAGCGGGAGCGTGCGGCTGTTGGGCGAGGACGCGAGCGCGCTCGGCGAGGACGCCTTGGCGCGGATGCGCGGCCGGGACATCGGCATCGTGCTGCAGTCCTTCCAGCTGCTGCCGACGATGACCGCGCTCGAGAATGTCTCGGTGCCGCTCGAACTTGCGCGCGTTCCCCATGCCCGTGACCGGGCGGCGGCTGAACTGGCGACGGTCGGGTTGGGCCACCGGCTGGGCCACTACCCGGCGCAACTGTCCGGCGGCGAGCAGCAGCGAGTGGCGATCGCGCGCGCGACCGCGCCCTGCCCGCGCCTGCTCCTGGCCGACGAACCGACCGGCAACCTCGACACGGCGAGCGGCTCGGCGATCATCGACCTGCTGTTCGAACGGGCGGGGGCCGCCGGGGCGGGACTGCTGGTCATCACGCACGACGCGGCCGTGGCGGCGCGCGCCGGACGGCGCATCCGCATGGCCGACGGATGCATCCTTTGACGGCTGCGCTACGGCTTGCCTGGCGCGATCTTCGCGGGGGTCTCGGCGGGCTCGGGTTGCTGTGGCTTTGTCTCGCCATCGCCGTCGGGTCGATCGCGGCGGTGACCAGCCTCACCTCCTCGATCGACCGAGCCATCGCGGCCAACGGCCGGGCGCTGATCGGGGGCGACCTGGTTGTCCGATCGGCCCAGCGCGAAGCCGGGCCGGAGGAACTTGCCGCGTTGGACGCCATGGGCCGAACCACGAAGAACGTCACGATGCGCGCGACGCTGATCGGCCCGCGGGGCGATCCCGCTTTGGCGGAGCTGAGCAGCATCGAAGCCGCCTGGCCGCTCGCCGGCACGCTCGACCTTGCACCCGGCGGGGCCCGGCCGGGCGACGACCAGGTCGCGGTGGGCGCGGCGCTCGCCGAGCGCCTCGGCCTGGTGCGCGGCAGCAAGGTCCGGATCGGCTACGGCGGGTTCGTCGTGTCGGCGATCATCCGACAGATGCCGGCCATGACCGGCTTTGCGCTCGCCCCGCCGGCGCTCGTCAGCCCGGCCGGCCTCGCGCGAACCGGCCTGCTCCAGCCCGGTTCGCTGGCCACGACCAGCTACCGACTGCTTCTGCCACCTGGCACCGACCCGCAGCGGCTCGGCAAGTCGTTTCAGACCCGCTTCCCCGACGGCGGCTGGTCGGTGACGGATCGCAAGGACGCGGGCAACGGCCTGCGGCGGTTCTTCGACCGCGTCGGCGAGATGCTGTTGCTCGTCACACTCGCGGCCCTGGTCATCGGTGGCCTGGGCATCGCCAGCGCCGCGACTGCGTTCGCGGCATCCCGCAGGGCGATCGTCGCGACGTTGAAGCTGCTCGGGGCGGGCCGCTCGACGCTGGCGGCGATGCTGACGATCGAAGTCGTCGCGGTCGCCGTGCTTGCCATCCTCGCCGGATTGATCGTCGGCGCGCTCGCTCCGTCGCTCGCCTCCACCGTCCTCGCCGGGCGACTGCCGATCACCCCCGATCCGTCGCCGCAATGGCTGCCGCTGGGGAGCGCGGCGCTGTTCGGCACGCTCGTCACGCTGGGCGCGACCTGGCGTCCGCTCGCCGAGGCGGTGGCGACCCGGCCCGCGGCGCTGCTTCGCGGGTTGGTCGACGACGAGACGAAGCCGGGCTCGTTGCTGATCCCGGCGCTCGCCTGGCTCGGCGCGGCCGCGCTCGGCGTCGCCCTCGCCAGCGATACCCGGCTCGCGGCGGGCGGCGTGGCGACCCTCGCTGCCCTCGCCGCCTTGTTCGCCGGACTGGGGCTGCTGCTGCGGCGGGTTGCCTGGGGCCTCCGCCAGCGCGGGGGACCGATCATGCGGCTCGGCATCGCTGCGCTTGATCGGCCGGGCGCCGCGACGGTGCGGCTGTCGGTCGCGCTCGGGCTCGGACTGGCCTTGCTGGTCGCGCTGGGCGCGACGGCGCAGAGCCTGCTGCGGCAGATCGACGAAGAGGTGCCGACGCGCGCGCCCGCCCTGTTCCTGATGGACTTGCCGGCCGCGCAGGAGAGCCGCTTTCGCGCGATCGCCGTCCGCACCATCCCCGACGCCCAGCTGAGGCTGGTGCCTTCGCTGCGTGGGCCGGTGACGGCGGTCAAGGGCGTCCCGGTCGCGCGCCTGCCGAGCATCCCGGAGGGTGCGTGGATCCTGCGCGGCGACCGCGGACTGACCTTCGCGCGCGACCTGCCGCCTGGCAATCGGATCATCGCGGGACAGTGGTGGCCCGCCGATTACCACGGAGCGCCGCTGGTCAGCCTCGACGCCGACGCGGCGCGCGCGTTGGGGCTCAAGGTCGGGGACAGCATCACGGTCGCCGTGCTCGGCCGACCGATCGAGGCGCGGATCGCCTCGCTGCGCGAGATCGACTGGCGGTCGATGGGGTTCAACTTCGCGATCATCTTTGCCCCCGGCGTGCTCGAGCACGCGCCGTTCAGCATGATGGCGACGGTCTCGCCGCCCTCCCCGGCCGCATCGACCCTGCCGCTGGAGCGCGCGCTTGCCACGGAGTTGCCGATGGTCAGTGCGATCCGCGTGGCGGACGTGGTCGCCCAGGTCCGTACCCTGCTCCTCGCGCTCGACGGCGCGGTGCGGGTCGCCACGGGTGTAGCCCTGATCCTGGGCGTGATCGTCCTCGCCGGCGCGGTGGCCGCCACGCGGCGCGCACGCGCGCGCGATATCGTGCTGCTCAAGCTGGTCGGAGCGTCCCGCTCGGCCGTGCTGGCGACGCTGCTGGTCGAGTTCGGCGTGCTCGGCAGCGTCGTCACGATCGCCGCCTTCGGGGCGGGGATCGGCGCGGCCGCGTTGCTCCTGCGGCGGAGCTTCGACCTGCCGTTCGCGCCGCAGTGGGGATGGTTGGCCGCGCTCGCCGCCGGGGCGATCCTGGTGACGGTCGCGACCGCGTTGCTTGCAGCCCTCGGCGCCTTGCGGACCCGTCCGGCCGCCGCCTTGCGCGCGCTCTGAAGCACCCGCGACGGGCCCAGATCGATGAAACTTCGCGGCTCGTTCGTCGTTGGAATGGCTCGAAAGGAACTGCGACGATGTCGACGATCCCGAGCTTGAGCGACCTCCGGATGACTCACGACCCGGCGGGCCGCGGCTATCACGCGGTCTATCGCGAGCATGAGGTCAATCACTGCCCGGGCTGCGGCCGGACCCACTGGCACATCGGCCGGATGTCGGCGGAATGCGCGTTCTGCTCGACCGCGCTACCGCTGGCCGAAGCAAGCATGCGGTCGCACAATTCGCCGGCGGTCATCGTCCATCGCAACCGGGCTGCACCCGCCTGGGCGGCGTAGCGCGCTACGGTTTCGCCGGCCTCACCGGGACCGGGACATTGCACAAATCGACACCGCGCGCGGGCCGCACGAAGAACTCGTCGCGTCGGTTGGCACGGGCGTGAACGTAGGCCCCGAAGCTGGCGCTGCCGGTGTCCATCACCTCGAACGCCGGGCGCGTGGCGGCGGGGAGGTCGGAGGCGAGCCGGCCGGAAAGGATCGCGACATCGCTCGATCGCTCCTTGTAGAAGCCGAGCGCTTCGGTTCCGCGCGGAAGGCTGCTCATCTGCTCGATCCCGGCGATGACCCGGCCGACCACCGCGATGTTGCGGTCGAGGTGGCGCGGCGCCTGGCCGATGATCGCATAGAGTTCGCCGCCGGTGCCGGTGTCCGGCGAAAGGTCGCGGCCGACGCCGACGTAGCCGTAGCAGTGGGTGAGGTTCGCCCTGCCCGCCTGGACCGCGACCGGCCAGCCATTCGCATGGCCGACACGCGGCGCATAGCTGTCGCGGAACGGAAACGGCGTGACCGCCAGCCCGGCGAGCGGACGGTCGTATTCGGCCGGCGGATGCTGGACTACGCCCGAGGGCAGCGGGCGATCATCGTTGTGGCCCCACTGGACAACGTAATTGTCCTGCACGCGGTAGATGGCGGAACCGTTCCACCAGCCGGCCCGGGCGAGCGCGCGGATGTTGGCGACGTGGACCGGCGCGAATGCCGGGGCGAGCTGGACGACGACCCGCCTGCCCCCGGCGAGGTCCATCACCAGCAGGTCGTCGGCTGGGATGGTCCGCCACGCGGAGGCAGGCGCGGCGGCGACGATGTCGGCGGGCGTGACCCACTTCTTGGGATGCGCCGCGGCGATCAGCATGGTCGAGGCGAGAAGCAGGATTTTTCGCATGGGTGGTCCCCTTTCGCGCCAGCCTAACTTCTTGACGTACCCCGCGAAAGGCCCGTGCTTGCATAAGTATGCGTCTGATTGCATATAGCTACGCGTGATCAGCACGGCGATCCTTGGAGCCTCGGGCTACGTCGGCGGCGAACTGCTGCGGCTGATCGAGGCACATCCGGCGTTCGAGGTCGGGCGCGCCTTCGCGTCGTCGAACGCGGGCGAGCCGATCGCGAGCATCCACCCGCACCTCGCCCTCGCCTACCCCGAGCGGAGCTTCGACGGCTGGAGCGACGGCGCGCTGGCGGGCAGCGAACTCGTCTTCGCCGCGCTGCCGCACGGCGAGACCCAGAAGCTGGCGGACGCGCTGACCGGCAGCGGTGCCCGGATCGTCGATCTCGGGGCCGACTTCCGCCTCGACACCGCCGAAGACTATGAGCGCTGGTACGGCGAACCGCACGCACGGCCGGACCTGCTCGGGCAATTCGTCTACGGCTTGCCCGAGTTCCACCGCGAGGCGATCCGCGCGGCCAAGCTCGTCGCGGCGCCCGGCTGCTATCCGACCGCTGCCACGATCGCCTTGCGGCCGCTGGTCGAAGCGGGCGTCGCGAGCCGCGAGGGCCTGGTGATCGACGCGGCCTCGGGGGTCAGCGGGGCGGGACGCGCTTCGAGTGCCGGAACGCATTTCTGCGCGGTCGACGGATCGCTGCGCGCCTATGGCCTGCTCGGCCATCGCCACACCGCCGAGATGCGGATGATGCTCGGCGGCGAGCCGCTGTTCACGCCGCACCTCGCGCCGATGAGCCGCGGCATCCTCGCCACCTGCTACGCGCGGGCAACCGGCCCATCCGACCCGCTCGCGATCCTGCGCGAGGCCTATGCGGGCGAGCCGTTCGTCCACGTCGGCCCGACGCCGCCGGAGACGAAGTGGGCGACCGGGTCGAACGCCGCCTTCGTGACCGCGCGGTTCGACGAGCGGACCGGGATGATCGTTGCCGTGGCCGCGATCGACAATCTGGGCAAGGGAGCCGCCGGGCAGATGATTCAATGCGCCAATCTGATGCTCGGGCTCGACGAGGCTGCCGGTCTGCCACGCTGCGGAGTGTATCCATGAGCGTCACCGCCGCCGAAGGGTTCGTCGCCGCCGGGCTGCATGCCGGGATCAAGCCCGAGCGGCCCGACCTGGCGCTGCTCGCAACCGACGACGGCCGCCCCGTCCCCTGCGCAGCGGTGTTCACCACCAACAAGTTCACCGCCCCGCCGGTCGATGCGTGCCGCGAGCGGCTCGGCAGCAGCGGCGGGCTGGCAACCGGGGTCATCGTCAACTCGGGCAACGCCAACGCCGGCACGGGCGACAAGGGCCGCGCCGATGCCGAGGCGATGTGCGCCGCGGCGGCTGAAGCGGTGGGTTGCGACAGTGCATCCATGCTGGTCTGCTCGACCGGCTTGATCGGCTTCCCCCTGCCGATCGAGCGGATCGTCGCCGCGGTGCCGAAGCTGGCCAACGGCCGCTCGCGCGAGGGCGGCGGGGCGGCCGCAGAGGCGATCCTGACGACCGACACTTGCGCCAAGCAGGCGGTCGTCCATGCCCACGGTTTCACGATCGGCGGCATGGCCAAGGGCTGCGGCATGATCGCTCCCAACATGGCGACGATGCTCGCCTACCTCACGACGGACGCCACGATCGATGCCGCGACGATGCAGCCGATGCTGCGCCGCGCCGCGGACGCGACGTTCAACGTGCTGAGCATCGACGGCGCGACCTCGACCAACGACACCGTCCTGCTGTTCGCCAGCGGGCGCCGCGGCCGGCCCGACGAGGAGGCGTTCGAGGATGCGCTGGAGCAGGTGTGCGAAGAGCTGATGCTGCAGATGGCGCACGACGGCGAGGGCGTGACCAAGGTCGCGCAGATCCACTGCACCGGTGCGCTCAGCGATGCGGACGCGCGGCTGGTGGCGAAGGCGATTTCCCGCAACATGCTGGTCAAGTGCAGCTGGGCCGGCGGCGACCCCTATTGGGGGCGCATCCTCGGCGAGGCCGGAGCGTGCGGTGTGTCGTTCGACAGCCCCAAGGCTTCGGTCAGCTATGGTGGAACGACCGTCGCCCGCGGCGGCGTGGAGATCGACCACGACAAGGCCGCGGTGGCCGCGCACATGCGCCAGGACGAGATCGCGATCACGATCGACCTCGGCCTCGGTTCGGGCACGGGGCGCGCGGTCGGCGTCGACCTCGGCCCCGGCTACATCAAGGAAAACGTGCAGACCTCATGACCGCGCCCAACGACACCGCCGCCCTGCTGATCCAGGCGCTGCCCTACATCCGCCGGTTCACCGGCAAGACGATCATCGTCAAGGTCGGCGGCCTGCCGATGACCGATCCGGAGCGGGCGCGCAGCCTGGCCAAGGACGTGCTGCTGCTCCATTCGGTCGGCATTCGGCCGGTGCTGGTGCACGGCGGCGGGCCGCAGATCGACGCGCAGATGCGGCGGGCGGGCAAGCAGCCCGAGTTCGTCGACGGGCTGCGCGTGACCGACGCCGAGACGCTCGACATCGTCCGCATGGTGCTGGTTGGCAAGATCAACCGCGAGCTGGTCAGCGCGGTCAACGCGATTGAGCCCGTCGCGGTCGGCATCGCGGGCGAGGATGGGCGGCTGCTCGAGGCGGAACCGCTCGATTCGCGGCTCGGCTTCGTTGGGCGGGTGACCGAGGTGCGCTCGGCCCTGCTCAAGGGCCTGCTCGACGACGGCCTGATCCCGGTCGTATCGACGGTCGGCGCGGGCAAGGACGGCCAGCCGTATAACGTCAACGCCGACGACGCGGCGCGGGCCATCGCGACGGCGCTCGAGGCGGAGAAGATCATCTATCTGACCGGTGCACCGGGCCTGCTGGCGGATCCCGGCGATCCCGCCAGCCTGGTCAAGCGGCTGACCGCCGCCGGTGCGCGCCGCTGGATCGCCGATGCCGGCGTGACCGGCGGCATGATCCCGAAGCTGCAGGCCTGCGCCGAGGCGGTCGAGAGCGGCGTGGGCAGTGCGCACATGATCGACGGGCGCGACGACCACGGCATCCTCATCGAGCTGTTCACCGACAGCGGCATCGGCACGATGATCTGCAACGCGGCGGGAGACGCGACCCGCGCATGAGCGGCAAGGAGCAGCGCCGGCGCCTGATCGCGGACTGGCTGCGCGACAAGCAGGTGGGGAGCCAGGAGGAGCTGGTTGCCCGGCTCGAACAGGCCGGGTTTGCGGCGACCCAGGCGACCGTGTCGCGCGACCTCGACGAGCTGGGCGCCGTGCGGGTCAGGCGCGAAGGCGCGATCCGCTATGCACTGGCCGAGGCGGTCGACCCAGCCGTAGGCGCGGCGCGGCTCGACCGTCTGCTCGGCGAGTGGGTCACGGCGATCGTACCGGCCGGCATGCTGCTGGTCCTCAAGACGCCGCCCGGCTCCGCCAATCTGGTCGCCAATGCGATCGACATGGCGGCGCTGCCGGAGGTTGCGGGAACGATCGCAGGCGACGATACGATCTTCCTGGCGCTTGCCGACGGGGTGGTCCCGGGAGCATTCGCCGCCGAGCTGCGTGCACGCCGGTCGACCGGGTAGGAGAGAGTGATGAGACGAACGCCTTCCGCGGCCTGCGCGCTTCTCCTGATCAGCGGATGCGGGCAGTCGTCCGCGCCCGCGCCGCAGCCCAAGCAGCAGGTGATCAAGGTCCAGGGAGACGAGCAGCGGCAACTCGCCGGCGCTAACGAGATGGACCGCGCGATCGCGCTGAAGCGCGCGATCTACGACGCGGGCAGCACCTGCAAGCGGGTGACGGGAAGCGGCTTCGTCACCGACTACAAGAACATGTCGATGTGGCAGGCGAACTGCGACGACGGGCGGAACTGGGCGGTGTTCATCGCCGCCAACGGCAGCGTCCAGGTGCGGCCGTGCGCCGACCTAAAGGAGCTGAAGCTGCCCGAATGCAAGGTGATCGCCGAGAAGCCTGGGAACGCTAAGAAGGCTTAGCTCAGTCGCACTTGCGGGTTTCGCTATAGTCGCCGTTCGCGGTCTTTTCCTTGACGGTAGTGCAGGTGCCCTGCCGGACCTCCTCGCGCCAGCTGCCGTCGGCGTTGGTGACGCGGTTGCCGCGCGGCACGCGCTTGCCGTCGCGCAGTTCGTAGGCCCAGTTCTTGGGGGTCTCCGCGGTCTGGCCAGCCTGGACCATGGCCGCACCGGCCGAGCCGGCAAGGAGCGCGGCGAGGCCCGCTCCGATCACCCACTTCGCCCGCCAACGCATCGTCATCTCGCTGCTCCTTGTACCCCGGCTATATGGGTACGCGTGAACTCGGCGTGAAGATGCGTGGTTAGCGGTTCTCGGCCAAGGCGGAGAGCGACCTCTGCCCGGGCGGAGCCGAGCGGTGCGGGCAAGCGCCGCGTGGGCTTAGCCCTGGCGCGCCTTGAACCGGCGATTCGTCTTGTTGATGACATAGGTCCGGCCACGGCGGCGGATCACCCGGCAGTCGCGATGGCGCGACTTCAGCGACTTCAGGGAATTGCGAATCTTCATGGCCGGGCGCCTGCTCAATCGGTCGGAAAAAGGTCGGGATGCGGTCGAAACCGGTCGCTCCCCTAATCGGACGACCGCTT
>CAXSDY010000029.1:0-20547 GCA_964235835.1 uncultured Sphingomonadaceae bacterium | reverse complement strand
GAGGACAGCGATGAGCACGACCTGTTCGGCGTTGCGGCCTAAAACCTCGTCTCGGCCGCGCAAACAAAAGTCATGACCAAGGGTTAAAGGTCATTGAGGGTTCATTAACTTAGATTAGATATGGTGCGGAACGCAGCTCGTGCTCGAAGGCGCGCGCTGATCTTCGGGAACCTTCCGCCGCCATGTCTTCCCTGCCCAATTCGTCGTCGCCCTCCCGTGCCCTCGCGCGCTCGAACGAAGCCTATCGCCGCAGCGAGCTGACCGCCGCTGCCCCGCACCCCACGGTCGCGGCTCCGCCGGAGGACAGCCGCTGGACGCCGGAGCGCGCCCGCGCCTGGTACGCCGCGCTGCCCTGGCTGGTCGGGTGCAACTTCACGCCGTCCTATGCCATCAATCAGATCGAGTTCTGGCAGGAGGAGACGTTCGACCTCGCCGTGATCGAGCGCGAGCTCGGCTGGGCCGCGCAGCTCGGCATGAACGCGGCGCGGGTCTATCTCCACGACCTGCTGTGGCAGGCCGATCCGGCCGGCTTCATCGCCCGCATCGACGCCTATCTCGCGACCGCCGCGCGGCACGGCATCCGCACCATGCTGGTGCTGTTCGACAGCTGCTGGCACCCCGAGCCGCGCCTCGGCCCGCAGCCGCAGCCGACGCCCGGCATCCACAACAGCGGCTGGGTCCAGTCGCCTGGGGTCAAAGCGCTGTCCGACCCTACCGAGCACCCGCGGCTGGAGGCCTATGTCACGGCGATGGTCAGCGCCTTCGCCAACGACGATCGGGTGCTCGCCTGGGACATCTGGAACGAGCCGGACAACGGCCCGGCGGTCGACCAGTGCCGCCCGGCTGTGCTCGCCGCCAAGGCCGCGCTGGTCGCCCCGCTGCTCGCGCAGGCGTTCGACTGGGCGCGCCGCTGCACGCCGTCGCAGCCGCTGACCAGCGGCATCTGGCTCGGCGACTGGTCGGACGAAGCGCTGCTGAGCGGCCTGCAGCGGCTGCAGCTCGCCTGTTCTGACGTCATCACCTTCCACAGCTATCTCAAGGCCAACCCATTTCGCGAGCGGGTGCGCTGGCTTAAGCGCCTGGGACGCCCGATCCTGTGCACCGAGTTCATGGCGCGCACCGCGGGCAGCACGTTTGAGACGATCCTTCCGGTCGCCAAGGAACAGCGGGTCGGCGCCTTCTGCTGGGGTCTCGTCCTCGGCCGTACCCAGACCCACCTTCCGTGGAAGCCCGCCAAGAAGGGCGGCAAGTCGACCGAGATGTGGTTCCACGACGTGCTCCACCCCGACGGCCGGCCGCACCGCCCGCATGAGGCCGACTTCCTGCGGCGCATCACCCGCGCAGCGAAGGCGGCCTAAGTCCCTCGCTTAGCGGCTTGGCCAATCGCGCACGGCCCCCTATCGCGTCTCCGCCTCGCCTGCGGAGACCCGATGCCGACCGACCTCGAGATTGCCCGCGCCTCGACCCTGCGGCCGATCACGGAGGTGGCTGCCGGGCTCGGCATCCCGGATGAGGCGGTCGAACCCTATGGCCGCTACAAGGCGAAGCTCGACCTCGCCTGGCTGCGCCAACGGGAGCGCAGCACCCCGCGCGGCAAGCTGATCCTGGTCACCGCAGTCAGCCCGACCCTTGCCGGGGAAGGCAAGTCGACGACCTCGGTCGGGCTCGCCGACGCGCTGAACCTGACCGGCCGCAAGACCATGTTGTGCCTGCGCGAACCCTCGCTTGGGCCGTGCTTCGGGATGAAGGGCGGCGCCACCGGCGGCGGGCACGCGCAGGTCGTGCCGATGGAGGACATCAACCTCCATTTCACCGGCGATTTCCATGCCATCACCGCCGCCCACAACCTGCTCGCGGCGCTGATCGACAACCACATCCATTGGGGAAACGCGCTCGACATCGACGTTCGGCGGATCGTCTGGCGGCGGGTGATGGACATGAACGACCGCGCCCTGCGCGACATCGTCCAGTCGCTCGGCGGCGCCAACAACGGGTTCCCGCGCGAGAGCGGGTTCGACATCACGGTCGCGTCCGAAGTCATGGCGATCCTGTGCCTCGCCGAGGACCTTGCCGACCTCGAGCAGCGGCTGACCCGCATCGTCGTCGCCTATACGCGCGACTGGCGGCCGGTCACCGCCGGCGACCTCAAGGCGGACGGCGCGATGGCGGTCCTGTTGCGCGATGCGTTGAAACCGAATTTGGTGCAGACGCTCGAAGGCAATCCGGCGCTGATCCACGGCGGCCCGTTCGGCAATATCGCCCACGGCTGCAACTCGGTCATCGCGACCCGCGCCGGGCTGGCACTCGCCGACTATGTCGTGACCGAGGCGGGCTTCGGCGCGGATCTCGGCGCCGAGAAGTTCATGGACATCAAGTGCCGCCAGTCCGGCCTCGCGCCCGACGTCGCGGTGCTGGTGGCCACGGTGCGCGCGCTCAAGCTCAATGCCGGCGTGAGCAAGGACGAGCTGGAGCGGGTCGATCCGGACGCCGTGCGGCGCGGCTCGGTCAATCTGGTGCGGCATATCGAGAACCTACGCCAGTTCGGCGTTCCGGTCGTCGTCGCGATCAACCACTTCACGCATGATGGGGCCGACGAGCTCGATGTCATCCGCGAGGTGGCGCGTGCCCACGGGTCGGATGCGATCGAGTGCCGCCACTGGTCCGAAGGCGGGGCCGGAGCGGTCGGCCTCGCGGAGGCGGTCGCCGCACTGGCCGACAAGGCCGCCGCGCAGTTCACGCTGCTCTATGACGCCGACCTGCCGCTGTTCGACAAGGTCGCCGCAATCGCCACCCGCATCTACCGCGCCGAGGAGGCAGTCGCCGAGCCGAGCGTCCATGCGCAGCTGCGGCGCTGGGAGGAAGCCGGCTTCGGCCACCTGCCGGTGTGCATCGCCAAGACCCAGTACAGCTTCACCACCGACCCGGCGATCAAGGGTGCCCCGACCGGCCATATCGTGCCCGTCCGCGAAGTCCGACTCGCCGCCGGTGCGGGCTTCGTCGTCGCGATCTGCGGCGAGATCATGACCATGCCCGGCCTGCCCCGCATGCCAGCGGCGGAGCACATCCGGATCGGCGCCGATGGGCTACTGGAGGGGCTGTCCTGATGGCGGAAACTTCCGACCTTGCTTCGCTGCTCCGCGCGGATCGGGGCGAACCCGCGCGGACGCTGACGCTGGTCGACAAGACCACCGCCGAGGCATGGTTGAAGGGCTTGCCGGTGACGCAGCGCGCCCTGACCGACGCGGCCGGGTTCGACGGCGGCAAGCCCAACGCCGTGCTGCTGCTGCCGGTCGATGCGGACGGCGTTGCGGCAGTGGCGGCGGTGCGGGACGTTGCGGCGCTCGGACCGTGGTGCCTCGCCAAGGCCGCCGAGGCGCTGCCGCCCGGCACCTACCGGCTGACTGCCGGAGAACCCGGCACCGCAGCGCTCGGTTGGCTCCTCGCCCAGCATCGGTTCGCGCGGTACAAGACCAAGGCCGAGGCGCCGCGCGGCGACCGCATCCTGCTCACCCCCCACGCGGCGTCGATCGCCGGGACGACCGCGCTGGCGCAGGCCACGGCGAGCGTCCGCGACCTGGTCGACACGCCGGCTGTGGACATGGGACCGGCCGACCTGGAACAGGCGGCCCGCGACCTTGCCCAACGGCATGGCGCGCGCGTCGAGGTGACGCTCGGCGATGCGCTCGACCAGGGCTACCCGATGATCGCGGCCGTCGGTGCCGGTGCCGAACGGGCCCGCGCCCCACGCCTGGTCGAGCTGCACTGGGGCCGCGACGATCACCCGCGCATCGCCATCGTCGGCAAGGGCGTGTGCTTCGACAGCGGCGGGCTGGACATCAAGCCGGCCAGCGGCATGCGCCTAATGAAGAAGGACATGGGCGGAGCGGCACATGCGCTCGCGCTCGCCGGCCTGGTGATGGGCGAGCGCCTGCCGGTCCGGCTCCACCTGCTGATCCCGGCCGTCGAGAACAGCATCTCCGCCACCGCCTTTCGCCCGGGCGACGTGCTCGAGTCGCGCCAGGGCATGACCGTCGAGATCGACAACACCGACGCGGAAGGGCGCCTGATCCTGGGGGATGCGCTGGCGCGTGCGGTCGAGGACCGGCCGGAGCTGATCCTCGACTTCGCGACGCTTACCGGAGCGGCCCGCAGCGCGCTCGGGCCGGACCTGCCGGCCACGTTCGTCAACGACGAACCGCTCGCAAGCGATTTGCTCGATGCCGCCCGGCGAGTCGAGGACCCGCTGTGGCGCCTCCCATTATGGGACGGGTACGACGAGATGCTGAAGTCCGACATCGCCGATCTTGCCAACGCCGCGGACTCGCCGATGGCCGGCGCGATCACCGCTGCGCTGTTCCTCCGGCGCTTCGTGCCGGCGGAAATCCGATGGGCGCATCTCGATACCTTTGCCTGGCGTCCGGCGGCTCGCCCAGGCCGGCCAAAGGGCGGCGAGGCGCTCGGATTGCGAGCGGCGCATGCCTTGCTGGCGGCTCGCTACGGCCTCAAGTGATGGCACAAACCGCTCCGCCTGACGGCATTTTCGTTGGCAAGCCGACACGATGACGCAACATTTCGGTCCCTGCTCTGTTTTCATCGCACGACCCAGCGACAGGAGTTGCAGGACCAATGGCGGACGTTGCGCTGACCGGATGGATGCGCGCGCTGATCGGATACGTCCGGTCGGGAGAGCCGGACCTGACGAACCGGCAGATGGCCCTGCTCATGCTGGTCTATCTCACCCCGGGTCCACACACCGTGCGTGGCCTGGCCCGCGTGCTGGGCGTTTCCAAGCCGGTCGTGACGCGCGCCTTGAATACGCTTGGCACGCTGGGCTATCTCCGCCGGGAGCGCGACCAGGACGACCGCCGCAACGTGTTCGTCGTCCGCACCAGCAACGGGGCCACTTTCCTTGAAGGGTTCAAACGGCTCCTCCGGATCGACAGCGATGGGGGAAGCCACCGGCCCGCGATCGGCGGCCAGTCCGCGCCCCAGCCCGCCCCCGTCCCAGCGTTCGCGCGCGGCTGACCGAAGCTTCCGGCTCGCCGGGCGATCGGCCGAGCCGGACCCGCGCTTCCACGCTTTCCGCCAGGATCTCGCCGACATCGCGCTCGCGGGTCAGGTGATCGCTTCCCATTACGCCGAGCCGCTGCTGCGCCACATCGCAGAGCCGACGCCGCTCCTTGAGGACCGCGGCGCGGAAGCCGAGACGATCTGCCAGCTCGCCGAGGGCGATGAACTGCTGATGCTCGATTGCGCGCTCGGCTGGGCATGGGGCTACGCCGGACCGGAGCGGCGGGTCGGTTACGTCCGCGCGGGCGCGGTTCGCCCGTGACTATTTGATCTCGCCGCGCCTCTTGCGGAGAGCGAACCACTTGGCGACATTGGCATTATGCTCGGCGAGCGTGTCCGCGAAGACATGGCCCCCGGTGCCGTCCGCCACGAAGTAGAGCGCCTTGGTCGGCGCCGGATCGAGCACCGCAGCGAGGCTCGCCTTGCCCGGATTGGCGATCGGCCCCTCGGGCAGCCCGGCGCGGCGATAGGTGTTGTAGCCGTTGTCGGCCTCGAGCTCCGAGCGAAGGATCCGCCGGCCGAGCGGCTTGCCCTTGGTGGTCGGGTAGATCACGGTCGGATCGGCATCGAGCTTCATGCCGATCCGCACGCGATTGGAATAGACGCCCGCGACCATCCGCCGCTCGGACGGCTTGCCGGTTTCCTTCTCGACGATCGACGCGAGCGTGACCGCCTCTGCCTTGGTCGTCGCCACGCTGGTCGGCTTGCGCTTGGCCCACAGCGCGTCGAGCGTCTTGGTCATCGCTGTCGTGGCACGCTTGAGGATCGCCACCCGCGCCTCGCCCCGCTCATAGCCATAGCTGTCGGGCAGCACCGAACCTTCGTCCGGCAGCGGCGCCGGCCCGACCGCGAACGGGAGCGCCGCGAGCCGCTCCTGCACCAGGATCGACGGCATGCCCTCCGGGATCGTCAGCAATCGCTGCACCGGCTGACCATGCTGGAGCAGGTCGAGCACCGCGGCCCCGCTGGTTCCCGCGGGGATCTCGAACTCGCCGGCCTGGACCGGATCGTGCGCGCCGAGCAGCTGCGCCATCACGCGGAAGGTTCGGGCCGTTCCCGGAACCGCGCCGACGCGATGAAGTTGCGCGGCAACGCCGGTCAGCGACGCTCCCTGCGCGACGACGATCCGCTGCGGCTGCTTCGACGGTCCTGCGCTCCACCACAGCGCCCAAATTGCGAGCAATGCCGCGAGGGTGAAGACGAGCAGCAGGGCGACGAGCTTGCGCACCGGACCCGCTTAGATCGCCTTCATCACCAGGCTGGCGTTGGTCCCGCCGAAGCCGAAGCTGTTGTTGAGCACCGCCTTGACCTCCCGCTTCTTGGCCACGTGCGGCACCAGGTCGACGCCCTCGGTGCCCTCGTCCGGATCGTCGAGGTTGAGCGTCGGCGGCACGATCTGGTCGCGCATGGCGAGTATGCAGAAGATGCTCTCCACCGCGCCCGCGCCGCCGAGCAGATGGCCGATCGCGGACTTGGTGCTGCTCATCGAGGCGCCGCACAGATCGTCGCCGAACACCCGCTTGGCCGCGGCGAGTTCGATCGTGTCGGCCATGGTCGAAGTGCCGTGGGCATTGATATAGTCGATGTCGCACGGCTCCATGCCGGCCTTCTTCAGCGCCATGCGCATCGCGATCTCGGCGCCCTTGCCCTCGGGATGTGGCGCGGTGACGTGATAGGCGTCGCCCGACAGGCCATAGCCGACCACCTCGGCATAGATCTTCGCGCCGCGCGCCTTGGCGTGTTCATATTCCTCGAGCACGACCACGCCCGCGCCCTCGCCCATGACGAAGCCGTCGCGGCCCTTGTCGTAGGGGCGGCTGGCCTGCTCGGGCCGGTCGTTGAAGCTCATGTTGAGCGCCCGCGCCTGCGCAAAGCCGGCCACCCCCAGCGGGTTGATCGTCCCTTCCGCGCCGCCGGCGAGCATGATGTCGGCGTCGTCGTCCTTGATCATCCGCGCCGCGTCGCCGATCGAGTGGGCGCCGGTCGAGCAGGCCGTGACGACGGAGTGGTTCGGCCCCATCAGCCCGTAGCGGATCGACACCTGACCCGAGATGAGGTTGATCAGCCGGCCGTGAACGAAGTGCGGGCTGACGCGGCCGGGGCCCTTCTCCGCGAGGACCAGCGATTCGCTCTCGATCCCCGGCAGCCCGCCGATGCCCGAGCCGATCGAGCAGCCGGTGCGCAGCCGCGTCTCCTCGTCCATGTCGACGAGGCCGGCGTCTTCGAGCGCCTGACCGGCGGCATCGATGCCATAGATGATGAACGGATCGACCTGACGCTGGACCTTGTGGTCGACGCGCTTGCCGGGGTCGAAGCCATATTCATGGTCCGGGCCCTTCACCTCGCAGGCGATGGTGCACTTCTGACCGGTGGTGTCGAACCGCGTGATCGGCCCGGCGCCGCTCTTCGACGCGAGGAGGTTGGCCCACGTGGTCTCGACATCCGCGCCGAGCGGCGTGACGAGCCCCAGACCGGTGACGACGACGCGACGCATTTCCTGTCCTCCAAACGAAGAAGGCTCAACCCGCGAGGGCTGAGCCTGTCCTTCGATACGCGGCTTCGACTGTTCCGCCGCTACTCAGGCTGAGCGGACCCGAGGACCGCGCATCCCGAGGTGGAACGAAGTTCCGTGCCGAAGCTAGGCCTTGTGCTCGTCGATGTACGAAATCGCGTCCTTGACGGTCGTGATCTTCTCGGCGGCGTCGTCGGGAATCTCGACTCCGAACTCTTCCTCGAACGCCATGACGAGCTCGACGATGTCGAGGCTGTCGGCGCCCAGATCGTCGATGAAGCTCGCTTCCTCGGTGACCTTCTCGGCGTCGACTCCCAGATGCTCGACGACGATCTTCTTCACCCGATCCGCGGTCTCGCTCATGCTCGCTGTCCTTCTTGTGATTTGGCGTTGCCCTAGCGAGGGTCAAGGGCATCGGCAAGCGTGATTGCCGCCGCCGACTTCGCGTTGCAAGGAGGAGCAATGCGCAGCGAGCGGCCACTCACCCCGGGCGAAATCGAGCTCGCCCGCGGCCTGTTCGGCGCGGCCCTCGACTACGCCCCGGTGCGGCTGGTGCGCGGCACATGGTGGCCGCTGCAGCCGCGCAGCGTGGTCATGGCGCCGATGGGCAAGATCCACTTCCACCCGGCCGGGGACACCTGGTCCGACGACTTCTCGCGCGAGCCGCTGAGCGCGCAGGGTCTGTTCCTGCACGAGATGACGCATGTCTGGCAGACCCAGACCAAGGGCCGCTTCTACCTGCCGCTGATGCGCCACCCGTTCTGCCGCTACGCCTACACGCTAGAGCCCGGCCAGCCGTTCGGCCGCTACGGCCTGGAGCAGCAGGCCGAGATCGTGCGGCACGTGTTCCTCGGCGATCACGGGGTGTGGACCGCGCAGCGGCCCGGGCGGGAGTTGCTGCCGTTCGGGTGCCCGCAGCGAGCGCGGAGTGACGCTTAGCTCAGCCCGCCCTCGCCACGCCGACCAGCGCCGGGCGGAGCAGGCGGTCCTTGAGCATGTAGCCGGCCTGCATCTCCTCGATCACCGTCCCGGGCTCCTGGTCGCTCGGCATCTCGATCATCGCCTGATGCTTGTTGGGGTCGAGTGGCATGCCCCGCGCCTCGACCCGGCTGATGCCGTTGCGGGTGAAGATCGCGTCGAGCTCGCGCGCTGTCGCCTCGATGCCGGCGAGGAAGCTGGTCAGCGCCTCATTCTCACGCGCGCCCTCAGGGATGTGGCTCAGCGCGCGGTCAAGATTGTCCTTCACGCTCAGCATGTCACGCGCGAAGCCGGTCACCGCATAGGCCGACGCCTGGACCTTTTCGGCCTCGAGCCGGCGGCGCACGTTCTGCGCCTCGGCGGTGGCATAGAGGGCGCTCGCCTTGGCCTCCTCGACCTGCTTCTCGAGCTCGGCGACGCGGTCGTGCTCGGCCAGTTCGGGTGACTGCGCGGCGGTCTTGCGGCGGAAGTCCTCGGCCCCGTCTTGCATCTCGTCCTGCATATCGTCGTGCATCATGATCCCATCAATCTGGTTAGCGCCTGGGCGGTGAAGTCCACCATGGGAACCACCCGCGCATAGTTCAACCGGGTTGGCCCGATTACGCCGACAACGCCGACCACCTGCCCTTCGCTCCCGCGCCACGGGGCGGCGATGACCGACGAGCCTGAAAGCGCGAACATGCGGTTCTCGCTGCCGATGAAGATGCGGCAGCCGTCCGCGTCCCGCGCGCCTTCGAGGACCCGGGCGATCTCCTGCCGATCCTCAAGCTCCTCGAGCAGGCGGCGGACGCGGTCGAGATCGGCGGCCGCCGCCTCGTCGATGAGGTGCGCCTGGCCGCGTACGATCAGCACCGGGCGTTGGTCGAGGTCCTCGCTCCACGCGGCGAGACCCGCGGCAACGAGCTCGGCCGCGGCCGCGTCGAGCGCGGCGCGGCGGTCGCCGATCTCGGCGCGGATACGGGCGACGGCTTCGCTGAGCGTCAGGCCGGAAAGCCGCGCGCTGACGTAGTTGCCGACCTCGGCGAGGGCGGAGGCGCTGGTTCCGGGAGGGAGCGGCACGACGCGATTCTCGACGCTGCCGTCGGCAGCGACCAGCACGGCGAGGGCGCGGGCGGCGTCGAGCGCGACGAACGACAATTGCCGCAGCCGCTGCTCGCGCTTTGGGGCGAGGATCACGCCGGCGCAGGCGGACAGGCCCGACAACATGCTCGTCGCGGCATCGAGCGCCTGTTCGATCGGGCGGTCGCGCAGCTGCGCTTCGATCGCGATCCGCTCGCGCTGGCCGGGCACGCTCGACTGCATGATGCCATCGACGAACAGCCGCAGGCCGGTCTCGGTCGGAATCCGCCCCGCCGAGGTATGCGGATGGGTCAGCAGGCCGCGCTCCTCCAGCTCCTGCATGACCGAGCGCACGGAGGCCGGCGACAGATTGACGCTGCCCGCCAGCACGCGCGACCCGACCGGCTGGCCGCGCTCGAGGTACGCCTCCACCACCAGCCGGAAGATGTCACGCATGCGGGTGGAGAGTTCGCCGATTGGCTGTTCCATGGAGCGAAGATAGGACGAGACGCCGCCAGCCTCAACGACTCTCCTCCCCGCGCTTTCGCGGGGAGATGGCAGCCGCAGGCTGACGGAGGGGTTCTTCCGACCGTCGGCAAAAGAACCCCTCCCTCCGCTGCCGCCACTTCCGCTGCAAATGCAGGAGAGGTGAGGCTGGCATCGCTTCGCCCACCGCTTTACGGAGCGGCCCAACCTACAGGAGACCGACCATGCGCCCATCCGGCCGCGCCCCCGACCAGATGCGCCCGCTCACGTTCGAGCCCGGCTTCACCAAACATGCCGAGGGCTCGTGCCTGGTCTCGTTCGGCGACACGCGCGTGCTCGTCACCGCCAGCGTCGAGGAGAAGGTCCCGCCGTTCCTGCGCGGCAAGGGCCAGGGCTGGGTCACCGCCGAATACGGCATGCTGCCGCGCGCCACGCACACGCGCGGCGCGCGCGAGGCGGCCAAGGGCAAGCAGTCGGGGCGGACGCAGGAGATCCAGCGGCTGATCGGGCGGAGCCTGCGCGCGGTGGTCGACATGGCGGCGCTCGGTGAGCGCCAGGTGCTGATCGATTGCGACGTGATCCAGGCCGATGGCGGCACCCGCACAGCTTCGATCTCGGGCGCGTGGGTCGCGCTGCGGCTGGCGGTCGATCGGCTCAAGCTGGCGAGCGATCCGATCCGGACGCAGGTCGCGGCGGTGTCGTGCGGCATCCACGACGGCCAGCCGGTGCTCGACCTCGATTATGTCGAGGACAGTTCGGCCGGGTCGGACGGCAATTTCGTGCTGACCGGCGACGGCGCGATCGTCGAGGCGCAGATCTCGGCCGAGGGCGCGACGTTCGACGAGGAAGCGCTGCTCCGCCTGCTGCGCCTCGCGCGGATCGGATGCGGCGAGATCTTCGAGGGGCAGCGCAAGGCGGTCGGCCGGTGAGGCGGCCCGAGCGGCTGGTCATCGCCACCCACAACGATGGCAAGCTGCGCGAGATCCGCGCGCTGCTCGGACCGCTCGGGATCGAGTGCGTCGGGGCGGAGGAACTCGATTTGCCCGAGCCGGAGGAGACCGGCGTGACCTTCGTCGACAATGCCGAGCTCAAGGCGCGCCAGGCGGCCGACCTGTCGGGCTTGCCGGCCCTGGCCGATGACAGCGGGCTCGCGGTGGACGCGCTGCACGGCCGGCCGGGCATCTTCTCGGCGCGATGGGCCGAGGACGCGGCCGGCAAACGCGACTTTGCGCACGGGATGGAGCGGGTGTGGCGTGAGGTCGAAGAGGCTGGGCCGGACGCGGGCCACGATGCGCACTTCGCCTGCGCGCTATCGCTTGCCTGGCCAGACGGCGATATCGAGAGCTTCGAGGGAAGGGTCGACGGCACGCTTGTGTGGCCGCCGCGCGGGGAGCGCGGGTTCGGCTATGATCCGATGTTCGTCGCCGCGGGCATGAACGAGACGTTCGGCGAGATCGATCCCGACGAGAAGCACCGCATCAGCCACCGCGCCGATGCTTTCCGCAAGCTAGTCGCCGCGCTCGACCAACCGGACTGACGGGGCGAGGACGACCCCGTCCTTGTTGCCCGTCGGCGCATAGCGGCATACGAAATAATCCGTCGTCGCGCTCGAGGCGAGGCCGCAGCCGACCTCGGTCGTCGCCGGCCAGACGATCTGGGTGTAGTGGGCGACGTCGAGCCACTGGCCGGTCGCGCTGACCGAGGGAAAGGCGCCGGGCCGAAACAGGCGGCTTTCGTCGACCATCACCCCGACCATCACGTCGTAGGCGTAGACCCCCCGGGCGCCGCGCCACAGATTCTCGCCCATCCGCCTGCGCCGCCCCGGAGTGGCGTCGTGCTCGTAGCGGCCGGTCGCAGCCATCGAGCGGGCATAGGTTTCGGCTGCGGCGGCCAGCGCGTCGTTCCACGCGAGCAGCGGTGCGCCGAACGCACGCCGGGCATCGTTGTGGAGGCGCAGCGCGGTAGCGCGGAGAAGCGAGTCGCGACGATCTGCGGAAGCTGGCCAGTTCGGGCTCGGCAGACGCGGGGTCCCCGCCGCATCGACCGCGCATGGCGTGACCAGGGCAAGCAAGCTAAGGATTCGCGTCAGCATGGCGACCCATCTTGCACATTCAGCGATTAAGGAAACCCTGCCCGAGGCGCCGCTGGCGCTCTACGTCCACTGGCCGTTCTGCGTCTCCAAGTGCCCTTATTGCGACTTCAACAGCCACGTCCGTGACGCCGTCGATCAGGCCGCCTGGCGGGAGGCGCTGCTCGCCGATCTGGCGCATGAGGCACGGCTCCTTCCCGGCCGTAGGCTGACGTCGATCTTTTTCGGCGGGGGCACGCCGTCGCTGATGGAGCCGGCGACCGCCGCGGCGATCATCGCCGCGGCACGGGGCGCGTGGCCGGTCGCCGATGACCTGGAGATCACGCTTGAGGCCAACCCCAACAGCGTCGAGGCGGCGCGGTTCTCCGACCTCGCTGCGGCGGGAGTCAACCGGATCAGCCTCGGGCTGCAGAGCTTCGACGATGCTGCGCTGGCGTTCCTCGGCCGGGCGCATTCGGCCCTCGAAGGGCAAGCTGCACTCGACGCGGCGCAGCGGCATTTCGAGCGCGTCAGCTTCGACCTCATCTACGCGCTTCCGGGCGATGACGAGGCGCATTGGTCGGCGGCGCTCGACCGAGCGCTGGCGCTCGGCACCGAGCATCTGTCGCTCTACCAGCTGACGATCGAGCCGGGGACGCGTTTCGCCTCGATGGTCGCCAAGCGCTCGTTCGACCCGCTCGCCGCCGATGCCGCTGCGACGCTGTTCGAGCTTACCGAAGAACGCACGCGGCAGGCGGGCATCCCGGCCTATGAAATTTCCAACCATGCCCGGCCCGGAGCCGAGAGCCGGCACAACCTGACCTACTGGCGCTATGGCGACTACGCCGGCATCGGCCCTGGCGCCCATGGCCGCCGCGGTGGCATGCGGACGGTGCGTCACCGCAAGCCCGAGAACTACCTCGCCGGCATGGCGCGCAACGGCCACGGGCTGGTCGAAGAAGAGCCGCTCAGCCCGACCGAGGCGGCGCATGAGGCGCTCGTCATGGGCCTGCGCCTAGCCGAGGGCATCGACCCCGATGCGCTCGCCGGGCGGATCGGGGTCGCCAAGCTCGTCGACGATCGGGCGGTGGCCCGGCTAGCGGAACATGGTCTGGTCGAGCGACGCGGCCCCCGGTTGCGCACGACGGAAGCCGGCCGCCTGCTGCTCGATTCGATCCTGGCCGAAATCGCCGCCTAGATCAGTCGCCAAAGGTCCGTGCCGCCGGAGACACGGTCGTAGTCCCGCCGGCCGTCACCTGCCGCACCTCGAGCGCGCGCTGCGCCACGCCGCGCCGGTCGAAGCGGAAGATGCCGTCGACGCCGGCGAACCCGTCGTGATCGGTCAGGGCGCGCACCGGGAAGCGATCGCCGGTCTGCCAGTCATGCCCGCTGCGCACGGCCAGCAGCACGGCGTCATACCCGAGGCTCGCCAGCCGATAGGGCGCCCTGCCGTAGCGCGTGCGATAGCGGGTCGCGAGCTGGTTGAACCGGGCCTCCGGCACCGCCGCATACCAGGCACCGCGCAGCGACGCGGTCGCGCCGAGCGCATGATCGGACGCCCACAGCTCGGTGCCGAGCAGGCGCGGGCCGACCTTGAGGGCGGGCGCCGCGACCGCGGCGATGCGTCCGGCGTCACCGACCAGCACGGCATCGGCCGGGCCCTTGGCATTGAGCGCCGCGGCAGCGAGGCGGACGCCCGACGGGGTGCGGGCGAAGGTCTGCAAGGCGAGCATCCGACCGCCCGATTCCTGCACGGCGCCGAGCATCGCCTGTGCCGCGCGCTGTCCATAAAGGCCGTTGGGGACCAGAGCGGCAAAGCGCATCGCCCCGCGCTGCCGGGCGAGGCCAACGACCCGCGCGATCGATTGGTTGGGCGTGAAGCCGAGGATGTAGACCCCATTGCCCGCCACGCCCTCGTCGTTGGAGAAGGCGATGACCGGAACACCTGCCGCGCGCGCAACCGGAGCGGCGGCACGCACCTCATCGGCGAGCAGCGGGCCGAGGATCAGGCGGCTGCCCTCGGCCAGCGCCTTGGTCGTCGCCGCCGCCGCGCCACCCGGCCCGGCGCTGTTGTAGATCGTCAGGCGCAACGTTCGATCGCCGCTGTCCAGCAAGGCGAGGTTGGCGGCGTTGGCGATCGATTGACCGACCGCGCCGTCGTCGCCGGTCAACGGGACGATCACCGCGACCTGGTTGCGCGGCGCGTCGCCGGTCGGCCCGGTGCGGACCGGCGGCGGCGCCTCGACCGGACGGTTCATCGGACCCGGTCCGCGCGTCTGACAACCGGCGAGCGCGAGCGCGAGGCCGCCGGCCGCCAGGAGGAAGCCGCGGCGAGCTTGCGGGGAGCGAGACGAACCTGTCATGACCAACCCTTATGAACGACGAACCCCTTCCCCCGGGCCTCTATATCGTGGCCACGCCGATCGGCAACTTGGGCGACCTGTCCGTGCGGGCGGCGGCGACCCTGCGGGGAGTCGATCGCATCCTGGCGGAGGACAAGCGGGTCAGCGCCAAGCTCCTCGCCCATGCCGGCGCGACGGCGCCGATGAGCGCCTATCACGACCACAGCGACGAAACGTTGCGCACGCGCATCCTGGCCGACCTCGGGACAAAAGCGATCGCGCTGATCTGCGACGCGGGCACGCCGCTGATTTCGGATCCGGGCTACAAGCTGGTGCGGGCAGCGCGGGCAGCGGGCCATGCGGTGCACACGGTTCCCGGCCCGTGCGCGGCGATCGCGGCGCTGACCCTCGCCGGGTTGCCGACCGACCGCTTCCTGTTCCTCGGCTTCCTGCCGCCGAAGGCACGGGCCCGGGCCGACGCGATCGCCGAGGTCGCGGAGGTGCGCGCCTCGCTCGTGCTCTACGAAAGCGGCCCGCGGCTCGGCGAAAGCCTGGCGGCGCTCGCCGAAGGACTCGGTGAACGAGAGGCGGCGGTCGTGCGGGAGATCAGCAAGCTGCACGAGGAGTGCGTCACCGGCCCGCTCGATGAGCTCGCCGCGCGCTATGCCGACAATCCGCCGCGCGGGGAGATCGTGATCGTGGTGGGGCCGCTTGGCGAGCGGGCACCCGCCAGAGACGACGAGCTCGACCGCGCGCTCGACGAGGCGCTCGGCCGCTTGCCGCCATCGCGGGCTGCCGCCGAGGTCGCCGCCGCGCTCAACGTGCCGCGCAAGCGCGCCTACGCCCGCGCGCTCGAACGGGCCGGCACCTGACGCGCGACCGGGCGCGCGCCGAGCAGGCGGGACGGCGCGCGGAGACCATCGCCGCGTGGTGGCTGCGCCTTCACGGCTGGAGCATCCTGGCGCGCCGGGCGCGGGTGCCCGGCGGCGAGGTGGACATCGTCGCCCGGCGCCGGCGGATGGTCGCCTTCGTCGAGGTCAAGGCGCGCCGCACCGAGCAGGACGCCGCCTTCGCGCTGGACCGACATCGGCTGCGCCGGGTCGCCGCGGCGGCCGAGCGGCTGGCGGCCCGCTATGCCCGGCCCGGCGACGACATCCGCATCGATGCGATCTTCATCGTTCCGGGACGCTGGCCGCGTCACCAGCCGGGCGTGTGGGACGGGTGACAAAGCGGGATCGCTCGCCTAGTCGCCGCCCATGCCGCTGCGTGTCGCCGTTCAGATGGATCCCCTCGAGAAGATCGGGATCGCGGGCGATTCAACCTTCGCGCTGATGCTGTCGGCACAGGCGCGCGGGCACCGCCTGTTCCACTACGACGCCGGCGACCTCGGTTATGAGGACGGGCGGGTGCGGGCCAAGGCACGGCCGGTCACCGTCCAGCGAGTCGAGGGCGATCATTTCCGCGCGGGCGAGCCGGCAACCATCGATCTGGCGACGGACGTCGACGTGGTGCTGATGCGGCAGGATCCGCCGTTCGACATCGGCTACATCACCGCAACCTACCTGCTCGAGCGGATCGCCGGCGAGACGCTGGTCGTCAACGATCCGCGCAGCGTGCGCGACGCCCCCGAAAAGCTGTTCGTGCTCGATTATGCGCACTTCATGCCGTCGACGCTGATCACGCGCTCGCTCGACGAGCTGCGCGCGTTTCACGCCAGGCATGGCGAAATCGTCGTCAAACCGCTGCACGGCAACGCCGGCGCGGCGGTGTTCCGCATCGGCCGCGACGGCAGCAACCTCGCCGCGCTGGCCGAGCTGTTCGGCGAAGTGTGGCGCGAGCCGTTCATTGCCCAGGCCTTCCTGCCCTCGGTTGCAGACGGCGACAAGCGGATCGTGCTGGTCGACGGGGAGGTTGCGGGCGCGATCAACCGCCGGCCCGGCAAGGGCGAAATCCGCTCCAACCTCGCGGCGGGCGGATCAGCCGAGGCGACGCAACTGACCGAGCGCGAGCAGGAAATCTGCGCCGCGCTGGGCCCGGAATTGAAGCGCCGCGGGCTGATCTTCGTCGGCATCGACGTGATCGGTGGGCATCTGACCGAGATCAACGTCACCTCGCCGACCGGCATCGTCGCGATCGACCGTTTCAACGGCACCGATACACCCGCGCGCATCTGGGACGCGATCGAAGCCCGCCTTAGCGCCCGCGAGAGGAAGTAGTCGCATGTCGGACTGGGTCATCCGCCTGATCGAGCAGGCCGGCCTGCTCGGGGTCGGCTTCCTCATGTTCCTCGAAACGCTGTTCCCGCCGATCCCGTCCGAAGTGATCATGCCGGTCGCGGGGCTCGCCGCCGCGAAGGGCAAGCTGGGCCTCGGCGGGGTGATCGCCAGCGGAACCGCGGGGGCGATGCTCGGCAACATCTTCTGGTACCTCGCCGCTCGCGCGCTCGGCATCTTGCGCCTCAAGCCATTCATCCTGCGCTGGGGCCGCTGGCTGACGATCGAATGGCACGAGATTGAGCGCGCCGAGCGGCTGTTCGGCACGCGCGGCTGGCTGATCGTGGGGCTCGGCCGGCTGCTGCCGACGATTCGCTCGATCGTGTCGGTGCCCGCCGGCCTGCTCAAAATGCGGTTCCTGACGTTCCTGGTGGCGTCGACCGTCGGGACGGCGATCTGGACTGCGCTGCTCGCCGGCGCGGGGTTCAAGCTGGGCGAGCATTACCAGGACGTCGACAAGTGGATCGGGCCGCTGTCCAACGTGATCATCGTCGCGCTGGTCGCGGCCTATGGCTGGCGGGTGTGGAACAGCCTGCGCCGCGACCCGGCCCGTTCCGGGAACCCCTCCTGACGCGCGAAGGCCCGCTTATTCGATCCGAAATGGTTATTTAGCGATCCGTTTACCGTCCGCCGACCAGATGGACGGGTTCGCGGCGACGGGCCCGGCGGTCCCCACTGATTGGCCCTCGCCGCGAACATCCCCTCCCCGCCGAACGGGACTTCAGGCGCGCGGGTGCGCGTGGCGGTAGACGTCGAGCAGGTGCGCGGCATCGACTGCGGTGTAGATCTGGGTCGACGACAGGCTCGCATGCCCGAGCAGTTCCTGAAGCGAGCGCAGGTCGGCACCCCGCGCCAGCAGGTGCGTGGCGAAGCTGTGGCGCAGCGCGTGCGGCGTGACGCTGTCAGGCAGGCCGAGCCGATGCCGTGCGCCGCGCACCGCCCGACGAACGAGGTCGCCATTGAGCGCACCGCCGCGCGCGCCGAGGAACAGCGGACCCGACTTGGCGAGCGGCCACGGACAGGCGCCGGCGTAGGCCTCGATTGCTTCGCGGACCGCGGGCAGGACGGGCACCACGCGGGTCTTGCCGCGCTTGCCGGTGACCCGCAGCGTGGCGGCGAGCGGCACCACCCCACCCTTCAGCGACAGCGCCTCCGACACGCGCAGCCCCGACCCGTACAGCAGTAGCAGGATCGAGAGGTCGCGCTGGCCGATCCACGGCGCGTCGGGCGCGTCGCCCGCGTCATTGGCGAGCGCGAGCGCGTCCTCCGGGCCGGCGGGGCGCGGCAGGGTCCGCGGGCGGCGCGGGGCGCGGGTGCGGGGTAGTTGCGGCGTGTTGCCCTGCTCCTCCGCCGCGAAGGCGAGGAAGCCGCGCACCGCCGACATCTCGCGCGCCGCCGATGCCGCCCCGAGCCCGCTGGCGCGCCGGTCCGCGAGGAACGCCCGCAGGTCGGCCGCGGCGAGCGAGAGCAGCCCGAACTGACCGATCTGCTCGCCGCGATACCGACCCAGGAAATCGATGAAGCGATGCGCGGTAGCGACATAGGCCCGCACCGTGTGCGCCGAGCGGCGGCGGTCATGCGCCAGATGGCCGGCCCAGCGCACGGCCACGGACCGCGCCGGATGACCCTCGGCCTCAGCCTCGGTCGCGGTTAGGGGATCAGCCACCGCCGCATCATAGCGGCGACGCTGCGGCCGAGGAACAGCAGCAATTCGGACCCGTGACGCCCTTCAAGACTTTGCTCGGTGCGCTGGCCGAGCACGAGCAGGCCGCGCGGCATGGGCGCGTCGGAATCGATGCGGATGAGCGCTTCGGAATGGATCAGGCTGCACGCCGGGCCGAACAGCGGGTGGCCGCGCGGGACGTTGCGCAGGGTGACGCCGTCGATCCCGTCGAGCGTCCGCTCGAGCCATTGCGGCGCGACGAATTGAACGCCGTTGGCATCGGCGCGGAACCCCTTGTCGCCGACCACCAGCGCGATCGCGGTCGCGTCGAGGCCGAGGATCAGCGGCCATTCCTGAGTCACGACATGGATCAGCGCTTCGAAGCCGTCCGCGTCCATCGCCGCCAGCACCGCTTCGTGGATCGACGCGACCGCGCCCGAATGACCGCGCGCAAAGGCGATCAGATCCTGGTTGGCCTCCTCGGCGGCGCCGAGCCGCTGGCGGAGCTGCGCCACCGCGCGTTCCTCGAAGGGGATGACCATGCCCATGCCGCGGAGCTTACGCGGGCTATTCTTAATTTCCAGTAGCTGGAGAGTGTTCTCGTTGCGAAGAGCTGTTCCAGCCCGCACCCCCACCCCGGCCAACCCATAAGATACACTGAGTGGGTTGGCCAGGCGGGGGTGCGGGCTGGTGCCGCGCTCCACAAAAACGACCCCTATCCGATCGCCTGGCCGGTCGCCTGCCAATCCTTGAGGAAGCCGGCGATGCCGAGGTCGGTCAGCGGATGGTTGAACAACTGCATCAGCACCTTGGTCGGCGCCGTCACCACGTCCGCGCCGATCTTCGCCGCCTCGACGATGTGCATCGGGTGGCGCACGCTGGCGACGAGGATTTCCGTCGCGTAATCGTAATTGTCGTAGATCATGCGGATGTCGGCGATCAGGTCCATGCCGTTGAAGCCGACGTCGTCGTGCCGCCCGACGAACGGCGAGATGAAGCTTGCCCCCGCCTTGGCCGCGATCAGCGCCTGGGCGGCGGAGAAGCACAGCGTGACGTTGACCTTGGTCCCCTCGCCGGTCAGCGCCTTGCACGCCTTCAGTCCGTCGCGGGTCAGCGGCACCTTGATCGCGATATGGTCGGCGATCCGGCGCAGCACCTCGGCCTCCCGCATCATCTCGCCATAATCGAGCGCGACCACTTCGGCCGAGATCGGTCCGTCGGTGATCGTCGCGATCTCGCGCACCGTCTCGATGAAGTCGCGGCCGGCCTTCTTGATCAGGGAGGGATTGGTCGTCACGCCGTCGAGCAGCCCGGTGTCGGCAAGCTCGCGAATCTCGCCGATGTCGGCAGTGTCGGCGAAGAATTTCATTCAGCTGTCCTTGGCTGTCGGCGGTTGCGCCGCGATAGCGGGCGGTACGGCAAAGGTCACCCGATTCGGGCGCAAGGGAGAACGGCATGAGCGAGCACGTGCGGGTCGAATACCGCGACGGAGTCCAGGCGATCACCCTTGCCCGGCCGCAGCAGCGGAACGCCATCAGTGCGGACATGTACGCCGCGCTGGCCGATGCCGTGGGCGAAGCGGCGGGCAACCCGGCGATCCGGCTCATCACCCTGCACGGCGAAGGCGTCGATTTCACCGCTGGCAACGATCTTGCGGACTTCCTCAAGGATCGCTCAATCGCCGGCGAGGGGGACCCGCCGGTGCGCCGGATGATGCGTGCCTTCATCGAGTGCGAGGTGCCGATCGTCGCGGCGGTGCATGGCAATGCGGTCGGCATCGGCACGACGATGCTGTTGCACTGCGACCTCGTCCTGGCCGAGGAAGGCTCCCGCTTCGTCATGCCGTTCGTCGATCTGGGCCTGGTGCCGGAGTTCGCCAGTTCGCTGCTGATGCCGCGGCTCGCGGGGCGGCGCGGCGCCGCGCGTCACCTGTTGCTGGCCGAGCCGTTCGGCGCGGAACAGGCGCTCGCGCTGGGCATCGCCAGCCATGTGGTCGCCAAGGGCGGGCTGGACGATGCGCTGGCAGCGGTCACGGCGGCGTTGCTGGCGAAACCCGTGGAGGCGCTTCGCGCGACGCAGGAGTTGCTGCGCCACGG
>CAXSDY010000028.1:0-20673 GCA_964235835.1 uncultured Sphingomonadaceae bacterium | reverse complement strand
TCGCCACGCCGGACCTCAAGGTCGCGGTCAACGCCGCGGTCACGCTGCGCCGGCCGCTGCTGGTCAAGGGCGAGCCGGGCACGGGCAAGACCGTCCTCGCGCACGAGATCGCGGGGGCGCTCGGCGCGCCGCTGATTGAATGGCACGTAAAGTCGACCACGCGGGCGCATCAGGGACTCTACGAATATGACGCGGTGGCGCGGCTGCGCGATGGGCAGCTGGGCGACGAGCGCGTCCACGACATCCGCAACTACATCCGCAAGGGCAAGCTGTGGGAGGCGTTCACCTCCTCGGTCCTGCCGGTTCTGCTGATCGACGAGATCGACAAGGCGGACATCGAGTTTCCCAACGACCTGCTGCAGGAACTCGACCGAATGGAGTTCCACGTCTACGAAACAGGCGAGACGGTGAAGGCCGCCGAGCGCCCGATCGTCGTCATCACCTCGAACAACGAGAAGGAACTGCCCGACGCCTTCCTGCGCCGCTGCTTCTTCCACTACATCGCCTTCCCCGACCGCGACACGATGAGCCGCATCGTCGAAGTGCATTTCCCCGGCATCCAGAAGCTGCTGGTATCGCGCGCGATGGACCTGTTCTACGAGGTGCGCGACGTGCCCGGGATCAAGAAGAAGCCCTCGACCAGCGAGCTGCTCGACTGGCTCAAGCTGCTGCTTCACGAGGACATGCCGCTCGAAGTGCTCCAGAATCGCGACCCGACCAAGGCGATCCCGCCGCTGCACGGCGCGCTGCTCAAGAACGAACAGGACGTCATGCTGTTCGAGCGGCTGGCGTTCATGGCGCGGCGCAAGGGCTAGGGAGAGATAAGCCTGTGACGATCACCGTTCACCATCTCAACGACTCCCGCTCGCAGCGCATCCTGTGGCTGCTCGAGGAACTCGGGGTTGCGTACGAGATCAAGCGGTACCAACGTGACCCCGAAACCCGCCTTGCCCCACCCGAGCTGCACGCGGTCCATCCGCTCGGCAAGTCGCCGGTGATGACCGATGGCGAGCGGACCGTGTTCGAGTCTGGTGCGATCATCGACTATGTCGTGCGCACCTACGGCGAGGGTCGGCTGCAACCCGACCCGACCTCGCCGGCGTACATCAAATACGTCGAGTGGCTGCAGTATGCCGAGGGTTCGGCGATGCTGCCGCTCATGCTCAACATGTACGTCGCGCGGCTCGGCGAGGCCGCCGCGCCCCTGCGCCCGCGCATCGACAGCGAGATGGCCAATCACCTCGGCTTCGTCGATGCTGCGCTCGGCGAACGCGAATACCTTCTCGACGACTTCTCGGCCGCCGACATCCAGATGAGCTTCGTCGGCGAGATCGCCGGCGTGTTCGGGCAACTCGGGCGCTACCCCGCCATGAAGGCGTGGGTCAGCCGCTTCCAGTCCCGCCCGGCCTACGCCCGCGCGCTCGACAAGGGCGGCGCCTACTCGTTCGCCGGGGTGGCAGCGCGCTAGACGCCCCTACTCGTCGCGGTAAGCCAGCTCGAAATTGCCCCACCTCCGCCCCGCGAACCACAGCGGGACAAACACGTTCTTGACCGGGATGTACTTGTCGCCGAGCTCCATGCGGTAGGTCATCAGCAGCGCCGGCTTGTCGCTCTCGATCGCGGTGCGGGTCTGTTCGTCCATGAAGATGCGGCGGTTGCGGCAGTGCGCGTCGTTCCACACCGGGTCGGCGCCCGGCTGCAGGCTGCGTTCGGACAGATGCGTCGGCAGGTAGCCGTTCACGTCGGTGATCGCTGAGCCGATGATGCGCGGCTCGCGCGCCTTGTAGCGGTCGAGGATCGGCCGGATGTGAGCGTCGGCGAAATCGGCGAAGCCGTTGTCGTACTGGACGGGGTTGGTGCCGGCGATCGGCAGGTAACGGCGGTCGAACACCGCGCTCTCCCCCACGCTGCCCTCGCGCAGGCCGCGCTCCACCGCGTCGGCGATCGCGCGCATCGCGTCCTGCGCAAGGAGGATCATCGGCGTGTCGTCGATCTCCGCGCCCGAGTTCGCCAGCGTGTCGAGCATCGAGTTCGACATCATCTCGAGATGGCCGAGCCGCTGCTGCGCCTTGATCAGCTCGCCGCCATTGTCGCGCGCGTCGCGGGCGAAGGTGGTCAGCCCCGCCTTCACCCGGTCGACGCTGTTCTGAATAAGGCTGGTCGAATGGGCGATGCCCTCGGTCTGGCGGTCGACCATGCCGACGATCTCGGTCACTTCGCGGACTGTGTCGCTGATCTGGCCGAAGCCGACCTGGGACGCGCGGCTGCGCGCAACCCCCATCTGGATCTCCGACGTCACCGCCCCGGCCTCGCGGGTCAGTTCGCCGATCGTCAGGGCGATCTGGCTCGTGGCGGCACGCGTATCGTGGGCGAGCTTCTTCACTTCGGCGGCGACGACCGCGAAGCTGCGCCCGGCGTCCCCTGCCCGTGCCGCCTCGATCGTGGCGTTGAGCGCCAGCATGTTGGTCTTGCGCGCGATCGCCTCGATCGTCGACGAGACCGACTGGACCTGGTGCATCGCGTCGGCGAACCCGGCCATGCGCTCGCCGAGCTGGACGACGAGGTCGGTCAGTCCCTTGAACCCGCTGATCGTGTCCTCGATCGCGTCCCGTCCCGCATCCAGCTTCGACTTGGCCTGCTCGGAGAGCAGGCGCGCCTCGTCGGTCGAATCGCTCACCCGCGCCTGGTCCGCGAGCAGGCGGTTGGTGATGTCCTCGAGGGCGTCGAGCGTGCGCGTGTGGCCGGTGATCCGCTCGGCCACGCCTTCGACATAGCCAGCGACGTCGCTGCATTCGATCGACAGCGACCCGCAATCGCGCGCAACGGCGCGGATCGCATTCTCGGTGACTTGTTCGATCCCGTGCGTCGCCATGTCTGCTCCCTTGCGAACCGGGTAGAACCAAGGTGCTACAGGATGATTAACCTTGCCGCCGCTGGCTCTGGCCGGAGGGCAGCGCAATCGTTACAGCGCCCCGATGTTCATCGGCTTCGTCGAGGCGCTGCGGCGCGGTGGCATTCCTGCGTCGCTCAAGGAGCATCTGCTGCTGCTCGAGGCGCTCGACGCCGACGTCATCCCCAACGATCCCGAGCAATTCTACTATCTGGCGCGCTCGGTGTTCGTCCATGACGAGACCATGCTCGACCGCTTCGACCGCATCTTCGGCGAAGTGTTCAAGGGCGTCATAGCGCCGCCCGAGCCTGGGTCGGAGATCCCCGAGGACTGGCTGCGGCTGGTCGCAGAGAAGTATCTGACGCCCGAGCAGATGGCCGAGATCAAGGCGCTCGGGTCGTGGGACGAGATCATGGAGACGCTGAGGAAACGGCTCGAGGAGCAGAAGGAACGCCATCAGGGCGGCAACAAGTGGATCGGCACCGGCGGCACCTCGCCCTACGGCCACGGCGGCTACAACCCCGAGGGCGTGCGGATCGGCGGCGAAGGCAAGCACGGCCGGGCGATCAAGATCTGGGAGAAGCGCGAGTTCAAGGACCTCGACGGCAACCGCGAGCTCGGTACCCGCAACATCAAGGTCGCGCTGCGCCGCCTGCGCCGCTTCGCGCGTGAAGGCGCGGCCGACGAACTCGATCTCGACGGCACGATCGACGGCACCGCGCGCCAGGGCTGGCTCGACGTGCGCATGCGGCCGGAGCGGCACAATGCCGTCAAGCTGCTCCTGTTCCTCGACATCGGCGGGTCGATGGATGGCCATATCAAGCTGTGCGAGGAGCTGTTCTCGGCCGCGCGGAGCGAGTTCAAGCACCTCGAGCATTTCTACTTCCACAACTGCATCTACGAGGGCGTGTGGAAGGACAACCGGCGCCGCTTCGTCGAGCGCACGCCAACCCACGACATCCTCCACAAATTCGGCCACGACCATAAGCTGGTGATCGTCGGCGACGCCTCGATGAGCCCCTACGAGATCAGCCACCCGGGCGGATCGATCGAACATATGAACGAGGAAGCCGGCGCGACGTGGATTAAGCGGCTGACCGCGACCTACCCCGCCGCGGCGTGGCTCAACCCGACGCGCGAGGAATATTGGGGCCATTCCGCGTCGACGGTGATGCTCAAGACGCTGATGGAGGGCCGGATGTACCCGCTGACGCTCGACGGCCTCGACGACGCGATGCGCGAACTCAGCCGCAAGCGTTAGGCGGCTTCGAGCTCCCGCGCCTTCTCGCCCGCCGCAAGGACCCGCGCCAGGCCACGTGACAGCTGCACCGCGCCAGTCAGCCGCGCCTCGTCGCTCGGCCAGTCGCGCGACACCACCAGCTTGCTGTCGGGCCGCAGCTTGGCCGCGCCCTTCAGCCGCTCGACATAGGCGAACAGGCCCGGCAAGTCGGGGAACCCCTCGGGCACGAAGGTCACCACGGCCCCCTTCGCGCCAACGTCCAGTTTGGTCACGCGCGCCTTACGGCAGTTGATCTTGGTCTCGACGATCTGGAGCAGGTTCGACGTCTCCTGCGGCAGCGGCCCGAATCGATCGATCAGCTCGGCGGCGAAGGCCTCGACCTCCTGCCGCTCGTCAAGCTCGCCCAGCCGGCGATAGAGGCCCATGCGCAGGTCGAGATCGAGCACATAGGTTTCGGGGATGAGGATCGGCGCCTCGACGCTGATCTGCGGCGTGAACTCGTCGCGCCGCTCGACCCCGCCCGACTTCACCTCGAGGATCGCGTCCTCGAGCATCGCCTGGTAAAGCTCGAACCCGACTTCCTTGATATGGCCGGACTGTTCATCGCCGAGCAGGTTGCCTGCCCCGCGAATGTCGAGGTCGTGGCTGGCGAGCTGGAAGCCCGCTCCCAGACTGTCGAGATTGGCCAGCACCTGCAGCCGCTTGTCCGCACCCTCGGTGATCGAACGATCCGGCGTGGTCGTCAGATAGGCATAGGCGCGCGTCTTTGACCGTCCGACGCGGCCGCGCAGCTGATACAATTGCGCCAGCCCGAAGCGGTCGGCGCGGTGCACCACCAGCGTGTTGGCACTCGGAATGTCGAGCCCGCTCTCGACGATAGTGGTCGACAGCAGCACGTCGTACTTGCGGTCGTAGAAGGCGCTCATCCGCTCCTCGACCTCGCTCGGCGCCATCTGGCCGTGGGCGGTGATCGCGCGCACCTCGGGCACGTCCTTAGCGAGATATTCCTCGATGTCGGGCAGGTCGGCGATGCGCGGCGTGACCAGGAAAGTCTGCCCGCCGCGATAATGCTCGCGCAGCAGCGCCTCGCGCAGCACCACCGGATCCCACGGCATGATATAGGTGCGGACCGCCAGCCGGTCGACCGGCGGCGTCTGGATCACCGACAGCTCGCGCAGGCCCGACATCGCCATCTGCAGCGTGCGCGGGATCGGTGTCGCCGTCAGGGTCAGCACATGAACGTCGGCGCGGAGCGCCTTCAGCCGCTCTTTGTGAGTCACGCCGAAATGCTGCTCCTCGTCCACAACGACGAGGCCCAGCTTTTTGAAATTAATCGATTTCGCCAGCAGCGCATGGGTGCCGATGACGATGTCGACGGTGCCCTTCTCCAGCCCCTCCTTGGTCTTCTTCGCCTCCGCACCGGTGACCAGACGCGAGAGCCGCCCGATCTCGATCGGGAAGCCTTTGAAGCGCTCGACGAAATTGGTGAAATGCTGCCGCGCGAGCAAGGTCGTCGGACAGATCAGCGCGACCTGATAGCCCGCCATCGCCGCTGCAAACGCCGCGCGCAGCGCCACTTCGGTCTTGCCGAAGCCGACGTCGCCGCACACCAGCCGGTCCATCGGATTGCCCGCGGCGAGGTCGCCCAGCACCTCGTCGATCGCGCGGTCCTGATCGTCGGTCTCCTCATAGGGGAAGCGGTCGACGAACGAGGCGTAGCTCGAATCCACCTCGATCACCGCGCCGGGCCGCGTCGCGCGCACGGCCGCGGTCTTGATGAGCTCGCCCGCGATCTCACGGATGCGCTCCTTCATCCGCGCCTTGCGCCGCTGCCACGCCTCGCCGCCGAGCTTGTCGAGCGGTGCCTTCTCGCTCTCCGAACTGCCATAGCGGGTCAGCACGTCGATGTTCTCGACCGGCACGTAGAGCTTGTCGCCGCCGGCATATTCCAGCGCGACGCAATCGTGCGGCGCCTTGCCCACCTGGATCGAGGTCAGCCCCTCGTAGCGCGCGACGCCATGGTCGGCGTGGACCACCAGATCGCCGGGCGACAGCGTGGCCAGTTCGGACAGGAACGCGTCCGCGCTCTTGCGCCGCTTCTTGCGCCGAACGAGCCGGTCGCCGAGCATGTCCTGCTCGGTCAATACCGCGATGTCGGGCGTGGTGAAGCCATGATCGAGAGGCAGGACCAGCAGCACCGCCTCGGCCTTCGTGCCGAGCGCTTCCTGCCAGCTGTCGGCCTGCTTGATCCGCTCCAGCCCATGATCGGCGAGCAGCCCGGCAAGCCGCTCGCGCGCACCGCGGCTATAACTCGCCAGGATCACCTTGTGCTTCGTTTTCCGTAGTTTGGCCGAATGCTCAACGACCGCTTCGTAGACATTGGCGTTCTGCGCCCGCTCGGGCGCGAAGTCGCGCGCCGCCTCCACCGCGAAGTCGATCGTCCGCTCGCTCTCGGGCTCTGGGAAGATCGACGCGCGATGAATCCGCCGGCCGTCGATCGCGCCCTGCCACTCCCGCTCGCCAAGGTAGAGCGCAGACGGCGGCAGCGGCCGGTAGCTGCCCGGCTCGGCGACCATCGCCCGCTCGCGATTCGCGAAATAGTCGGCGATCGCTTCGCTCCGCGCCTCGTGCGACTGGTCGGCGCCGGGGTCGCGCAGAATGACGTCATGCTCGCCGAGATGGTCGAACAAGGTCGCCAGCTTGTCCTCGAACAGCGGCAGCCAATGCTCCATCCCGGCCAGCCGCCGCCCATCGCTCACCGCCTGGTAGAGCGGGTCGCCGGTCGCGTTCGCGCCGAACGTCTCGCGATATCGCGCGCGGAACCGCTTGACGCTGTCCTCGTCCAGCAGCGCTTCGGACGCCGGCATCAGCGTGAACGCCTCCGCCGCACCGGTCGAGCGCTGGTCGGCGGGGTCGAACCGCCGCATCGTCTCGATCTCGTCGCCGAAGAAGTCGAGCCGGATCGCGGTCGCCTCGCCCGCCGGGAACAGGTCGATCAGCGAGCCGCGCACGGCGAAGTCGCCGGCATCGTGCACCGCGTCGGTGCGCTGATAGCCGTTGGCTGACAACAGCGCGATCAGCGCATCGCGCTCGATCCGCTCGCCCTCGGCCAGCCGACGGGTCAGTTGGCGGATGCGGAACGGCGTCAGCATCCGCTGCGCCGCGGCGTTGGCGGTCGTGACGAGCAGTTGCGGTCCCTTGCGCGGTGCCTGGAGCAGCTGCAGCGTCGCCAGCCGCTCGGCCATCACGCGCAGCGCCGGCGATGCCCGATCGTAGGGCAGGCAATCCCACGCGGGCAGGGTCAAGACCTGCACCTCGGGCGCGAACACCGGCACCGTGTCGGCCAGCGCGCGCATCGCCGCCTCGTCCGCGGCGAGCACGACCGCGCGGCCGCCCTTGCCGGTGCCATCGGCTGCGCGCGCGAGGTCGGCGACGAGCCACGGCAGGAAACCCGCGGGCACGCCGGCGAGGGTCAGCGGCTCACCGGCCTTGAGGATCCGGGGAAGAGCGTCGCTCATGGTCGTGAGATCACCGGGCAATCCTGATATAATCGAGGCGCTTGAGCGCGGTCATCATCGTTCCCTGAAAGCGCTCCGGCACCGGCAGGGTTCCGATGCCCCACGCCATGATGTCGACATCCTGTTCGTCGAGCAGCTGCGCGAACCACGCCCGATCCGGCGCACGCCACTGCCGGTGGTGGGCGTCGAAGAATCCTCCGATCATCATGTCCGCCTCGCGCGTGCCGCGGTGCCACGCGCGCCAGCGCAGCGCCTTCAATTCGTCATCGGGCAGCATGGACCGCCATGTAGGTGACGGAGGCCCGGAAGAAAACCGTCGTCCCCAACTCGTTTCGGCATGACGACGTCCAAGGGTGCGTTAAGAGGCGCCATGCGCCCCGACATCCTCCACCCGCTGTTCGCCGAAGTGGAGTCGCTCAAGGGCGTCGGGCCGGGCGTGGCGAAGGGGCTGGCGCGGCTCGGCCTCATTCGGGTTGTCGATCTCGCCTACCATCTGCCGACCGGCACGATCGAGCGCCTCCGTGCACCCGCGGCAAGCGGCGCGCTGCTCGGCCGCATCGTCATCCTCGACGTGACGCCGCTCGATGCACGCTCGCCGGCGGGACGCGGCCCGACCCGCATCTTCGCCGCCGATCGCGAGGGCAACACGATCACGCTGATCTTCTTCAACAACCCCGGGTGGGCGAAGAAGCAGCTTCCACTCGGCGAGGCGCGCACCGTATCGGGCAAGCTTGAGGCCTATGGGGACGAATGGCAGATCGTCCACCCCGAAGTGCTTGAGACCGGCGCCGAACCGCCGCTGCGCGAGGCGGTCTATCCGCTGACGGAGGGCATCGCCAATCGCCGCATGCGCGAGCTTGCGCTCACGGCGCTGGAGCGGGCCCCGGCGCTTCCCGAGTGGATCGAGCCGAGCCTGCTCGCGCGCGAGGCATGGCCGGCCTGGCGCCCCTCGCTTGCCGAGGCACATCTCGACCCACTCGCAGCACCGGCGCGCAGGCGGCTGGCGTACGACGAGATTTTCGCCAACCAGCTCGCCCTCATGCTGATCCGTCAGCATGCGCGGCGGCGACGCGGCGTCCCCCTCGCTGGCGAGGGCCGCCTGACGGGTGCGCTGCAGCTGCCCTACCAACTGACAGGCGCTCAAGCCCGCGTGACGGAAGAAATTCGCGGCGATCTCGCGCAGGCGACCCCGATGCTGCGCCTCCTGCAAGGCGACGTCGGCTCGGGCAAGACGCTGGTCGCGCTGCTCGCCATGCTGGAGGCGGTCGAGGCCGGGGCGCAGGCGGCGCTGCTCGCCCCGACCGAGATCCTCGCCCGACAGCATTTCGCCACGCTCCAGCGGCAGCTCGATGTCCTCGGCGTACGCACGGCCATCCTCACCGGCCGCGACAAGGGGCGCGTGCGCGACGCGGTGCTGATGGGCCTCGCCGACGGGTCGATCGACATCCTCGTCGGCACCCACGCCATCTTTCAGGACAAGGTCGCCTACCGCCGCCTCGGCCTGGTCGTGATCGACGAGCAGCACCGCTTCGGCGTGTCCCAGCGCCTACTGCTGACCGAGAAGGCAGCGCATCCGCCCCACCTGTTGGTGATGACCGCGACGCCGATCCCCCGCACACTGACCCTGACTCAGTTCGGCGAGATGGACGTCAGCCGGCTCGACGAGATGCCGCCCGGCCGTACCCCCATCGAGACCCGCGTGATCAGCGAGGAACGGCTGCCCGAGGTGACCGACGCGCTCGGCCGCCACATCGACCAGGGCGCCCAGGCCTATTGGGTCTGCCCGCTCGTCGAGGAGAGTGAGAACAGCGACAGCGCCGCGGCCGAGCAGCGCGCCGCCGTCCTCCGCCTCCGTTTCGGCAGCGAGCGCGTCGGCCTGGTCCACGGCCGGATGAAAGCGCCCGACAAGGACGCAGTCATGGCGGCATTCGCCGGCGGCGCGCTCAAGGTGCTGATCGCCACGACGGTGATCGAGGTGGGCGTCGACGTGCCCAACGCGACGCTGATGATCGTCGAGGGCGCCGAGCGCTTCGGCCTCGCCCAGCTCCACCAGCTGCGCGGCCGCGTCGGCCGCGGCACCGCGGCCTCGACCTGCCTGCTGATCCGCGGCGCGGCGCTCAGCGAGACCAGCCGTGCCCGGCTCGCCCTGATGCGCGAGACCAACGACGGGTTCCGCATCGCCGAGGAGGACCTGCGCCTGCGCGGCCCAGGCGAAATCCTCGGTACGCGTCAGTCGGGCGAACAGCAGTTCAAGGTCGCCACGCCCGAGCTGGTCGCCGAACTCGCGCCGATCGCGACCGACGACGCCCGCCTGCTCCTCGACCGCGACGGCGGCTTGGCGAGCCCACGCGGCGAGGCGGCCCGCACGGCCTTGTATCTGTTCGAACGCGACCAGGCGATCGAGCTGATAAGGAGCGGGTAAAAGGCGTCACCCCGGACTTGATCCGGGGCCTGCTTTTTTCTTCATCGCACCGGGAAGAAACGCAGTTCCGGGTGACGTTAGCGCTTCAGCAACCCGTGCTTTTTCTTGCCGAGGCTGATCTTCACCGGCCCGTCGCCCACCGCGATCTGCAGTGCGGGATCATCGACGACCGCGCCGTCCACGCGCACCGCGCCCTCCACGATCTTGCGCCTTGCCTCGCCGTTCGATGCCGCGAAGCCGAGGCCGGTGAGCGCCGCTACGACCCCAACCGAACCAACAACTGTCAGCGACGGCAAATTCTTGTCGCTCGCCCCTTCCGCGAATGTCCGCCGCGCGGTCTCTGCCGACGCCCGCGCCGCCTCCTCCCCATGCAACAGCGCGGTCGCAGCGGTCGCCAGCGCAACCTTCGCTCGGTTGATGTCGGCGCCTCCGAGCGCGCCGAGCCCGTCGATGTCCGCCAACGGCAAGTCCGTGAACAGCTTGAGGAACCGCACGACGTCCCCGTCCTGCGTATTCCGCCAGAATTGCCAGTAATCGTAAGGGCTCACCAGATCGGCGTTGAGCCACACCGCGCCCGCCGCCGTCTTGCCCATCTTGCCGCCGTCGGCGGTCGTGATCAGGGGCGAGGTCAGGCCGAACAGCTCCGCCCCGTCCATCCGGCGCCCGAGCTCGATACCGTTGACGATATTGCCCCACTGGTCCGACCCGCCCATCTGGAGCCGGCACCCAGCCCGCCGCGCGAGTTCAGCGAAATCATAGGCTTGGAGGATCATGTAGTTGAATTCGAGGAAGGTCAGCGGCTGCTCGCGGTCGAGCCGCAGCTTGACGGAATCGAACGTCAGCATCCGGTTGATGGTGAAGTGCCGCCCGACGTCACGAAGGAATTCGACAAGGTTCAGCCTCTCGAGCCAGTCCGCGTTGTCGACCAGCACGGCGTCCGCTGGCCCCTCCCCGAAGGTCAGGAACCGTTCGAAAACTCCTTTGATCCCAGCGATGTTCGCCGCGATGTCGTTACCGCTCAGCAACTTGCGCGTGGCATCCTTGCCCGACGGATCGCCGATCTTCGTCGTGCCCCCGCCCATCAGCACGATCGGCTTGTGCCCCGCCTGCTGTAGCCGTCGCAGCATCATGATCTGCACGAGGCTGCCGACGTGCAGCGAGGGCGCGGTCGCGTCGAACCCTATGTAGGCGGGCACGACCTCGCGCTGCGCAAGCGCATCAAGCCCCGCTGCATCGGTCGCCTGATGAATGTAACCGCGCTCATCGAGCGTGCGCAGGAGGGTCGAACGATAACTCATTGGAAGGGTGCTTAGTCAGCCACACTCAATCCGTCATCCCCGCGAAAGCGGGGACCCAGCTGGTAAGCTGAAGTAGCTTGGAACCGGCACGAGATGGGTTCCCGCTTTCGCGGGAATGACGAATAAGGGGGGCGTGGCCACCTTCACTCTCTCCCTGATCCCGCATCCGCAAAGCCTTCCGCGTTCTGTGACGCGTGTGACGGTGGAGGTCACGGCGACTGATCGAGACGACGTCCTTCTTGATTTCGTTATCCATGGCGGGGAACTGGTCGTTTTGCCCAGTTCGATCGGTGCGGAACGCGTGGATGGATTGTGGGCCACGACCTGCTTCGAATTGTTTCTCAAACCCGAGGGCGGATCCGACTACTTCGAGTTCAACTTCTCGCCCTCGTGCCAGTGGGCGGCCTATGTTTTCGACGACTACCGATGCGGCCGGCGCAACCTCCACCTCGCTGTCGATCCTCACCTAGAATCCGATCCTGAGCGATCGAGAGAACTCAGCGTCGACGTCGATCTATCAAATCTCCCCGACACTCCTTTGGGGATGGCTCTATGTGCCGTGATCGAGGAAACCGACGGCACCAAGTCGTATTGGGCCCTCGCCCACCCTCCTGGTCCGCCCGATTTCCACGACCCGGATTGCTTCACGGCCACGCTCGCCTAAGCAGCGCCTATGACCCTGTTCGGTATCGACCGCCTGCTCGCCGACCCTGCCCTGCGCGCGCCGCTCGCCGGCAAGCGCGTCGCGCTGGTCGCTCACCCCGCTTCGGTCACGCGCAGCCTGGGGCACAGCCTGGATGCGCTCGCCGCCACCGGTGACGTCACGCTCACCGCGGCGTTCGGCCCGCAGCACGGCCTGCGCGGCGACAAGCAGGACAATATGGTCGAAAGCGCCGATTTCACCGACCCGGCGCTCGGCATCCCGGTGTTCAGCCTCTACGGCGAAGTCCGCCGCCCGACGCCGGAGATGATGGCCACCTTCGACATCGTCCTGATCGACCTGCAGGACCTCGGTTGCCGCATCTACACCTTCATCACCACCCTGCTCTACGTGCTCGAGGCGGCGGCCGAGCACGGCAAGTCAGTCTGGGTCCTCGACCGGCCCAATCCCGCCGGACGCCCGGTCGAGGGCACGACTCTGCTGCTCGGCTGGGAGAGTTTCGTCGGCGCCGGACCGATCCCGATGCGCCATGGTTTGACGCTCGGCGAACTTGGCCACTGGTTCATCAACTACTTCAAGCTAGACATCGACTACCGCGTGATCGAGATGGAAGGCTGGCGTCCCGACGAAGCTCCCGGCTTCGGCTGGCCATCCGACCGGCTATGGATCAATCCCTCGCCCAACGCGCCCAACCTCAACATGGCGCGCTGCTACGCCGGCACGGTCATGCTCGAAGGCGCGACGCTCAGCGAAGGTCGCGGCACGACGCGCCCGCTTGAACTGTTCGGCGCGCCGGACATAGACGCACAGGCCGTGCTCGCCGGAATGCAACGCATGGCGCCTCACTGGCTCGCTGGCTGTGTCCTGCGCGACATCTGGTTCGAACCGACGTTCCACAAACATGTCGGCCAGTTGTGCCACGGGGTTCACATCCATGCCGAAGGCGGGTTCTACGATCACCTCGCGTTCCGCCCGTGGCGCGTCCAGGCGCTGGGGTTGAAGGCGATCCGCAGCCTTTATCCCGACTACCCGCTGTGGCGCGACTTCCCGTACGAATACGCCTTTGGCAAGCTGCCGATCGACGTCATCAACGGCGGACCGGGCCTGCGCGAGTGGGTCGACGATGTAGAGGCCAGAGCGGGTGACCTCGATGCACTCGCTCTCCCCGACGAGCAGGCGTGGCGCGCCGAGCGGGAAGGGTTCCTGCTCTACCCCTAGTGGACGGTGCCGAACGCCGCGTCGCTGGACAGGGTGACGATCACCCGCTCGATCTGACGCCAGTGGCAGAACCGCAGGACATTGCCGGCGTCGCGGCTGGCGTTCGCGCGGGCGGCCGCTTCCAGCACGGCCTTGGCGCCATAAGCCGCCATCAGCCCGGTCGCATCCTCGAGCGCCGGGCGGCCGGAGATGAAGGGAGCGTCCATCCGCTGGCTATGACGCCGCCGGTCTTTCGGGGGCGCGCACAATCGTCCTTAGCTGCCCATCAACCATTCACCGGGGGCGCGGGTGGCGCGCGACCTGCGCATCTGCCAAGGCGCGGACATGCGCACTCCCACCACCCACGCCGGCGGCCTGTTCCTCATGCTCGCGATACTGGGCGGGACAATCTGGGGCGTGGCAACCGGTCAGCCCATGCTCGGCGTCCTGCGCGGCACCGGCATCGGCGTCCTCGCGGCGCTGCTCGTCTGGCTGATCGACCGCAGCCGCGTTCGCAACTAAGCGACTCTTCGCGCGGCCCAGATGACCCGGCCGATGCAGTGGATCGCGTCGAGCTCAAGGTCGGGCCAGTCGGGGTAGGCCGGGTTGTCCGACTGCAGCGTCACCCGCCGCGTGACTGGATTGAGCGCCACGCGCTTGACGATCAAGGCCTCGTCCACGCGCAGCACGTACAGGCCGTCGCGCAGCCGATCGCCGCAGTCGCCCTGGTCGACGAGGATATCGTCCCCGTCGCCCAGCGTCGGCGCCATCGAGTCGCCCTCGACGCGGATGATGACGAGGTCGCTGGTGTTGGCTGACGTCATGCTGCGCAGCCACCGCTCGTCGAAGGCGAAATAGGGCCGCGGCCGCTCGTCGGCCGGCAGCGCGCCCGGGCCGGCGGAGGCGGCCACCGGAACGCGCGGCACGCTGACCAGCCCGCCGCCGCCGTTCAGCCCGTGGGGCGGCGCGCCAAGCGCCGACTCCGGGATCCCGAAGTAGCGCGCGAGGGTTCGCCGCTCCTCTTCCCTCAGCCGCTTGGGCGTGCCGCGGCGAAGGTACTGCTGGATGTAGGCGCTATTCTTTCCCAGCAGGCGAGATAAAGAGGCAAAATCCTCTCCTCTCTCCTCGCAGAGCCGCGCCAACAGGGTTCTCGGGTCTTCAACCATGATGTCCCTATGGTAAACGTAGGAGCAACGCTGGACAAGTAGGAAATGGATGGGAATCTTACAGGAGCCGAGTCGTTGGGTGGGGATGATGATCGTGAAATTGCTAAGGGACATTGAAGGGTACATCCGGCGCGTTCAAACGACACCGGCCCGCTTCGGCCGGGACGTTGTGCGCGACCCACGCTTCGTGTTCGACCTGCGCAAGGGCCGCGAGCCGCGCCCCGCCACCGAGGCGCGGGTGCGGGCTTTCCTGGAGCTCGGCCGATGATGAAGATCGCCATGTCTGCCGCGGCGGGCGGTCTCATCCGGGCGCTGCTGTCGCGAGCCGGGGTCGAGCGGGACGAAGTGCTGCTCACCCACTACCGCTCGACGGAATGGCATTCGCTGACCTTCGAGGGCGAGCGCCACGAGATCGGCTGGCGAGTTCCGGGACCGGACGCGCAATCGGTGATCGACCGTCTGCTCGATGGGCTGGCCCAGGCGGAGTTCGTCATTCCAGGCCAGATCCTTGCCGACATCGCGGTCGAGCAGGAGCCGGCCACCCACGCCGACGGCTCGATCAGCGTTGAATTGGCCGCCCTGACGATTGCGGCGTGACGCTCAGCCGCGCTGGAGCGAACGGCGGATGTCCTCCAGCGCGGCGTAAAGCGCTTCCGTCGCGTCCGGCGGGAAGCTGGTCTGCGCCGCGACGTGGGAGGCCGGTTCGGCCGCGGCGAGTTCCGGCAGGGCCGCGCCGGTACGCTGGGTCTCGGCCAGGTGCCGGTCGATGCGCGCCTTGATCTCGCCAGCTGTGGGCCCCTCGCCCGGCGCGAACAGCTGGACGACCCGGGAATCGTGCTCGGCTTGTGGCAGGGGATCGTCGAGCACCATCGGTTCGTCTGGAGCCGTCGCCTCAAACACCGCTGCCTCGAACGGCGCGAGTGGCAGGACGAACGGCGCTGCCGGCACGGCGCGCATCAGCAGCCACCCGATGCCGAGTCCCGCCCCCGCCGCGCCGAGGCCGAGTGGAGCCGCGGGCCAGTCGAAGCGCGGCGCCAGCAGCAACGCCGAACCGCCCCAGCCCGCCGCAACCGCAACTGCGCCGAGGACATCGGCCAGCCGATCTCCCCAATGTCGATGCCATCCCCGGTCCATGCTTCCCGTGTAACCAGCAAAGCTTGGCGAGCGGTTAAGCGGCGACGATCTAGCGTTCTATGAGTCCGATCAGCGCGGCAGTGAACTCGGGCACGTCGTCGGGGTTGCGGCTCGTCACGATGTTGCCGCTGGTCACGGCCGCCTCGTCGACCACCGTTGCGCCAGCATTGCGGAGATCGGTGCGGATCGACGGCCAGCTGGTCAGGCGCACGCCGCGCACGATGTCAGCCTCGGCCAGCAGCCACGGGCCGTGACAGATCGCAGCGATCGGCTTGCCGGCCGCCGCGAAGCGCCGGATGATCGCGATCGCATCCTCGTTCATCCGCAGCGCGTCCGGATTGCGCACCCCGCCGGGCAGCAGCAGCGCATCGTAGTCGTCGGCATTCACGCCCGAGATCGTCAGGTCGGGCCGGATGGTCTTGCCGGGATCGTCGTGCACGGTGGCCTGGATCGGCTTCGAATCGGGCGACGCGAGGGTCACCTGGGCTCCGCGGTCGATCAGTATCTCGCGCGGGCCGAACAGCTCACTCTCCTCGAACCCGTCGGTCGCCATGATCAGGATCCGTGCCTCGCCGATCGCCGTCATTCCCAAACTCCGTTGCTGCCCGCCGGAACCAGCCGCCCCGCACGTCATTGGGTCCAAGAGCCCAGTTCGCGGAAAGTGCCCGATGTTACGCCACTCAAACGACAGCATTCCCGGCATCACGCGGCAAAAGGCCCGCATCGGCTATTCCTATGTCGGCCCCCATGGTAATCGGATCACCGAACGGGAGGAGATCGACCGGCTGAATGCGATCGGCCTGCCCCCGGCCTATGAGAACGCCTGGTTCTGCCCCTGGCCGAATGGCCATATCCAGGCGACCGGGATCGACGCTAAGGGCCGCAAGCAATATCGCTACCACGCGGATTTCCGGGCCAAGGCGGACGCCAGCAAATATGAGGGCACGCTCGATTTCGGTAGCCGTCTCGCCCGCCTTCGCCGGAAGGTCGCCGCCGACCTGCGCAAGCGCAGCTTGTCGCGCGAAACTGTCCTCGCCGCCGTGGTCCGCCTGCTCGACACCGCCTACCTGCGCATCGGCAACAGCCAGTACGCCAAGGCCAACAAGAGCTTCGGCGCGACCACCCTGCGCAGCCGCCACATCCGCAAGGAGGGCCGCAAGCTCAAGATGCGCTTCACCGGCAAGCACGGCATCGTCCACGACCTGACGATCACCGATCGCACGCTCGGCCGCATCGTGACCCGCTGCCAGGACCTGCCCGGCCAGTCCCTGTTCCAATATGTCGGCAGCGACGGCGAGCCCCACGGCATCACCTCAGCGGACGTCAACGACTATATTCGCGAGGCGATGGGCTGCGACTTCACGGCCAAGCATTTCCGCACGTGGGGGGCGAGTGCGATCGCGATGGAGCAGCTGTTGGCGCACACGCCGGGCGAGCGGATCACCGTGCAGACGGTGGTCGAGCCGGTCGCCGCCGCGCTCGGCAACACGCCGGCGATCAGCCGCAAATCCTATGTCCATCCGGCCATCCTCGACGCCGTCAAGGACAATCCCCGCAACCCGCTCGATGGTATGCCGCCGTGGCGCAAGCGGCCGGGCCTTTCCGACGCGGAGTCGGCGCTGCTCGCCTTCCTCAAGGCCCGCCCCAGGCGCCGCCGCAAAGTGGTGGCGAACGATGTCGCTGAGGTGGAAGCGGCCTGAGCCCGACCTACTCGTTCCCACGCGAACAACTTGATACCGGCCGACCGGTGTCGATCCTTGCCGCGGCCCGCCAGCCGAACCAAAGCACCCCGATGAACGTCGTCGACCGCGCCTCCGGCTGGCTTGCCGGTAATGCCGACGCACTCATCCTGGGCAGCCTGGTGGCCGCCGTGCTGGTGCTCGTGATGCTCGCGCTGCGTGCGCTCGGCCACCGCATCGTCGAACGGGACCCGACTTGCCTGACGTGGAAGGGCGTCGTCGGCCAGGCGCTGTCGAGGACGTCGGTCCTGTTCATGGTCGCCGCCGCTGCCGACGCCGTCGCCCGCTTCGCCGACATGCCCGCCAAACCCGAGCATGTGCTGCATGTCGTGGTGACCATCGCCGGCGCGCTGCAGGCGGCGGTCTGGGCACGCGAGCTGATCCTTGGCGCCGTTCACCGCAATGTCGGCGAGGAGCCGGGCGGCACGACGCTGGGCAATGCGGCGGCCGTGATCCGCGTGCTGGTGAGCGTTGCGCTGTTCGGAATCGCGCTGGTCGTGATCCTCGACAATCTCGGGGTCAACGTCACCGCGCTGATCGCCGGGCTCGGTGTCGGCGGCATCGCCATCGGTCTCGCCGCGCAGGGCATCTTCTCCGACCTGTTCGCCGCCCTCGCGATCCTGCTCGACAAGCCGTTCCGCCGCGGCGACACGATCCGCTTCGACAGCACGGTCGGGACGGTCGAGCGCATCGGCCTCAAGACGACCCGCCTCCGTTCCCCCTCGGGCGAGCAGATCGTCATGGCCAACACCAAGCTGCTCGAGCGCGAGATCCACAACCTCGCCGAAGCCCACCGCCGCCGCGTCGTGATCCCGTTCGGGCTGATGCTCAAGACCCCACCCGACCGCCTCGCGCAGGTGGAGCCCATCGCCCGGGCGAGCGTCGCAGCTGCGCCGGGCTGCACGTTCGTGCGCTGCACGCTGACCGGCATCGCTCCAAGCAGCCTCGACCATGAACTCCTCTATGACGACGACAGCCTCGATGCCGACGGGAATGCGGTGCGCAAGGCCGCGATCCTCACCGCCCTGCTCGACAGACTCGCGCGCGAGGGCCTGCTGCTCGCGACGCCGGTCCAGACCGGGTTTACGGCAGGCGCCGACGGGACACTGCTGACCCCCGGCGCTTGATTCAGGGTTCCTTAGCGGCCCCCGGCTAACCCGCTCCCCATGGCACCGCGCAGGCACCTCGGCTGGATGGTCTTCGCCGCGGTCATGCTGTGGGGCGAGAGCGTCGGCGACATCCCGCGCCTGCTGCTGCCGCATCGCTCGACTCCTCCGCACATCGCCATCGCCCTGATGAACGCGACGGCCGTCCTCGGCCTCACGCTCTACGCGTTCCGCTGGGGTGGGCCCGGGTTCTGGCGCCTGTTCGCGCCGCTGTTCGCGCTGTTCGAAGCAGCTGCTGGGCAGCACCATCCTCCCCTTCTCGCGCGTGCTGTTCGGCCTGCTCGCGCTCGGCAAGGATGCGCCGCTGCTCCTCGCCGGCGCGCTGTTGGTCGTCTTGCCGATGGCCGCGATGCTGGTGTTCACGACCGTGGCGCTGTTGCGGCTCGGCGACTGGACCGGCCCGACTCGGCGGCCCGTCGGCCTGCGCCCGGCGCAGCTCAGCCTCCCGATCTAGCCTCCGCGCGGCACAATTCGCGCGGGACGTAGCGTCGCCGCTGCAGGGCTTGTCGCCGCCGTCCCGCCGCGCCTAGGACGGGCCATGCCCGTCGCCTCCCTCGAAGACATCCGCGCCAGGATCGGCAGCGAAATCGGCGTGTCCAGCTGGATCACCATCGACCAACCGCGCATCCAGGCATTCGCCGACGCAACCGAGGATCAGCAGTTTATCCACGTCGATCCGGAGGCCGCCACACGCACCCCGTTCGGCGGCACCATCGCCCACGGCTTCCTCACCTTGTCGCTCCTCTCGCGCATGTCGGCCAACGTCATGCTCGCGCCCGACACGCTCAAGATGGGCGTCAACTATGGCAGCGACCGCGTCCGCTTCATCGCCCCGGTCCGCTCCGGCAAGCGCATCCGCGGCCACTTCACGCTCGACGGGGTCGACGAGAAGGCCCCCGGCCAGCTGCTGTTCCGCCACACCGTCACCGTTGAAATCGAAGGCGAGCCCAAGCCGGCGCTGACCGCCCAATGGCTCGGCCTCATGTTCGTCTAAACACCAGGAGAGAAGAATGTCCGCTCGCGACGCCGTCATCGTTTCCACCGCCCGCACACCCATCGGCCGCGCCTATCGCGGCGCGTTCAACGCCACCCCCTCGCCAACGCTGGCCGCCCACGCGATCCGCGCGGCGGTTGAGCGCGCCGGAGTCCAGCCCGGCGAGATCGAGGACGTGGTGATGGGCGCCGCCATGCAGCAGGGCGTGCAGACGACCATCGGCCGCACGTCGGCTCTGCGCGCCGGCCTCGGCGTGGGCGTCGCCGGCCTGTCGATCGACCGCCAGTGCGCCTCGGGCCTGGTCGCCATCGCCACCGCCGCCAAGCAGGTCATCGTCGACCGCATGGACGTATGCGTCGCCGGCGGCGTCGAGAGCATCTCCCTCGTGCAGACCGGCGAGATGCGCGTCGGCCCCGACCCCGAGCTGCTGTCCATGCACAACGGCGTCTACATGCCGATGATCGACACCGCCGAGATCGTGGGCAACCGCTACGGCGTGTCGCGCGAGCGCTGCGACGAATACGCCCTCCAGTCGCAGCAGCGCACCGCCGCCGCCCAGGCCTCCGGCGTGTTTGCCGACGAGATCATCGCGGTCACCGCCAAGATGGGCGTCAAGGACGAGGAGACGGGCGCGGTCTCGATGAAGGAGGTCACCCTCGACAAGGACGAGGGCAACCGGCCGCAGACTACCCTGGAAGACCTCCAGAAGCTCCAGCCGGTCCGCGGCGCCGCCGACAACATCATCACCGCCGGCAACGCGTCTCAGCTCAGCGACGGCGCCTCGGCGTGCGTCGTGATGACGTCGGACATGGCCCAGCAGCGCGGACTCGCCCCGCTCGGCCGTTACCTCGGCATGGCGGTCGCGGGCACCGAACCCGACGAGATGGGCATCGGTCCGGTCTATGCCGTGCCCAAGCTCCTCAAGCGCTTCGGCCTGAAGGTCGGCGACATCGGCCTGTGGGAATTGAATGAGGCGTTCGCGGTGCAGGTGCTCTATTGCGCTGACACCCTCGGCATCCCGATGGACAAGCTCAACGTCAACGGCGGCGCGATCTCGATCGGCCATCCCTACGGCATGTCGGGTGCGCGCCTCACCGGCCACGCCCTGCTCGAGGGCAAGCGCCGAGGGGTCAAGCATGTCGTCGTCACCATGTGCGTCGGCGGCGGCATGGGCGCGGCCGGGCTGTTCGAGGTTCTTTAAGCGGAAACGGCGCAGGGGCGATCCCCATGAACCCGCCCCTGATCGTC
>CAXSDY010000027.1:0-20824 GCA_964235835.1 uncultured Sphingomonadaceae bacterium | reverse complement strand
AGCCGGCGGACCTGATGGACCCCCGCCTCAACCTCGTCGCCGGCAACCTCGCGGAGCTGCCTCCGGTGACGATGATCGCCGCCCAGATCGATCCGCTGCGCTCGGACGGCGAGATGTTGGCCCAGCGACTGCAGGCGGCGGGCGTCAGTGTCGACCGGCAGGAATTCCCCGGTGTGACGCACGAGTTCTTCGGCGCCGACGCGGTCATCCCGGCAGCCGGTCAGGCGCAGCAATATGCGGGCTCGCGCCTCCGGGCGGCATTCTCGGGCGCAGCCTTGCCGCAAGGGGCGATGCAGCCATCCCCGGCAATGGCGCCGTCAGCAGCCGTTCCCGACGCTGCTGCCCCGCCCGCCGACGCCGGCTCCACGCCGCCACCGCCCCCACCACCACCACACCACCGCCGATGCGCGGCGAGCGCGGCTAGGGGCGGCAAGCGGCGCGGCTTCGTGGAGGGGGCGCTGCTCCTTACTGGGTGCGGTCGGTAGCGATGACTTCGTTGCGCTGTGCCATGTCGCTGGTGCTCAGCCCGATGTAGGCGAGGCCCGCAATTACCGTCGCGCAGATCGCGGCGATGGCGAAGCATCCTCGCCGGTTTTCGCTGAAGTTGGCGACGGCTCGTCTCCTCACGGTCCGACCGGCCGATGCCGGCACGATCCGACGTGCCGGGTTGTAGTGCTCGGGTCGGCCGGTTGGTTCCGGCTATCCCCTTGTTTTTGCGACCGACGGCCGCGCACCGGGGGCCGCCGGCCGGACGGCGACCGGAACGGGTGCTCCAGCCGCCGCTGAGCGGGTCAGGCGCCCGCCATCTCGGTCGTGTCGATCTTGATGCCCGGACCCATGGTCGAGCTCAGGCTGACCTTCTTGACGAACTTGCCCTTGGCACCGGCCGGCTTGGCCTTGACGATCGCGTCGAGGAACGCGTCGAAGTTGGCCCGCAGGTCGCCCTCGGGGAAGCTCGCCTTGCCGATCCCGGCGTGGATGATGCCGGCCTTCTCGACCCGGAACTCGACCTGGCCGGACTTGGCGTCGGTCACGGCCTGCGTGACGTTCATCGTCACCGTGCCGAGCTTCGGGTTCGGCATCAGGCCCTTGGGACCCAACACCTTACCGAGGCGGCCGACCAGACCCATCATGTCCGGCGTCGCGATGACCCGGTCGAAGTCGATCGTGCCGCCCTGAATCGATTCCATCAGATCCTCGGCGCCGACCACTTCGGCACCCGCCGCGGTCGCTTCGTCGGCCTTGGCACCGCGCGCGAAGACGGCGACGCGAACGTCCTTGCCGGTGCCCTTGGGCAAATTGACGACGCCCCGGACCATCTGGTCGGCGTGGCGCGGATCGACGCCCAGGTTCAATGCGACCTCGACGGTTTCGTCGAACTTGGTCGAGGTGAGGCTTTTGACCAGCCCGATCGCCGCGTCCACGTCGTACAGCTTCGTGGCGTCGACCTTGCCCTCGAGGGCCTTGTGCTTCTTGGTGATCTTCATGGCTTAGCCCTCCACGACCTGGAGGCCCATCGCGCGAGCGGAGCCTTCGATGATCTTCGTTGCGGCCTCGATGTCGTTGGCATTGAGGTCCTTCATCTTCTGCTCGGCGATCTCCGCCACGGCCGAGCGCGCGATCGTGCCCGCGGAAACCTTGCCCGGCTCCTTCGAGCCCGACTTCAGCTTCGCCGCCTTCTTGAGCAGGAAGCTGGCGGGCGGGGTCTTGGTGGTGAAGGAGAAGCTGCGATCCGCGAACACGGTGATCACCGTCGGGATCGGCATGCCCTTCTCCAACTCCTGCGTGGAGGCGTTGAACTGCTTGCAGAATTCCATGATGTTGACGCCGCGCTGGCCCAGCGCCGGGCCGATCGGCGGCGACGGATTGGCGGCGCCCGCGGGCACCTGCAGCTTGACGTATCCGGTAATCTTCTTGGCCATATCGTGTCACTCTCTAGGGGGTCGGCGAGGGCCGGCCCGGTTCAAGTCGAGCGGTCCAGACGGCCGGTCAGGCCTCCCGCGGGTTTCCAACGCTCATCGGAAGGCTGCGCGCATAGCAGAACGGGGCAGGGGATCAAGCGGGCGGCGGGCGTGTTCGCGGGTGTTGCGGTTCGCGTTGGCGGGTAGGGGCGCGTTTCGAGGCTTAGCCCTCGCCCGGATCAAGTTCGGGCTGACGTCTTGGTGGGGGCGCCCTGTATTCGTCTGCCGGGCTTGAGCGGGGCCGGCGCTGCTTCGTCAGCCGAAGCATGGCCGGGTCTGCACTGCAGCGAGGCGCCGCCGGAACACCGCCGTCCTGTCGCTCGTATAGCGCACTCCACAGGAGCGACGCTTATGGCCGTGACCAGCGACGAACCGACGGCGGGCCTGCCGCCGCGCCAGATCTGGGCGGATGCGCCTCCCGGCAAACGCGGGCGCGGGACCGGGCTGCCGTGGGCCAATGGGCTTCATCGCTGGCTGGGCGGCTTCCCGACGGCCTTCTTCACCTTCGCGCTGATCACCGATTATGTCTACATGCGCAGCGGCAATCTCACGTGGCAGTATTTTTCAATCTGGCTGATCACCGCGGCGCTGATCATGGGCGGGTTCGCCATTCTGTTCGGGCTCATCGACCTGTTCACCGGCGGCGCGCGCGGGCGGCCCGGCGCCTGGTGGCACAGCGGTCTCACCATCCTGGCGTGGCTGGTGGGACTGCTCAATGCCTTCGTTCATAGCCGCGACGGGTGGACCGCAGTGGTGCCGGAGGGCATCCTGCTCAGCCTGTTGTGCGTGATCCTGCTCTATGCCGGCGGGATCGTGGCCGGGCTGATGGAACGGCGCAACCACCGCGATGCGAACGCCCCGGAGTATGCCGCATGAACCGCGCCGCCCTGTTGCTTGCCGCATCCCTGATCGCCGCGGTGTCGGCGTGCAGCGATCCCAAGTTCGACGAGAACAGCCAGATCGGGCCGAACCCGGCGCTGCCCGATCCCAAGCAGTTCCTGCTGCCGCCGATCAACGTGTCGAACGGGGTCGGCTGGAAGTCGGGCGAGACGCCGTGCGTGGCGGCGGGGCTGGCGATTTCGGCGCTCGCGACCGGGCTGGCGCACCCGCGGTTCGTCTATGTCCTGCCGAACGGCGACATCCTGGCGGTCCAGTCCAAGTCGCCGCCGCCCGAGCCGATTAAGCGGCCCAAGGACCCGATCGTCGCGCTGGTCAAGAACAAGGCGACAAGTGCGCCGGGCGGACCCAAGTCGGCGAGCCGCATCACGCTGATCCGCGACGCCAACGGCGACGGCGTGCCCGAGGTCCAGTCGCTGTTGCTCGACAAGCTGCACTCGCCGTTCGGCGTCGCCTGGATCGACAATATCCTCTACGTCGCGAATACCGATGGGGTCGTCGCCTATCCCTATCCGCTCGGCCAGACGACGCCGATCACGGCGCCGGGCAAGATGCTGACGCCGTTGCCCGGTGGGCCGATCGACCATCACTGGACCAAATCGCTGGTGCTCTCGCCGGACGGACAGCGGCTCTATGCGACCGTCGGATCGAATTCAAACATCGCCGAGAATGGGCTGGAGGCCGAGAAGGGCCGCGCCAGCGTGTGGGAGATCGACCGTGCTTCCGGCCGCGCGCGCGAGTTCGCGACCGGCCTGCGCAATCCGAACAGCCCGGTCTTCTATCCGGGCACGAACGACCTCTACGTCGTCGTCAACGAGCGCGACGAATTGGGCGCGCACCTGGTGCCGGACTATCTGACGCGGGTCGTCGACGGCGGCTTCTACGGCTGGCCGTTCAGCTATTACGGCCAGCACACCGATCCACGCATCGCGCCGATGGATCGCCGGCCGGACCTGGTCGCACGGGCGATCAAGCCGGATTATGCGCTGGGATCGCACGTCGCCGCGCTGGGGCTGACCTTCTACACCGGCAATCTGCTGCCCGCGCATTATCGCGGCGGGGCCTTCATTGGCGAGCATGGCAGCTGGGACCGCTACTCGCCGTCGGGCTACAAGGTCGCCTTCGTGCCGTTCGTCAACGGTCGCCCCACGGGCATGGCCGAGGACGTGGTCACCGGCTTCCGTGACGCCGACCAGGGCAAGAGCCGCGGGCGGCCAGTCGGGGTGGCGGTCGACAGGTTCGGGGCGCTGCTGATCGCGGACGACGTCGGCAACACGGTGTGGCGGGTCACGCCGGCCGGTTCGCCGCTGACTAGGCCCGGCAATCCCATGCCGGCGAACAGCGGCGGGCAGGGGAGTGGCAGCGTTCCGGCAAGCGGCTGACGCGCCCGTCAGGGGAACCTCGTCCCGCTACTGCTCGTTGAAAGCGGGCAATATCCGGAGAGAATAGAATGAACGGCAAGCAATTCCTCGCGCTCGGACTCGCGGCGTCGGCCTGCATGACGATGTCGACCGCTGCGTCCGCCGAGGGCAAGACCGACCGAGCGCGCAAGGCGATCGCGGCGGCCCAGGCCAAGATCGACGCCGCCAACATCGTCGGTGCCGCGGGCGACGCGCCGCGCCTCCACGCGCAGGCGGTGAGCACGCTTCACACCGCGCAGGACGAGCTTAACCACCATGCCAAGGACGACGCGTTCCGCGATGCGACGCGCGCCTCCGAGCTGGCCGACCAGGCGCTCGCCGCCTCGCAGAGCGAGCGCAATGCCGCGCAGCAGGCGGCCACCGCCGACGCCCAGCGCCAGGCGGAGGACGCCAACAGCCGCGCCGCCAGCGCCCAGGCCGCAGCGGCTGCCGCCACCGCCGATGCTGCCGCTGCGCGCTCCGCACCGCCGGTGATCGTCCAGACGCCCGCTCCCGCCCCGGCGCCGGCTGCGGAGACGACCGTTACGACCACCTCGACCGACCAGGCGGCGACGCCCGCGACCACGGTGGCTCCGATCCGCAAGCGAGTGGTCCGGCGCAAGGCGACCAGTCACGCCCGCCCGGCGACCCATCGCACCACGACGACCGTCACGACGCGCTAAGCGTCGCAATGAGACGGGCGGGCGCTGCTTCTCGCGAAGCGGCGCCCGTTCTTCGTTGGTCAGAAGTCGAAGTGAAGGCGCGTGGCGAGCGCGTCGCCCTTCGTCTTGTTGCCGACGGGATCGAGCGGCGTGTTGTCGCCGGTGAAGTGGATCAGGTTGAACATCAGTTTGGCGTAGGGATTGAAGTACCAGTTTAGGCCGAGCGTGATGCTCTTCGCCTCGTTGCCGGCGCGCGCGACGATCGGCGTACTGCCGAGATCGAGCTGGTCGTAGCGCAAGGCGAGTTCGAACGCCCCGAGGCCGCCCTTGCCGAGTTCGTGGAACGGCTTGATGCGGTCAAAATTGCCGCTCTTGAACGGGCGCGTCTCGCCGGTCAGCATGTAGGCGGCATAGCCGTAGAAGCCGGTGAAATGCCGGTTGGGCAGCGTCGCCCGGTCGAGCCACAGCCGCCCGGCCTCGCCGGCAACGGTCAGCGGGCCAAGTACTGCGGCCGCTTCGGCGCCCGCATAGCGCAGCGAGTGGACGCCGGTGATCACGCCGCTGTCGGCGATATTGCCGTTGTCGACGCGCACGTTGGGACGCTCGGTCAGGCGGACGGACTCCGCCACGTCACCGGTCTTGAGGTTGGTGCGGTAATAGCCGGCGAGGCCGAGGTGGACGATCTTGCCGGTGTCGAACACCGGTTCCCACGTCGCACGGGCGTTGACGCCGCGGCTTTCGCTCGGCGTGTTGGTGACCGGGGTGCCGGTCGAGCGGGCGACGCTTTCATTGTCGCCGAACACGCCGGCCGAGACGCTGACCGCCTCGCGCGGCGACCAGGTGGCGGACAGGCCGATGCGCCGCTCCGCGCCGGCATTGCCGAAGGCGTTGGTGAACATCCCGCGTTCCATGAAGACGTTGTAATTGTCGCTGTTGTTCGACTCGAGCCCGAACGGCGCCTTGTGCTGGCCGAGCGTCAGGAGGATTTTCGGGATCCTCGTGTACTGCAGGTAGGCGTCCGTGATGCTGACGACGTTGCCGGCGAAGTCGGCCTCGACCCGATAGTTGAACGCGTTGAAGGCGGTGCCTTCGAAGCCGATGCGTGCGCGGCGAAACGCGGTACCATTGTTGAAGTCGTAGCCGCCGCGGCGCTGGCGGAAGGCGGCCGCGTCGATGTCGACCACACCGCGCGGCTTGAAGGTGAAGGCGCCGGTCGGCTCGCCGATCGTCGGAACCCAGCCGAACTGGACCGCCTTGGTCGAGCGGACCTCGACCGACTTCAGCCGCTCGTCGCTGACCTCGGCCTGCTGCTCAAGCTGCTGGTTGCGAGCCTCGAGTTGGTGGATGCGCGCCTCGAGCGCGTTGAGCCGATCGAGCACCGGATTGCCGGTTGCCGCGGCAGCGGTCGGCGCAGCGGCCGGGCTGTCGTCGGTAACGAGCGTGTCGAGCGGCGATCCGCCGGGGGCAGGGGCAGGGGCGGCCTCGTCGGCGGATGGCTGTTCGTTCGGCTGGGCCGGTGCCGGCGCCTGCTCGGCGTGGAGCGGAGCCGAAAGGGCGAGCGCCGAGGCGCCCGCGAGAAGCAGGATGCGCATGCTGTGATCCTTGTGCGTGAGGGTGTCGCGGCGCCTAGCGCTTGGCGACTTCCATGATCTGGTCGAACGTCGCGCCATCGGCGAAGTGCGCCGCCTGCGCCTTGCCCCACCCGCCGAAGTTCCGGTCGATGGTGAACAGCGGCATGGAGGGGAAGCGGCCCTTGTACTTGGCCGCGACCGCGGGATTGCGTGGGCGATAGTAGTTGCGCGCGATGATGTCCTGCGCCTCGGGCGTGTAGAGATAGTTCAGATACGCCTCCGCGACCTTGCGGGTGCCCTTGCGGTCGACCACCCGGTCGACCACGGCCACCGGCGGCTCGGCGAGGATCGAGACCGACGGATTGACGATCTCGAACTGGCCGCGGCCGAGCTTGTTGACGGCGAGGAACGCCTCGTTCTCCCACGCGATCAGCACGTCGCCCTGGCCGCGCTCGACGAAGGTGGTGGTCGCGCCGCGCGCGCCGCTGTCGAGTACCGGCACGTTGTGGAACAGGCGGGTCATGAACTCGCGCGCCTTGACCGGCGAGTGGAACTGCCGCGTCGCATAGCCCCACGCCGCGAGATAGTTCCAGCGCGCCCCGCCGCTGGTCTTGGGATTGGGCGTGATGACCTGGACGCCGGGGCGGATGAGATCGCCCCAGTCGCGGATGTGCTTGGGATTGCCTTTGCGGACCAGGAACACGATCGTCGAATAATAGGGCGTGCTGTTGTTGGGCAGGCGCGACTGCCAGTTGGCGGGCAGCAGCTTCGCCTTGTCCGCGATCGCATCGATGTCATAGGCCAGCGCGAGCGTGACGACATCGGCCTTGAGCCCGTCGATGACCGAGCGCGCCTGCTTGCCCGACCCGCCGTGGCTCTGGCGGATGGTGACCTGCTGGCCCGTATTGGCCTGCCAGCGGCGAGCGAAGTTGGCGTTGATCGCCTGGTAGAGCTCGCGCGTCGGGTCATAGGAGACGTTGAGCAACTCGGCCGGCGGCGGTGCCGCGAGCGCGGGCTGAACCGTCATCGAGGCGAGCGAGGCGACGAGTATCAGGCGGCGAAATGACGTCATGGCGAGTCCCCTGTGTGGAGCGCGCATGAATGAAGTCTAGTGCTCTACTAGACAATAGGGATATAGCTCAGATGGTCGTTCAGGACGCTCCATTCGGCGCGGCGTCGTCGGCGAGGATGCGCTGCTCGAACACCGCTCCGTCAGATAGCGAGATGCGATCGAGGATCTCCGTGCTCCGGTCGCGCAGTTCGGTGAAGGCACGGCGGATGGCGCAGGTCGCCTCGTCGTGGCAGTCGCCGCACGGGGCGTAGAAGTTGACGCTGGCACAGGGGATGAGGGCGATCGGGCCCTCCATGGCGCGGACGATCTCGCCGAACGAGATGGCGGTCGGCTCGCGGCTGAGCACATAGCCGCCCTTCGGCCCGCGGGCGCTGCGCACCAGCCCGGCCTTCTTCAGGTCGAGCATGATCAGTTCGAGATATTTTGGCGGTACGCGCTGGCTCGACGCGATGCGCGCGAGCTGCACGGGCCCGCGCCCGCCCTCTTCGGCCAGGAAGAGGAGCGAACGCAGCGCGTAGCGGGTCTTGTGCGAGATCATGCCGGGCGTCCTAGAGCCGCCCGGCATGATCGCCTAGACGAACGGCGGTTCAGACGAACAGGCTGTCCTGCGGCTGGACGTGCCAGTCGTTGGTGACCGCGGTGACCCCCGCCGCGGCGTTGTACGAGAAGCCTCCGTTAACATTGCCGAGCCAGTCGCCGAAGCGGCCGTCGTCGTTGCGCCACAGGATGTCGTCACGGCTGTCACCGTTGAAGTCGCCGGTGTCGATGATGTGCCAGCTGTTGTCGACCGCCGTGACCCCGGCCGCCGCATTGTAGGCGAACCCGCCGCTTGTGTTGGCGAGCCAGTCGCCGAACTGGCCATTGTCGTTGCGCCACAGGATGTCGGTCCGGCCGTCGCCGTTGAAATCGCCGCTGCCGACGATCTTCCAGCTGTTGTCGACCGCGGTGATCCCCGCCGCCGCATTGTAGGCGAAGCCGCCGCTCGTGTTGGCGAGCCAGTTGCCGAACTGGCCGTTGTCGTTGCGCCACAGGATGTCGGTCCGGCCGTCGCCGTTGTAATCGCCGGTGCCCGCGATGTGCCAGTCGGTCGAGACCTGCACCGCGCCCGCGGCGGCGTTGTACGAATGCCCGCCGTTGGGGTTGGCCAGCCAGTTGCCCAGCGTGCCGTCGACGTTGCGCCACAGGATGTCGTCGCGCCCGTCCCCGTTGAAGTCGCCGGTGCCGACGATGTGCCAGTCGGTCGACACCATCGTCACGCCGGCCGCTGCGTTGTAGGCAAAGCCGCCGTTCGGGTTGGCCAGCCAGTTGCCGAACTGGCCGTTGTCGTTGCGCCACAGCATGTCGCTGCGCCCGTCACCGTTGAAGTCGCCGCCGCCGACGATGTGCCAGTCGGTCGACACGATCGGCGCGCCGCCCGCGGCATTGTAGGCGAAGCCGCCATTGCCGTTGGCCAGCCAGCCGCCGAACTGGCCGTTGTCGTTGCGCCACAGGATGTCGTCCTTGCCGTCACCGTCGAAGTCGCTGCGGACGTCGCTGATGACCAGCGGCGACAAGGTGCTGAAGCTCAGTTCAACTCCCCCACCCGCCGCGGCCTTGAAGCTGATCTGACCCGTCGGAACGCTGGTCAGCGTGAGCGAGCCACCGGTGAAGTTGAGCGTGTTGCCGGTCATCGAAGCGGTGAAGCCCGCCATGGTCGCATCGCTCAGGACGATGCGATCGCCCATCGCGAAGTCGGTGATCGCGTCGCCCGACAGGTTCGCCTTGGTATCGACGAACGTATCCGTGCCTGCTCCGCCGGTGAGGGTGTCAACGCCCGAGCCGCCGGAAATCGTATCATTCCCCTCGCCCCCGATGATCCGGTCCGCGCCGGCGAGACCGATAAGCGTATCATCGCCGCCACCGCCGTTCAGCGTGTTGGCGCCGCCGTCGCCGGTCAACGTGTCAGCGAAATTCGAGCCGATCAGGTTTTCGACGTTGACGAACGTATCGTTACCCGCGCCTCCCGTCGCTTGAGCCGTCCCGGAAATTTGGAGGTCGATGGTCAGGCCGCCCGCGGCGTAGGCGAGACTGACCGTGTCGTTGCCCGCACCGCCGTCGTAATAGTCGCTCGATTGCGTCGCGCCGGGCAGGAACCCTTCGAACAGCAGATCGTCTCCGTCGCCACCGAAAAGCCGGTCGTTGGCATAGTCGACCAGCGTGTCGTTACCGGCGCCCCCTTCAAGCGTCATGTCGATGCCGACAAATGCGGTCAGGACGTCATTGAAGTTGGAGCCGACGATCCGCTCGACGCTGCCGCCGATCTGATCATTGCCGGCAGCGCCGGTGACGTGCCCGATCCAGTCGGTGTTGATCGGGCCGCTCGCGGACTGATAGCTGACCGTGTCGAAGCCCGCTCCGCCGTTGAAGATGTCGTTGCCCAGGTCGCCGATCAGCATGTCGTCGCCGTCGCCGCCATTCAGCGTGTCGTTGCCGTCGCCGCCATGCAAGGTGTCGTTGCCCGCGCCGCCGCTGAGCACGTTGTTACCGACGTTGCCGAAGATCGTGTTGTCGAGCTCATTGCCGGTGCCGTCGAGATCGGCGGTTCCGGTCAGGGTCAGCCGCTCGACATTGCTGCCGAGCGTGAACGTGACGGACGACAGGACGTTGTCGGTTCCCTCATTGGCGAGTTCGGTGACCGTGTCGCCGACATTGTCGACGAGGTAGGTGTCGTTACCCAGCCCGCCGCTGAGCGCGTCCGCGCCGCGGCCGCCATCGATCACGTCGTTGCCGTCGCCACCGTTGATAGTGTCATTCCCGGCATAGCCGCGGATGACGTCCGCGCCGGAGGTACCACTGAGCACCTCGCCCGAGGCGGTGCCGCTGACCATGTTCTGCGACGTGGCGAGGTGCAGCGCGGCATTGCTGCCGGTGCCGCCGATGTCGAAGCCGGTCAGCGCATATTCGCCCGACTCGATGACGATCGTGCCGTCCGCGACGCGGTCTCCGTCGACGTCGACCTGAACGTAGGTCTTGCCGTCGGCGACGTAGGTGCGGATCTGCCGCGCCGAGCCGGTGAAGTCGGACGTGCCGATGAAGTTGGGCTCGCCGCCCGCTGCATCCGTATAATAGCTGAGGCTTAGCGTATCGTCCGAATCGAAGTCGAGCAGATGATCGCCGCGCACGTTCTGGATGGCGAGTTCGTAATCGTAGCTGTCGGCACCGCCATTGCCGGTCAGCGTATCGGTGCCGCCGTTGACGGTCGCCGAGCCCTGGCTGGCCTGCGACAGGATGTCGCCATTGCGCGAACCGACGATCACGTCGTCATACAGCGAGTCGATGAAGCGCGGACCCATCGGCGTGTACGTCGGCGTGGAGACGCCGTTGACCGTCGTGAAGCCGATGAAATAGTCCGCGGGCGCATCGGTGCCGTCGACGAACAGACCGCTGTTGACGGCCGAGTAGATCCAGGTCGACGAGTTGGTGACGCTATGCTGTTGCGCCACGCCGCCGCTGGTGTAGCTCACAGTGAGCACCCCAGGCACGTAAGTGCCGCCGATGATCGTCGATCCGCTGAGCGTCCCTCCGGCGACCGTGCCGCTGGTGCCCGCGACAATCGCCGGGGCGTCGAGCGAGCTTGCCACTCCGACTGTCGCCGATCCCGACGAGCCCTGGCCGCCGTTGATCGTGCTCGATCCCAGCCCGACGTTCACGTCGTCGCGGTTGTTGCCGCCGCTGTACTGGTGATTGCCGGCGCCAAGCGTGATGTTGGCGTAGCTGTTGAAGCTGCTGAAGTTGAGGGTCGAATTGCCGGCGCGCAAGTCCGTCAGGTAGATGCGCTCCAGGTTGGTGAAGGTCGTGTTGAGGGTACCGGATGCGTTGGTCAGGGTCGTCGCCGTTGCCGTGAAATTCTCCGCGACGGTGCCGGTGAATACGCCCGGGCTCGTGATGTCGAGGATGATGCGGTCGTTGCCGGTTCCACCGTCGATCGTGTCCACGCCCGAACTGGCCACAATGATGTCATTGCCACCCAGGCCATTGATCGTGTCGTCGCCCGTCGTGCCGGTCAGCGTGTCGGCTGCGGCGGTACCATCGATGATGTTAGGCAAGGTCTTCTCCTGTCGACGGGATAATGAGCACGTCGCATCGACCGAGCGGACAAGTGAAGAAGGCCCCCCGCCGTTCCAACCCCACGGCTCGCTTTATGAGTCGCGGGGCAAGGCCGGTCAAGGAGAACTCCGACCGTTTTGAAATGACTTAGCCAGCGTTGCCCCGGTGCAACCAATTCGCGTGCAAAAGCGTCGCGCTCCGTCCCGCGACGGGACGAAGCACGTGTGCGCATCCGTGATGCCGCCTCGTGCGCTTATCCGGTTGGTTCAGACGAACAGGCTGTCCTGCGGCTGGACGTGCCAGTCGTTGGTGACCGCGGTGACCCCCGCCGCGGCGTTGTACGAGAAGCCTCCGTTAACATTGCCGAGCCAGTCGCCGAAGCGGCCGTCGTCGTTGCGCCACAGGATGTCGTCACGGCTGTCACCGTTGAAGTCGCCGGTGTCGATGATGTGCCAGCTGTTGTCGACCGCCGTGACCCCGGCCGCCGCATTGTAGGCGAACCCGCCGCTTGTGTTGGCGAGCCAGTCGCCGAACTGGCCATTGTCGTTGCGCCACAGGATGTCGGTCCGGCCGTCGCCGTTGAAATCGCCGCTGCCGACGATCTTCCAGCTGTTGTCGACCGCGGTGATCCCCGCCGCCGCATTGTAGGCGAAGCCGCCGCTCGTGTTGGCGAGCCAGTTGCCGAACTGGCCGTTGTCGTTGCGCCACAGGATGTCGGTCCGGCCGTCGCCGTTGTAATCGCCGGTGCCCGCGATGTGCCAGTCGGTCGAGACCTGCACCGCGCCCGCGGCGGCGTTGTACGAATGCCCGCCGTTGGGGTTGGCCAGCCAGTTGCCCAGCGTGCCGTCGACGTTGCGCCACAGGATGTCGTCGCGCCCGTCCCCGTTGAAGTCGCCGGTGCCGACGATGTGCCAGTCGGTCGACACCATCGTCACGCCGGCCGCTGCGTTGTAGGCAAAGCCGCCGTTCGGGTTGGCCAGCCAGTTGCCGAACTGGCCGTTGTCGTTGCGCCACAGCATGTCGCTGCGCCCGTCACCGTTGAAGTCGCCGCCGCCGACGATGTGCCAGTCGGTCGACACGATCGGCGCGCCGCCCGCGGCATTGTAGGCGAAGCCGCCATTGCCGTTGGCCAGCCAGCCGCCGAACTGGCCGTTGTCGTTGCGCCACAGGATGTCGTCCTTGCCGTCACCGTCGAAGTCGCTGCGGACGTCGCTGATGACGAGGGGCGACAAGGTGCTGAAGCTCAACTCGACACCGCCACCGACCGCGGCCTTGAAGCTGATCTGGCCCGTCGGAACGCTGGTCAGCGTGAGCGAGCCACCGGTGTAGGTCAGGACGTTGCCGTTGAGCGAGGCAGTGAAGCTGCTCGCCACGGCGTCGGTCACGACGATCTTCTCGCCGGCCGAGAAGTCGGTGATCGTGTCCCCCGACAAACCGGCCGCCGTGTCAGTGAACGTGTCCGTGCCCGCGCCGCCCGTCAGCATGTCCGATCCGGAACCGCCGGTCAGGGTGTCATCGCCGTTGCCACCCAGAAGCGTATCATTCCCGCCCATGCCCCGAAGCGTGTCGTTGCCGCCCCCGCCTTGAAGGACATTAGCGACGGTGCTTCCCGTGATGCTATCGGCGTAGTCGTTCGACCCGATGAGATTCTCCACGCTGACAAGGGTCACCGTGCCGCCGCCGCCGGTCACCTGCGGCGTACCGGAGATGCCAAGGTCGATCGTTACACCCGACTGCGAGTAGGCGAGGCTGACCGTGTCATTGCCGGGGCCGCCATCATAATAATCCGGCGCGGATGAAGGGAGCGGAAGGTAGCCTCGAAAGAGCAGGTCGTCTCCGCTGCCGCCCAGCAGCCGATTGTTGCCTGAATAGCTGACCAGCGTGTCCTTGCCGGCGCCGCCCTCAAGCGTCATGCCGCCGCCCGCCTGTGTCGACAGATTGTCGTTGAAGTTGGATCCAACGATGCGTTCGACATCGGAGCTGATCTGGTCGTTGCCGTTCGCCCCCGTGACCTGACCCATCCACTCGATGCTGATGGCTCCGCTCGACCCGGCGTAGGTTACTGTGTCAAACCCGTCTCCGCCCGTGAAGCTGTCGTTCCCGAGCCCGCCTTCAAGAAGGTCGTCACCCGCACCGCCCTGAAGCGCATCGTTGCCCCCGCCGCCTTGAAGGTAGTTGGCGCCCGCGTCGCCGGTCAGCGTGTCCGCGAACGCGGAACCGATCAAGTTCTCGATGCTGATCAGGGTGTCGCTTCCCGCACCACCGGTGTTCTGCGGGCCGGCGACTGACAGGTTGACCATCACTGCAGAGATCGCAGCGCTGTAGTCGGCAGTGTCAGCATCTGCGCCGCCGTTCAGCGTGTCGTCGCCATCACCGCCCGCTAATCTGTCGTCACCAAGGCCACCATAGAGCGCGTCATTGCCGTCGCCTCCGTCAAGGCGATTGGCACCCGCGTCACCCGTAAGGGAGTCGGCGAATGCAGACCCGATCAAATTTTCGACCGAAATTAGCGTGTCGGTGCCGCTGCCGCCTGTGTTCTGAGCGCCCGTAAGCGAGAGATCGACCGTCACGCCGGCCGAGGCATCGCTGTAGACTGCTGTATCGTTGCCGCCCCCGCCGTCGAGTATATCGTTGCCGGCACCCCCGACCAGCACGTCGTCGCCACCACCGCCTTGCAGCGTGTCGTTTCCGCCCAGCCCGAATAGACTGTTCTGTCCTTCGTTGCCGATAATGATGTTGTCGCTGCCATTGCCCGTGCCGCTGACAGGTAGCGGTTGACCGTACCCTAGGTTTGCGTACCCATAGAGCGTCAGCCCTTCGACGTTGACAGGAAGCACATAATCGACCGCGGTCTGCACGGTGTCGAAGCCGCCATTCGTAGCTTCAATGATTGTGTCGAGCGCATCGACCCTGATGTAATTGTCGTCCCCGCTCCCGCCTTCTAGTGTGTCAGCAGCGGCCTGGAAGTCGTCCCCACATAGGGTATCATCACCGTTGCCCCCGAAAAGGTAATCCTGTCCATCACCCCCGTACAGGTAATCATTGCCGTCGCCGCCAAGCAGGTGGTCTTGTCCATCTTCTCCCAAGAGTACATCTTGTCCACCGCCTCCATCGAGCGTGTCATTCCCCCCGCCTCCGTTAAGCAGGTCCGCTCCTGCTCCCGTCGACATCGTATCATTGCCTGCGCCGCTGAAGAGGCTGTAATTCTCGATGTGAGCAAATTGGCCGTGATTAGTAGTCACGACCCCGCTCACATCGACTGCGAACATCGTCGGGTCGGCGTAGCGTGAGAAGTCGACTCGGACGGAGTCCACACCTGCACCGCCGTCGATCGTCACCGCTCCATTGAGGAACGGCCCGTTCAGAACGAAGGTGTCGTTTCCATCACCACCGGCCAGGCCGACGCGCTCGAAACCGCTAAACCCCAGTTCGCCTATGCTGCCACCGATAGTATCTTGGCTGTAGGCATTAACCACGAAGTTAAGAGGATCGTGCGCGATCGAGACGCTCAGCGTGTCGTAGCCCAACCCGCCGTCCACGGCTCCGTTGACAGGGCGATCGATGAAATATGCGTCATCGCCCTGGCCACCCCCAACCGAAACAGACTCGATTCCGGTTGCCGTTGTCCCGTTGGAGATTGTGATCGTCGAAGAAATGTTCACAGTGATGCCGGATGTTTCGGACGACATGTTTCCCGTCCAGCTGTCGCGGCCTGCGCCGCCGGCAACAGTGTCGCCGCCTCCAATTGTGTAAATGGAGTCGTCGCCTGCCCCGGCATCAACGAAATCCAAGCCGGTCCCGGTTTGGATGTTGTCATTGCCGGAGGCCGTTGCGATGTGGTCGTCGCCGGACCCCGAGATGAGCTCGAACCCCTCGAAATTGGCGAACGATCCAAAGCTGCTCGCGATAGTGCCGTCGTCAGCGACGCTAAATGTCAACGAAGATGTAGAACGGCCTGCATCGAAGGTAAGCGTATCCTGCCCATCAGCACCGTCCAGGTTGACGGCGAGTCCCGCTGTTGATGCTCCAATTCGGAGTAAGAAATGGTCGTGAGCGGAGGACCCTACCAACGTCAGGTTTTCGAAGTTGAAGGCCGTAATGTTTAAAGAAGGATAAAAATTCGATGCGAAGACGTTGAAAGTATTGTTCCCATCCAGTATCGTGTATTCGAATCCAGATTGGATGGGGATGTTGATCGTGAGACGGTCGGTGCCACCTTCGCCCTCGACGTAGTTCAAGGATCCAGGCAAAGGTGCCTGAGTGTAAGCCACGGAATCGTCGTCCGGCGTGAGGTCCAAGAATCCGGTCGGGTTAACTACGTTGAGCCCCACGCTCTCTCTCCTTTAAGTTCTCGAACAGACTGTACGGATCGAACCGTCGCGCGTACCGGTGAGAACGTAATCCGCCTCATCGTGACCATCATTTCCGGAGTGGTACTGATACCCGCTGTCAGGTCGCCGGTTCGGTAATCTGCCTCTTGGACATTACGTTACTCATGGTCGCCTCTAACCGAGAGCGCGACGACCACGTGACCAAGGTTAGCGTGCGTTTCCAAGCGCGCAATAAGATAATGTGAGCGATCCCCGAAGCGGCGATCGCTACCAGTTCGCCGCTAGTTCAGTTTGAAAGTATGGATGCGCAGCGCAAGTCCGTTGGTTCGCAACGGACCGCATGGAACCGCAAACTGCGCCGGCCAGCGAGCGCGCCTACTTCGCGCGTTCGACCTGCTCGAATTCGAGCTCGACGGGGGTCGCGCGGCCGAAGATCGAGACGCTGACCTTGACGCGGCTGCGGTCGAAGTCGAGTTCCTCGACGATGCCGTTGAAGGTCGCGAACGGTCCGTCGAGAACCTTGACGGAATCGCCGATTTCGTAGTCGACCTTGATCTTCGCCTTGGGCGCGGCGGCGGCCGCTTCCTCGCGCGTGTTGAGGATGCGGGCGGCTTCGGCCTCGGTGATCGCCTGGGGCTTGCCGTTCGGGCCGAGGAAGCCGGTGACCTTGGGCGTGTTCTTGACGAGGTGATAGACCTGGTCGGTCATCGTCATCTTGGCCAGCACGTAGCCGGGGAAGAACTTGCGGTCGCTGGTGACCTTCTTGCCGCGGCGGACCTCGGTGACCTTTTCGGTCGGCACTTCGACCGCCTCGACGGCCTGCGCCAGCCCAAGGCGCCCGGCCTCGGCGACGATCGATTCGCGGACCTTGTTCTCGAAACCGGAATAGGCGTGGATGATGTACCAGCGGGACATGATGTTCGTGCTTCGCCTTACTTTGCGAGGAGACCGAGGAGGAACTGGACGATCGCGCTGAACGCCGCGTCGACACCGAAGAAGAAGATCGCCAGCATGAGCGTCATCACCACGACCATGATGCCAGTCGTCGTCGTCTCCTTGCGGGTCGGCCAGACGACCTTGTTTCCTTCAACGCGGACCTGCCGCATGAATTCGCCGGGGGAGACTTTGGCCACTCGTCCTGCCTTTTCAGATACAAAAAGGAGGTCCGCGGGCTGACCGCCGGACCTCATCTGCGCCCTCTTACAGCGAAGCGCGCCACCAGTGCAAGCAGGTGCTGGCAGGAGTGGAGGGACTCGAACCCACGGCCCTCGGTTTTGGAGACCGATGCTCTACCAACTGAGCTACACTCCTAGGCTCGGGGCGAGTTACCCGGAGCGGCCCGCAGAGGCAAGCATGGCGTGCAGGAGCTCTTCCGTTCCCGCTCGTCCTGAGGGGTTGCCCACCGGCGTATGGAAGGACGGTCCTCCGATACGGGCATGCGGCCCTACGCAGGATGGGCGGGGCCGGTTGGCTACGCTGCTATATCGAACGGGACGATTTCGCCGCTCAAGTAAAGATTTCGCGCCTTGGTCCGGCTGAGCTTGCCCGAGCTCGTGCGGGGCAGGGTGCGCGGGGGGATGAGTTCGACGACGGGCGAGATGCCGGTGATCGCGCGCACCCGCTCGCGGATGTCGTCGCGCAGGCGGCCGCGCTCGGTCGGGTCGCTCACCCGGCAGTGGACCAGCACCGCCGGCGTCTCCTCGCCGCTCGGCCCGGTGAGTGCGAACGCCGCGATGTCGCCGGACTTGAAGCCGGGCAGCTGCTCGACCGCCCATTCGATGTCCTGCGGCCAGTGGTTGCGGCCATTGATGATGATCATGTCCTTGGCGCGGCCGACGATGTAGACGTAGCCGTCCGACAAGTAGCCCATGTCTCCGGTGTCGAGCCAACCGTCAGGAGTGAGGCAGGCGCGGGTCGCGTCCGGGTCGCGGAAATAGCCGACCATGACGCTCGACCCGCGGCAGAACAGCTTGCCGATGCATCGATCGGACAGGATGCTGCCCTCGGCATCGCGGATCTCGACTTCCATCCCGTCGACCGGGCGGCCGCAGTTGACGATCGCGCGGTAGCGGCGCGGGCGCTCCTGCTCGGGTGTGCCGACGCCGGAGAGTTCGCTTTCCTCGACCAGTTCGAGGCGGATGCCTTCCCCCGGGGGCATCAGGGACACGGCGAGCGTCGCCTCCGCCAGGCCGTAGCTGGGGCAGAAGGCCTGCGCCTTGAACCCGGCATCGGCGAAACCGTCGACGAACGCCTGCATCACGTCCGGCCGGATCATGTCCGCGCCGTTGCCGGCGATGCGCCAACGCGACAGGTCGAAGCGGTCGGCGGCGCGGGTCAGGGTCGACAGGCGGCGCGCGCAAATGTCGTAGCCGAACGTCGGCGAATAGCTGACCGAGGTCCCCGGATTGCGGGTGATGAGATCGAGCCAGGCGAGCGGGCGCCGCGCGAAATCCTCGGTCTTGAGATAATCGACCGACAGCTGGTTGGCGACCGGCGACAGCATGCAGCCGACCAGGCCCATGTCGTGGTACCACGGCAGCCAGCTGATCACGCGGTCCTGCCGTCCCATGTCGAGCCCCAGGCCGTGGGCGCGCAAATTGGCGAGGAGCGAGCGGTGCGTGACGGCGACGCCGTGCGGGAAGCGCGTCGAGCCGCTCGAATATTGCAGATAACCGACCTCGTCCGGGTCCTGCGCGGGCAACGGCGCTTCGCTGGGAACGATATCGTCCAGCTCGTCCCACTGCCGTGTCGGAACGGCCTTCGCCGCGGCCGCGGCGGTCGCGAAGTCGGCGAGTTCGGGCGGATAGAGGAACAGCTTGGGATCGCTGCTGCCGAGCATGACCTTCAGTTGTTCGACATAGGCCTCGCGCCCGCCGAAGCTGGTCGGCAGGGGCAGGGGCACCGGCCACATGCCGGCATAGATCGCGCCGAAGAAGCAGGCCGCGAACTCGACGCCGGTTTCGGCGATGAGCGCCAGCCGATCGCCCTTGACGAGCCCCATCGCTATGAAGCGGCGGGCATGGACCAGCGCGTCCCGGCGCAGCTCGGCGTACGGGTAGACGCGCTGCAGCGTGCCGCGCGCGTCGTGGAAGTTCATGCCCCGGCGGCCCTCGGCGGCATAGTCGAGCGCTGCACCGAGCGTGGTAAAGTCGGCGACGCGGCGCGGCAGGGCGTCCATCGTCGGCGTTGCGCCGGGCGGTGCGAGGTCTGGAGCAATGGCTTCGAGCACGGGCGCATCCTGAATGATCGGCACCGGCGCGGCGCGCCGGCACTCCCGACGGACCGCTACGGCCCGCATGGTGAATGCGAACTGAGTGTGGCACAAACAAGGCGTCATGCCGTCCGGCCCCCGCCATCGCCCTCAGCGCCGTCCGCCCGCCGCGCTCGACGCCGCCAAGCTGGGCGAGTTGGCGGTCCACTATGTGGGGCGGTTTGCGACGTCGCGCAGCAAGCTGGTCGACTATCTGCGCCGCAAGCTGCGCGAGCGCGGCTGGGCGGGCGAGCAGGAACCCGACCTCGTCGCGATCGCCGACCGGCTCGCCGGGCTCGGCTACGTCGACGATGCCGCGTTCGCGGTGTCCAAGGCGCGTGGGCTGAGCAGCCGCGGGTTCGGCGCGCGCCGGGTCGGGCAGGCGCTCCATGCGGCGGGGATCAGCGAGGAGGATGGTCGCGGCGCGCGCGATCTCGCCGCCACGGAGCGCGTCGAAGCGGCGGTGCGAATGGCGCGCAGGAGGCGGGTGGGGCCGTTCAGTACCGGCAAGGCGGATCCCGGACAGCGCGATAAGGCGCTTGCGGCGATGCTTCGGGCGGGTCACGGCTTCGCTTTGTCGCGCGCGCTGGTCGATCTGTCGCCCGGCGACGAGATCGACTATGAGGCGCTTGAAGACGCTCGTTGAGGCCATCGCTGGTTTCCTGACACGAAGCGATCGGATAGGGACGCGGGGTGAAACGATTGTCCGACACAGGCGCGGCAGAGACCGGTCCCGAGCAGGCGGATGCGGACGTGCAAGCGCGGCCGGCGGACCACGTCGCGGTCGCGGATGGTCCTGACCAGGATTCGAGCGCGGAAGCGGGCAGGGTCGTGGGCGGCGCGGTCAAATGGTTCGACGCCACCCGTGGTTTCGGGTTCGTCGTCAGCGACGCGATCGAAGGCGACATCCTGGTCCACTTCAGCGTGCTGAAGGAGCATGGGCGGCGCGCCCTGCCCGAAGGAGCACGGGTCGAGTGTATCTGTGTGCGGCAGGACCGCGGGCTCCAGGCGACGAAGATCGTGTCGATCGACCTGTCGACCGCCTTGCCGTCGGAACCGCGGTCGGCCACGTCAACGGTGGATCGGCCGGATCGTGAAGCGCTTGCAATGGAGGCTGGCCCGCTGGTGCCGGTGGAGGTGAAATGGTTCAATCGGGTCAAGGGTTTCGGCTTCGTGCTGCAGCAGGATGGGACCGGCGGCGACGTCTTCGTCCACATGGAGACGGTGCGCCGGGCGGGGCTGCCCGACCTGCAGCCGGGCGAGCGGCTGCTCGCGCGCATCGCGCAGGGCCGCAAGGGGCTGACCGCCGTGGAGCTGCACACCGACTGATCGGTCTGCTGGCGGGCGCGGCGGTGGCGCTCGCGGCGAGCTCGTCCGCGGCTGCGCGGCTGCCGGCAGCGCCGTCGGGCCTGGCGCAGGTGCCGCTGTCGGTCGCCGGCCGCGGGCATGCGCATCGCTTTGTCGTGGAGGTGGCCGCCAGTCCCGCCGATCAGGAGCGCGGCCTGATGTTCCGCAAGAGCATCGCACCGGACCGCGGCATGATCTTCCCGTTCCCGCACCCGCAGCAGGCGACGTTCTGGATGAAGAACACGCT
>CAXSDY010000026.1:18787-20867 GCA_964235835.1 uncultured Sphingomonadaceae bacterium | reverse complement strand
ACATTTTGAAAAATCGCGGGCCGAACTCGGGCAGGGGTACATCCGCATCCTGGGCTATTACCGCGAGGATGGAGCCAAGAGCGTGGCGCGGATTGAGCAGGCGATGCGCGACAAGAGCGCGGTCGAACTGGTGATCCCGGCGCATACGTTGAAGGGCGAGTCGCGGCAGTTCGGAGCCGACCCATTGGCCGAAGTCGCCGAGCGAATCGAGGATGTCGCTCGATCGTGCATCGAGACGCATCGCTTCCCCGATGAGCTGGTGCCCGACGTAGTCGAGCTTCGCCGGATGTTCAACGTGACGGTCGACCTGTTCGACAAAGCGACCAATCCGCTGATGACCCGTGCCGCACCGGTCGGCTTCGGACGGCGGGCGTCGAACCAGGAATTCGGGCGGATCTAGGGTTTTCGCATCGGCTGGAGCGTGCCGCGCGACAGCGATCGCCAGAGCCATTCGAGCGGGCCGTGGCGGAAGCGGTCGAGCCATGGCTTCGACCATGCCAGCATCAGCAGCCAGACGAGCGGGACAAGCAGCCAAGCTTGAGCGCGCGACAGCTGGCCGTAAAGGCCGAGGCCCCAGCCGTAGAAGGTGAAGGCGGCGATCAGTGACGTCCCGAGATAATTGCTGAATGCCATCCGACCGGTGGCGGCGAGGCGCTGCGCCAGCCAGCCGTGGCGGCGAGCGGCGAGGATGATCAGTGCCGCATAGCCGGCCGCCATCGCAATTCGGAACGGCGTCACCGCGACGACGAACCCGCCGAACAGGGTGATGACGTCGAACCCGCTCGCAATGTCGGCCCAGATGAGAATCCCGAAAACAGCCAGACCTAACGGCACGGTGGCGAGCGCAAAGCGGCGATAGGCCGAGTCTGGCCACTGGCCGGTTAGGAACCCGGACTTGTGCCCTGCCATGCCGAACATCATCAGCCCCACGGATTCGGGAATGAAGGAAATCGTTGCCGGCAATTGACCGAACCAGCCCGAGACCATGTGCGTGACCAGGCCAGGCCAGCCGCCGCGGTGGAGCGCAAGGTCCTGAGCGACGACGGCCGGACTGGGATAGAAAGTGCCCAGTCCGTAATTCCAATCGGCGATGGCCGCGGCGCTGGCGTGGGGCAAATGGGCGGCGAGATCGGCCGCATGCTGCTGGGCGACGTAGGTTCCGAAATCGACCAATCCGATCAGCGTGAGAACGCTGGCTTCGATCAGCAATCGGCGCGGGCTTCGATTGCGAAAGGCGAGTGCGATCGCGCCACTGAGTGCGTAGAGGACCAGGATGTCCCCGAACCATAGCAGGAAATAATGGGCGAGACCGAAACCGAGCAGGACGATCATACGCCGCAAGTGGACTTCCAGGGCGAGTTCGCCCGACGTCTCGGCACGCTCGATCACCAGCAGCATCGAGGCACCGAACAGCATCGAGAAGAGGGTCCGCATCTTGCCGTCGATCAAGGCCATGTTCGCCGCCCAGAGCGCGAGGTCGGCTCCGCCATGCCCGCCATAGGCTGCGGGGTTGAGATAGGCGGCCTCGATCATCGCGAAGCCGATCACGTTGACGGAGAATATCCCCATCACCGCAACGCCGCGGATGACGTCCAGCGTGACGATGCGGCCGGCTTCCCCTGCGCCGGGTGTTAAAGCCAAGTCGAGATCTGCCCGAGCGGCTTCTTGCGCGTGGCATATTCGGGTATCGTGGCATCGGCCGCGGGAAGGCCGGCGACGATGATCATCAGCGGCGTCTCGACAGGCGGGCGATTGCAGATGTCGCGCAGGAAACCCATCGGCGACGGGGTGTGGGTCAGCGTCGCGAGCCCCGCCTGGTGCAACGCCGCGAGCAGGAAGCCGCAGGCGATGCCGACACTTTCGGTGACATAGTAATTCTTGCGGTCATCGCGCGGATCGATCCCGCCGCGGCGCTGGCCGAACACGACGATCAGATAGGGTGCGATGTCGAGGAAGCTCTTGTCGCTGTCGGTGCCGAGCGGGGCAAGCGCCTCGAGCCATTCCTGCCCGGCTTTGCCGGCGTAGAACGCGGCTTCTTCCTTCTCCGCCTTCTTCCCACACCCCGCCAACAGACCGATCA
>CAXSDY010000026.1:0-18777 GCA_964235835.1 uncultured Sphingomonadaceae bacterium | reverse complement strand
TCTCGGCCTCGATGCGGACGCGGTGCTTGAGGTCGGCGCGTTCGATTACGGCGAAATGCCACGGCTGATGGTTTGCACCCGATGGAGCCGAACCGGCGGCAAGGATCGCGGCCTCGATGATGCCCCGAGGGACGGGGGTATCGGCGAACATGCGGCAGGAGCGGCGAGTGGCGATGGAATCGCGGAAGGCAACGGCGGCGGCGATGCGTTCGTCGTCGGTGAGATCGGGGAGCGCGGTATAGGGGAGGTGGGGGGCGGGTTGGGGTATCATCGGGTGGGCGTTTCATCATAGGCGACACCGAGGCGCTCCGCGTTTGCTTGGAGGTCGTTGTCCAGCGTCAAAATGCTGCCACCGATCATCTTCGCCGACACGAGCAAATGCGCATCGACATATCCAATCCCGGTGCCGGCCAGCTTGGCCCATTGAATGAAGGCAACCACCTCATTCACCTCCGCGACCGGGGCCGGGCGAAGTGCCGCCAGCATCGCGCGTAAGTCGCGATCCTTGGGCAATCCGCCCAGCAGCAATTCACCGTAAACGAACGGATGAAGCAGTCGCCGGCGCGCGAGCTCCGGCTCGGTAGCAAGCAGGTTTTGTCCGCCGCGAAACAGATCGACCCAGATCGACGTATCCGGGATGATCATCAGGCGTTGACAAAGTCCGGCGGCCGGCGACGTGGCGGGGCGACCATATCGGGAAATGCCCCACTCAGCTTGGCAAGACGGCGCTCGGCCTCGATCGCCACGAATTGCTCTAGCGCCATCCGAATCAGCTTGGTCCGTTCTTTGACGCCCGAATATTCGGCTGCCTTCGCGAGAAGGTCGTCATCAAGAGTAATGGTCGTGCGCATGCATCACAAATAGCATCAATTGATGCGCGTTTCAATGCGCAGCTCTACAACTCGCCGTCCATCAGGGAGGGGAAGAAGCCTTCGTGCGAGGCGCGGAGGGTGGCGAGGGGGATGTCGAGGCCGGCGCCCGCGATTGCCGTTCCGACAACCGAGCCGATCGGCGCGGCCATGAGCTTGGCGGCGGCGGCGCGGGCGACGACGCTGTCGACGTCGCGGGTCGCGACGATGAAGCGGCCCTGATCCCGCCGAACAGATCGCGGCGGGATTGGGAAGGTTGGGGAGGACGAGGCGCGCACCGATGTTCCCGGCGAGCGCCATCTCGGTCACCGCCACCAGTGCGCCGCCGTCGGAGCAATCGTGGACTGCACTGACCAGGCCGTCGGCGATCAGGGTGCGGAGCAGTTCGCCAGCGCGGCGCTCGACCGCGAGGTCGACCGGGGGCGCGGCCCCGTCACTGCGGTCGTGGCAGACGTCGAGCCATAGCGACTGACCGACGTGACCTGCCGAATGGCCGACGAGCAGGATCGTCTCACCCTCCGCCTTTAACGCGATCGTCGCCGACTTCTCCCAATCCTCGAGAATACCGACCGCTCCGATCGCCGGGGTCGGCAAGATGGCGCTTCCGCCGCCGGTTGCCTTGCTCTCGTTGTAGAGGCTGACGTTACCGCTCACGATCGGCATGTCGAGCGCGATGCAGGCTTGGCTCATGCCGTCGAGGCAGCCGACGATCTGGGCCATGATCTCGGGCCGCTGCGGGTTGCCGAAGTTGAGGCAATTGGTGACCGCGAGCGGGCGCGCGCCGACCGCGCACAGGTTGCGATACGCTTCGGCGATGGCCTGCTTGCCGCCCTCGACCGGGTCGGCGTAGCAATAGCGCGGGGTGCAGTCGGTGGTCATCGCCAGCGCGCGGTTGGTGCCGTGGATGCGGACCACCGCGGCGTCGCCGCCGGTTTGCACCGTGTCGGCGCCGACCTGGCTGTCATATTGCTCCCAGATCCAGCGGCGGCTGGCGATGTTGGGGCTGGCCATCAGCTTGAGGAGGTCGGCGGCGATGTCGGTCGATTCGGGGACGTCGCCGAGCGGTGCGACCTTGGCCCAGGCTTTGTAGTCGGCCTGGCTGAGGTAGGGGCGTTCGTAGAGCGGGGCGTCGTCGGCGAGCGGGCCGAGCGGGATGTCGCACACCACTTCGCCATTGAATTCGAGCACCATGTGGCCGGTATCCGTGACTTCGCCGATGACCGCGAAGTCGAGTTCCCACTTGGCGAAGATCGCCTCGGCCTCGGCCTCGCGGCCCGGTTTCAAGACGATCAGCATCCGCTCCTGCGACTCGGATAGCATCATTTCGTAGGGGGTCATGCCGCTCTCGCGGCAGGGGACCTTGTTCATGTCGAGGCGAATGCCGGCCTCGCCCTTGCTCGCCATTTCGACGCTCGACGAGGTGAGCCCGGCCGCGCCCATGTCCTGGATCGCGACGATCGCATCGGTCGCCATCAGTTCGAGGCAGGCCTCGATGAGGAGCTTCTCCGTAAACGGGTCGCCGACCTGGACGGTGGGGCGCTTGTCCTCGTCGCCCTCGGCGAAGTCGGCGGATGCCATGGTCGCGCCGTGGATTCCGTCGCGCCCGGTCTTGGAGCCGACATAGACGATCGGATTGCCGACCCCGGTGGCGGCGGAATAGAAGATCTTGTCCTGATCGGCGATGCCAACGGTCATGGCGTTGACGAGGATGTTGCCGTCATACGCGGCGTCGAAATTGACCTCTCCACCGACGGTTGGAACGCCGACGCAATTGCCGTAGCCGCCGATCCCCGCAACGACCCCGGCGATGAGATGGCGCATCTTGGGATGGTCGGGCCGGCCGAAACGCAAGGCGTTCAGATTGGCGATCGGGCGCGCGCCCATGGTGAACACGTCGCGCAGGATGCCGCCAACCCCGGTCGCCGCGCCCTGGTACGGCTCGATGTAGGACGGGTGGTTGTGGCTCTCCATCTTGAAGATGGCCGCCTGGCCGTCTCCGATGTCGATCACCCCGGCGTTCTCGCCCGGGCCGCAGATCACCCACGGCGCCTCGGTCGGCAGCTTTTTGAGGTGCACGCGCGACGATTTGTACGAACAATGCTCGGACCACATGACCGAGAAGATGCCGAGCTCGACCATGTTCGGCTCGCGGCCGAGCGCGTGCAGCAGCCGGTCGTATTCGTCGGGCGAAAGACCGTGGTCGGCGACGATCTGCGGCGTGATCATCGGACTAGAAGCTGAACTCGTCATAGACTTTCGAGACGTCCCCTGCCCATGGCCCGTGATAGCGTTCGAGCAGCCGGTCGGCGAAGGTCATTCCGCTCCCCACCACCTCGCGCAGGGGATCGAGGAACCCGCCCTCGTTGTCGCCGGCCGGGTTGAGCTCGGCGCGCTCGCTGAGCCCCGCGGCGGCGATGTCGATCACCTCGCGGGCGAGGTCGCGCATGGTCCCGCCGCCGGTCACCGAGGCCTCGAGCGCCTGTGCCGGGACGGCATGGCGCAGCGCCTCGCGCTCCTCGATCGTCCAGTGCTTGACCCGGTCCCACGCCGCATCGAGCGCGTTCGATCCGTAGAGCAGCCCCACCCAGAGCGCCGGAAGCGCGCAGATCCGCCCCCAGCGCCCGCCGTCCGCGCCGCGCATCTCGAGGAAGCTCTTCAGCCGAACCTCGGGGAAGGCGGTCGAGAGATGGTCGACCCAGTCGCTGACACGCGGCTTCTCGCCCGGCAGCACGTCGAGCCGCCCGTCGAGGAAGTCGCGAAAGCTCTTGCCGGCCGCGTCGATGTAGCGGCCGTCGCGGAACACGAAATACATCGGCACGTCGAGCGCATAGTCGCAGTAGCGCTCGTATCCGAAGCCTTCCTCGAATACGAACGGCAGCATGCCGGTGCGATGCGGGTCGGTGTCCTCCCAAATGTGGCTGCGGAAGCTCTTGAACCCGTTGGGCCGGCTCTCAGTTAGCGGCGAGTTGGCGAACAGCGCCGTTGCGACCGGCTGCAGGGCGAGGCCGACGCGGAACTTCTTCACCATGTCGGCTTCCGACGCATAGTCGAGATTGACCTGGATGGTACAAGTACGCAGCATCATGTCGAGCCCGAGACCACCCACCCGCGGCATGTGGTCGAGCATGATCCGGTAGCGGCCCTTCGGCATGATCGGCAGCTCGGCGCGCGTCTTGTCGGGCCACATGCCGAGCCCGAGGAAGCCCAGCCCGAGCCGGTCCCCGACCGCCTTGACCTGATCGAGATGGCGCCCCGCCTCCGCGCAGGTCGCGTGGAGGTCCGCGACCGGCGCACCCGACAGCTCCAGCTGTCCCGCCGGCTCGAGGCTGATGGTGCCGTCCGCCCCCGCCAGGGCGATGACGTTTCCGCCCTCCTCGACCGGAGTCCAGCCGAATTCGGTCAGGCCTGCCAGCAGGTCGCGGATGCCGCCGCGTTCGTCATAGGACGGCGCGCGGTGGTCGGCGGTACGATAGACGAACTTCTCGTGCTCGGTCCCGATCCGCCAGCGGTCGCGCGGCTTCTCGCCGCCCGAGAACACTGACAGGAGGTCGTCGCGCCCTTCGATCAGCGGGCTCTCGCTCATGTCGGTGCGCGTCGTCATGGCGCGCGCTTAGCGGGCGCCCCGCCCCAGCGCCAGCCCGTTACCCGGCGCCCTGCTCCGGCGGCTCGGCGAGGTCCGTCCGCCAGTCTCCGGCGAGCGCCATCCACGCTGCGATCGCGGCGAGGGCAGCCGTTTCGGCGCGGAGGATGCGCGGGCCGAGCGAGACGGAGCGCGCGCCCGGCACGGCGCGGATTCGCGCGCGCTCGTCGGAGGTGAACCCGCCTTCGGGGCCCGTCAGGATCGTCGCCGGGCCGGGCACGAAGGCCGTACTGACCGGTTCGCCGCCATTCTCGTCGGCGAAATAGAGGATGCGGTCGGTTGCGGGGTGGTCGGCCAGCAACCGGTCGAGCGCGACCGGCTCGTCGATGCCTGGCAGGATCGTCCGCCCGCACTGTTCGGCAGCCTCGATTGCGATTCCGTCGAGCCGTTCAAGCTTCACGCGCTCGACGATCGTGCGCTGGGTCAGGACAGGCACCAGCCGCGCGACGCCGAGCTCGGTCGCCTTCTCGACCAGCCAATCGGTCTGCGCGCGTTTGACCGGCGCGAAGGCAAGCACCAGGTCGGGCACCTGCTCGGCCGCCCGCGTGCGCTGCCCGACGACCAGCGTCATGCGCTTCTTGCCAGTCTCGCCGATCCGCCCGAGCCACTCGCCCGAAACCCCGTCGAACAGCAGCACTTCGCCGCCAGCGCCAAGCCGGAGCACATTGCCGAGATAGTTCGCCTGGGCACCGTCGAGGTCGATCGTTGCCCCGGCCCAAAGCGCCGCGCGCACGAACAGCCGGGGCAGCGAGCGAGGTGGCCAGGCGGGCGTAGCGGGCATCATCGGCGCTTAGCCGCGCCCCGGGCGCTGCACCAGCAGCGGGTCTTGCAGCTCCCTAGTGGCCCCCGAGCGCCGAGCTCACCATGGAGAGCGGGTGCGCCATGGCCTGCTGGATCATGCCCAGGATCAGGACCGCCGCGATCCCGCCGAAGCCGACGACCGAGCCATATTCCATCGCCTTGGCAACATAGCGGCTTCGCTCGAAGCGCTGGGCATGGTTCTCGGCCTGCCGTGCCGCCAAGCGGCGCTCCTGCTGGTAAACGGCAGCACGGCCGGGCGGCTCGTCGTGACCCGCGGACTGCGAAGAATGGATGAACGCGTCGATCGCGACGGGGTCCTGCGTGCGCACTCCGAAACGCTGCTCGCGCGTCCACACGACTCGTGCGACGAAGCTCTGCCGCCCGCGGCACAGCTCGACATACGCGCCGCGTTCGAGCGGCTGGGACGATTGCAGCAGGAACCCGCGCGAGGAGACGTCGAGTACGCGGACGTCGCCCCACCGCCTCTCGAAGCGCATCCGCGCGGGGATGAAGACCTTCCGGCGCGGCTCCCGAGGCTTCACCATTTCTCCCCTCCCCGCGCGGGCCCCCGCCGGCGCTTCCTGAAGAGACGTTACCGCGGCCGGAACCCTGCCGGCTTAACCATGTCTCCAAAACGGACACGATGGGATAGGCTGCGTGAGCCGCTTCCGGTGGTCGGCGACCATGGCTAGGAGCAGTGCGTGCACGTGTCCGACATCGTCCCCGACAGCGAGCGGCGCGGGCTCATCGGCGCCCTGCCGGCGGCGGCGCGACCGTTCGCGTCGCTGATGCGGCTCGACCGGCCGATCGGGGCCTGGCTGCTCTATTGGCCGTGCGCGTGGAGCGTCGCGCTGGCCGGCGTGGACGGGCGATGGGATCTGTTCGTCTGGCTCGGCATCGGCGCGCTGGCGATGCGCTCGGCCGGCTGCGTCTACAACGACATCGTCGATCGCGACCTCGATCGCCAGGTCGAACGGACCCGGTTGCGCCCGCTCGCCAGCGGCCGGAGCAGCCTGCGGGCGGCCTGGGCGCTGACCATCGCGCTTTGCCTGGTCGGCCTCGTCGTCCTGCTGCAGCTCGGCCGCACGGCGCAACTCGCCGCACTCGCCAGCATCCTGCCGGTCGCGGCCTACCCCTACATGAAGCGGATCACCTGGTGGCCGCAGGCGTGGCTTGGCCTGGTGTTCTCATGGGGTTCGGTCGTCGGCTGGCCCGCCGTCACCGGGAGCCTCGCCGCGCCCGCATTGGCATTGTGGGCAGGCAGCATCGCGTGGGTGGTCGGCTACGACACGCTCTACGCCATCCAGGATATCGAGGACGACGCGCTGGTCGGGGTGAAGTCGTCCGCGCGCCGCCTCGGCGCCCAGGCGCGCGGCGGCATCGCTGTGTTCTACGCGGCGGCATTGGTTGGCTGGGGCGTGGCGATCCACCTCGTCGATCCGCGCCCGCTGGCGCTGCTCACCCTCGGGCCCGCTGCCCTCCACCTGGCGGCCCAGGTTGCGCGTGCCGACCCCGCTGATCCGACGGGAGCGCTCGCCTTGTTCCGATCGAACCGCTTGTGTGGCCTGCTCGTGTTCCTGGCGATGCTGACGGTCGGCTTGTCGGCAGCGCCCTAAGCCCCTAACCGGCCAGCCATGCTGTCCCCGCAAGTCGCACGCGACGCCGTCGTCGCCCTCGTCGACCGCGCCCGCGCGGCCGGAGCCGACGCTGCCGACGCGGTCTACATCGGCGACAACTCGCAGAGTGTGCAGGTCCGCATGGGCGCGCTCGAGGACGTCTCGTCTTCGGAAGGCGAGGAGATCGGGCTGCGCGTGTTCGTCGGCCGCCGCTCGGCCAGCGTCGCCTCGTCCGCGCTGCTGCCCGACGCACTCGATGCGCTGGTCGAGCGCGTGCTGGCGATGGCGCGCGAAGCTCCGGAAGATCCGTTCGCCGGGCTCGCCCCGTCCGAGTTGCTGCTCGTCGGCGCACCGCTCGAACTGGCGCTCCACGATCCCACTGAGGTCGAACCTGCCGCGCTGAAGGACCGCGCGCTCCAAGCGGAAGCAGCCGCCCTTGCCGTGCCACGCGTGTCGAACAGTGCGGGCGCGAGCGCGTCGGTGTCCGAGTCGGTCATGGCGCTGGCGACCTCCGGCGGGTTCGTCGGCGCGCGCGAAGGCTCCGGGCACGGCGTCTCGGCCAGCGTGGTCGCCGGCGAGGCCGGAGCGCTGCAGCGCGACTACGACTATAGCAGCACCCGCTTCCTGCAGGACCTGGAGAACGCTTCCGCGATTGGCCGCCGCGCGGGCGAGCGGGCCGCCGCCCGCCTCGATCCCGTGAAGCTCGCGTCCGGCCGCGTGCCGGTGCTGTTCGACCCGCGAGTCGCAACCTCGCTGCTCGGCCACCTCGCGGGCGCGATCACCGGATCGAGCATCGCGCGCAAGGCAAGCTTCCTGCAGGACAAGCTCGGTCAGCGGATCTTCGCCCGCGGCGTGACGATCCGCGACGATCCGCACCGCATCCGCGGGCTCCGGTCGCGAGCGTTCGACAGCGAGGGCTTGGCGACTGCGCCCGTTGACTTCATCGCGGACGGAGTCCTCACCGGCTGGCTCGCCGACAGCGCCGCCGCGCGTCAGCTCGGCATCGAACCGACCGGCCACGCGGTGCGCGGCACATCGGGCGCGCCGGGTGCCGGCCCGAGCAATCTGTTCCTCGCCGCGGGCAGCCGCAGCCGCGAGGCGCTGCTCGCTGCTCACCCGCGCGCGATCATGGTGACCGAGCTGATCGGCATGGGCGTGAATGGCGTCACCGGCGACTACAGCCGAGGCGCGGCCGGTTTCCTGATCGAGGGGGGCGAGATCGTCGGCCCGGTGTCCGAGATCACCATCGCCGCCAACCTGCTCGAGATGTTTGCCACGCTGGAGCCGGGCAGCGACCTGGAACTGCGGCACGGCATCGACAGCCCGACAGTGCTGGTCCCCGAAATGACGGTTGCCGCTAGCTAGCTTCGACGCGAATGTCGGCGCGGGCGATTTCGATCTTCAGGCACTTGTCCTCGACCACCTTGAGCCCTGCGGCTTCGGCCCGTGCGGCGGCGTCGGCGTTCGCAATGCCGAGCTGCATCCAGACCGCCTTGGCGCCCACCGCGATCGCCTCGTCGACGGCGGGCCCCACGTCCTCGCTCTTGCGGAAGATGTCGACGATGTCGATCGGCTCGCCGATCTGCGCGAGCTCACGCCAGACATATTCGCCGTGGACATGCTCGCCGGTGATGCGCGGGTTGACCGGGATGGTGCGGTAGCCGCGATCCTGCGCGAACTTCATCACTCCGTAAGACGCGCGGCCCGGCCGATCGGAAGCGCCCACGACCGCGATGGTGCGGGCGCTGTGAAGCAGATCGTCGATTTCCTCGTCGCGGGTCAACGGCATGGCGTGCTCCTTTGCAGCGACAATGTTCTACGAGCGGACTTTCTCCACCGCCACGATCAGCGCCGCCGCCAGCTGCGCGAAGGCGGCCGCGGCGGGTCCGTTGCCGGCGGCGGGCGGCGTCCCGGCATCCGACGCCTCGCGCAGGCTGGCCGACAACGGCAGGCGGCCGAGGAACGGGATGCCGAGCCGCGCCGCCGCGGCCTCCGCCCCGCCGCTTCCGAACGGGTCCGAACTCTGGCCGCAGTGCGGGCAGGCATAGCCGGCCATATTCTCGATCAGGCCGGCGATCGGCACCCCCGTCTTGCCGAACAGGTCGATCGCGCGCTCGGCATCGATCAGCGCCAGGTCCTGCGGCGTCGAGACGATCACGGCCGCTGCCGGGCGCGCCTTGGCGACCAGGGACAACTGCACGTCGCCCGTGCCGGGCGGCAGGTCGACGATCAGCAGCTCGGTATCGCCCCAGGCGCCCTCGATCAGCTGGGTGAGCGCGCTCGCCGCCATCGGTCCGCGCCATGCCAGCGCCTGGCCGGCGGGCACCAGCTGCCCGACCGAGAGCAGCCGCACCCCCTGCGCCTCGACCGGGATCAGCTGTTTTTCGCGCGCCTCGGGCCTAACGTCGGTGCCAAGCAGCCGCGGCTGCGAGGGCCCATAGATGTCCGCGTCGATCAACCCGACCCGACGGCCCATCCGCGCCAGCGCCACGGCCAAGTTCGCTGCGACGGTGGATTTTCCCACGCCGCCCTTGCCGCTGCCGACGGCGATGATCGTCCGTTCTGGCTTTGTCGAGGTCATCGCGATGCGAACCTCGCCGGTCTCCGCCGCCCGCAGCCGCGCTTCCAACGCGTCGCGCTCGGTCGCCCCGAGCCCCGACGCATCGACGACCAGCGTCACCACGCCGCCGGCCTCCTTGCGCGAGCGGATGCGGTCCGCGTCTCTCAGGGTTGCTGTCATCAGAAGCCGCCGATCAGGAAATCAATTGCCGCGGTTACCCGCTCATAGTCGGCGTCAACCGACCAGCCGACCGTTTGAAGATCGGAAGTCCGGACGCTAGCCGAATATTGCGGCGCGAAGTGGTAATCCTGGCCGTGCAGCCGAATGATCGGGTTGAACCGCTCCGCCGCATCCGGCGCGTCCGACAGCGGCAGCAAGGGAACCACGAAGCGAGTCGGCAGGTGGCTAAGGAAATCCGACTGGCAGTTCACCAGCAGCGTCTCGCTGCCGCGCGCGCGGCAAACGTCGAACTGACGCACCTAGAACTTCCGATAGCGCTCGAGCGGCAGCCCGTGTTTCTCCACCCACGCGTTGTTTGACTCGATCGCCGCCCGGTTCTCTTCCATCCAGCGCTGGCCGCGCGCCTGCTTGACTGCTGCGGCCAGCCCCGCCTCGCAGCATTGCGACACGCTGAGCCCAAGCTCCCTGGCCTCGGCGACCAGCTTCTCGGACAGCGAAACGTTCGTGGCGCGCTTCGGCGTGGGGGCATCGGTGCGGATCGATCGTCGGGTCGCCATCATGCGCATATGCGCTGCGCATGTACCCTGCACAAGCGCGCCGGCGGCGCTGCCCCTGTTTTTCCCCAGCGCTCCTCCCTATACAGGAGGGATGAACGAACTCACGGGCTGGTCCGCGCGCGCGCGCCGCCTTTTTGCCGACAGCAAGGGACCTTGGGGCACCAGCGGGGGGACCGACGACGAGGCGCCCGCGCCGGTCAAGCCCGTGCCGCCGAAGGCCGACGGCCCGTGGGGCCAGCCGGTCGGCAAGCGCCGTCCGGAGACGTCCTTCGGCCAACGCGGCACCCTCGACGATCTCCTGCGCCGCGGACGCCAGCGGATCAACCGTGGCGGCGGCGGCGGTGGAAGCGCTGGTGGCACTGGATTCCGGCCCGACGGCTCGATCCTCGTCTGGGCGCTCGCTGCGCTGGTCGCGCTGTGGCTGGTGTTCACCTCGATGCACCGCATCGCGCCGGAAGAGCGCGGCGTCGTGACCCGCTTCGGGCGCTATGCCACGACGCTCCCGCCCGGCATCGGCATCACCCTGCCTTCGCCGATCGACCGGGTCCGCAAGATCGACGTCGAGAAGATCCAGACGATCGACCTCGGCAGCGAGGAGAGCGAGACGCTGATGCTGACGGGCGATCAGAACATCATCGACATCGCCTATCAGGTGCGCTGGAACATCCGCGATCCCGAGCAATATCTGTTCGAGCTCGCCCAGCCCGACGAGACGATCCGCCAGGTCGCCGAGAGCACGATGCGTGCCGCCATCGCCAACGTTACCTTGCGCGACGCGATGGGCGACCAGCGCGGGCCGATCGAGAACCGAGTGCAGGAAGAGATGCAGAAGGTGCTCGACGGCTACCGCTCGGGTATCCTTATCCAGGGCGTGGCAATCAAGCAGGCCGATCCGCCGGCGGAGGTCAACGACGCGTTCAAGGAAGTCTCGGCCGCTCAGCAGCAGGCGCAGACATACGTCAATCAGGCGAGGAACTATGCCCTGCAGCTCACGGCCAAGGCGCAGGGCGAGGCCGTCGCCTTCGACAAGGTCTACGGCCAGTACAAGCTCTCCCCTGAGGTGACCCGCCGGCGCATGTATTACGAGACCATGGAACGCGTGCTCGGGTCCGTGGACAAGACCATCGTCGATGCGCCCGGCGTGAACAACTATCAGGCACTGCCGCCGGTCCTTCGCAGTGCACCGCGGGAGCCGGCCAAGTGATGGATCTTGCGTTCCGCCGCCCGTTGCTCTCCGCCTCCCTGGCATTCCTCGCGTTGATCGTGCTGCTCAACACGATCATTGTCGTTCCCGAGACGCGGCAGGCGATCGTCGTTCGCTTCGGCAAGCCGATCTACATTCTCAACCAGTATCGCGCCGGGCGGCCGCTGGGCTCGAACGGCGCCGGCCTCAACTGGCGCCTGCCGTTCATCGACAACGTTGTGTGGGTCGACAAGCGGGTGCTGGACGTCGACATGGAGCGGCGGCAGGTCACCTCGACCGACCAGCAGCGGCTGGAGGTCGACGCCTTCGCCCGCTACCGCATCGTCGATCCCCTGCGCATGTACATCCGCGCCCGCTCGGTCGAGGGGCTGCAGGGCGCGCTGGTGCCGAACCTCGGCTCCGAGTTGCGCAACGAGCTCGGCAAGCGGCCGTTCGCATCGCTGCTCTCGCCGGAACGCGAAGGCGTGATGGAGAACGTCCGGCGCGGCCTCGATCGGGTCGCCCGCCAGTATGGCGCCGAGGTGATCGACGTCCGCATCAAGAAGGCCGACCTGCCCTCGGGAACCCCGCTTGAGAGCGCCTACGACCGGATGAAGACGGCCCGCGAGCAGGAGGCGCGTTCGATCCGGGCCGAAGGCGCGAAGCTCGCTCAGATCATCCGGGCCCAGGCGGACGCCGACGCGTCGCGGGTCTATGCGGAGAGCTTCGGCAAGGACCCCTCTTTTTATGATTTCTATCGGGCGATGCAGTCGTATCAGACGACCTTCATCGGCGACGGCGTCGGCAAGGTTGCGGGCACGACGGTCATTCTTTCGCCCCAGAGCGACTATCTGAAACAGTTCAGCGGCCGGTGAACCGACCCCCGTTCAAACCGAGTTCATTGCTTCCTATCTAGCTTTGCGAACTGGCCATCTAGGTCCGCAAGCTGATCTATTTTCAACGAGGGTGTCGAATGAGTTTCCTCAAGGAGTCCCCGAAAGTGCGCTATGCCTATGGTGTCGCCGGCGCCCTGCTGCTGGGCGGGACGGCGTTCTCGATCGCCACCGGCCCGGTCGGCGCACAGGTCGCCCAGAATTCGCCGGTAGCCCTCGCGCCGCGCCCTGGCGCGCCGATGAGCTTCGCCGATCTTGCCGCTCGGCTTCAGCCCGCGGTGGTCAACATCTCGACCAAGCAACGTGTTACGGTCCGCAACCAGGCCGATCCGTTCCAGGATTTCTTCCGCCAGTTCGGCGTCCAGGGCCCGACCGATCCATCGGGCGGGAACGGCAACGGCCAGCCGGCAACCCGCGAGACCGGCTCGCTGGGCTCGGGGTTCATCATCTCGGCCGACGGTTACGTCGTCACCAACAATCACCTGATCCAGGGGGAGAACGGTGGGACGGTGGATACCGTCACCGTCATCATGTCGGATCGCAGGGAATATCCGGCGCGCATCGTCGGCCGCGACCAGGCGTCGGACCTCGCCTTGCTCAAGATCCAGGGCAGCAACTTGCCGTTCGTCCAGTGGGGCGATTCGACCCGTGCCCGCGTCGGCGACTGGGTTGTCGCGATCGGCAATCCGTACGGTCTTGGCGGCACGGTGACGGCCGGCATCATCTCCGCGCTTCATCGCGGCATTACCGGCGCCGGCGCCTACGATCGCTACATCCAGACGGATGCGAGCATCAACATGGGCAACTCCGGTGGCCCGATGTTTGATCTCAACGGCAACGTGATCGGCATCAACTCGGCGCTGATCTCGCCGACCGGCGCCAACGTCGGCATCGGCCTCGCGATCCCGGCCGAACTCGCGCAGCCCGTGGTGGAGACGCTGCGCCGCGGCCAGCGGCCGAGCCGCGGCTATCTCGGCGTCGGGCTCCAGCCGCTCGACGAGAACATCGCCGCCTCGCTCGGCCTGCCCAAGGACCAGGGCGAGATCGTCCGCTCGGTCCAGCCGAACGATCCCGCAGCTCGTGCCGGCATCCAGCAGGGCGACGTGATCCTGCGCGTCGGCGGACAGCAGGTCACGCCCGACCAGACCGTGTCCTACCTCATCGCCAACACCCAGGTCGGCAGCCGTGTGCCGGTCGACATCGTCCGCGACGGACGAAGGCAGACGCTGACGGTCGTCGTGGGCCAGCGCCCGACGGAGGAGGCGCTCGCCCGCATCAACGGCGGCGGCACGGATGCCGACGGCGCCACGCAGGGGACGGCGCCATCCGGTCCGGTGACCAAGGCACTTGGCCTCTCGCTGCAGCCGCTTTCGCCCCAGATCGTCCAGGCGCTGAGCCTGCCGGCGACCACGCGCGGCGTCGTGGTGACCGCGGTCGACCCGTCCAGCGATGCCTCGGACAAGGGTCTCAAGCGCGGCGACGTGATCATCTCGGTCAACCGTGCGCCGGTGACCACGCCCGCCCAGGTCACCTCGGCGGTGACCGCGGCCCGCCAGGCAGGCCGCACGAGCGTCCTCCTGCTGGTCAAGCGCGGCACGTCGCCCGAAGCGTTCATCGGCGTCGACATCGCGCCAGCTCCGGCGCGCTAACGCTTGTTCCTGCCCCCGCTGTTCGCCTACGCTCCTGTGCGAGGCGTTCAGCGGGGGATGGCATGGCGGATAGTTCGATCTTCATCGGCGCAGGTCCCGGCGGCGCGAGCCCACAGGCCCTGGAGCTCAAGCGCGCCAATCGCCACGGGCTGATCGCCGGCGCGACCGGCACCGGCAAGACGGTTAGCCTGCAGGGCATCGTCGACGGGCTGAGCAAGATCGGCGTCCCGACCTTCGTCGCCGACGTCAAGGGCGATCTCGCCGGCCTTGCGATGGCCGGCTCGCCGACTGCGAAAACCCACGACATGTTCGCCGCCCGTGCTGCCGAGATCGGCCTCACCGATTGGGCCTACAGCGACAATCCGGTGCAGTTCTGGGATCTGTTCGGGGAGCAGGGCCACCCCATTCGCACGACCATCAGCGAGATGGGCCCGCTGCTCCTCGCCCGCTTGATGAACCTCAACGAGGTACAGGAAGGCGTGCTGACCATCGCCTTCCACGTCGCTGACAAGGAAGGCCTGCTGCTGCTCGACCTCGACGACCTGCAGTCGATGCTGGTCCACGTCGGCGAGCGCGCGCAGGAACTCACGCTCGAATACGGCAACGTCTCCAAACAGTCCGTCGGATCGATCCAGCGCTCGCTGCTGCAGATGCGCAGCCAGGGCGGCGATCACTTCTTCGGCGAGCCGGCGCTCGATCTCGCCGACTTCATCGGGCTCGATGATCAGGGCCGCGGCATCGTCAACATCCTGGCGGCCGACAAGCTGATGGCCTCGCCGCGTCTCTACGCCACCTTCCTCCTGTGGCTGATGTCCGAACTGTTCCAGCAGCTTCCGGAGATCGGCGACCCCGACAAGCCCAAGATGTGCTTCTTCTTCGACGAGGCGCACCTGCTGTTCGAGGATGCGCCCGACGCGCTGCTCGAAAAGGTCGAGCAGGTCGTCCGCCTGATCCGCTCCAAGGGCGTCGGCGTCTATTTCATCACGCAAAACCCCGTCGACATCCCCGACAAGGTCGCCGCGCAGCTCGGCAACCGGGTCCAGCACGCGCTGCGCGCCTTCACCCCGCGCGACCAGGCCGGGGTCGAGGCGGCGGCCAAGACGTTTCGCGCCAGCCCTGGCCTCGACGTCGCGACCGCGATCACCCAGCTCAAGGTCGGTGAGGCGCTCGTGTCGCTGCTCCAGCCCGACGGCGCCCCCTCCCCAGTCGCCCGCACGCTGATCAAGCCGCCGAGCTCGCGCGTCGGTCCGCTGACCCCACAGGAACGCCAGGTGATCATCACCACCGATGCGATCGGGACCAAGTACGATACGCTGATCGATCGCGACTCGGCCGAGGAGATCCTCAAGGCCAAGGGCAGCGAGGCCGCAGCAGCGGCGGCCGAGACCAAGGCGACGGCCGACACCGCCAAGGCGGCGGCGCAGCAGGCCAGGCTCGACGCCCAGGCGGCGAAGGCCGCGGCCCAGGCCCAGGCCGCCCAGCAGCGGCTGCAGGTCCAGCAGCAGCGCGAGGCGGATCGGCAGGCGGCGGCCGCGGCGCGCGTCGCCGCGCGTCCGTCGATGACCGACAAGGTGCTCCAGTCCGCGACGCGCGCCGTCGCGAGCTCGGTTGGCCGCCAGCTCGGCAATCAGCTTATCCGCGGCGTGCTCGGCGGTCTGTTCCGTGGCCGGTGAGGCCGCCACATTGCCTGACGTCGCTGACCTTGAGGCAGCCTGGCGCGATGCGCTGCTCGCGAAGGACCAGGCTGCCCTGCGAAGCCTCATTCATCCGCAATTCGAACTCGTGGCGATGCGCGCGACGGGCCACTTTTCGGTCGACCTGGAAGCATGGATGGCCGCGCTGCAGGGGATGGACCTCGCCGCGCTGGAAATGCGCGTCCTCAAGCAGGTTGCGCTTCCACATACGATCGTCGCCACCCTCGATGCCTGCTGGAAGGTGCGCTACCGCGGCCAGTGCATCGACGAACGGGTGCTGCTGACCGATGTATGGGTCAACGAAGGGTCGCGCTGGCAGGTCATCCGGCGTCACTCCAGCCTCATTCCCGCCGGAGTGGAAATCCGCTAAGCGAGCCGCATGACCCTCCACCAAACTGACTGGACCGCGGCCGCGGAAGCCGAGCACGATGCCACCATCGCCTTGCGCCGGTCGATCCATGCCGATCCCGAACTCGGGCTTGCCTGCCATCGCACCACCGCCAAGCTGAAGGTCTCGCTCGCCGGCCTGCCGCTCGACATCCGCGACAGCCAGCGCACGTCGGGCTTCATCGCCCGCCTAGACGGGGCGCGGCCGGGCCGGACCGTGCTGCTGCGCGGCGACATGGACGCCCTGCCGATCCACGAGGAGACCGGCCTTGATTTCGCCAGCCGCACCGCCGGGCACATGCACGCGTGCGGGCATGACACGCATTCGGCGATGCTCGCCGGCGCGGCGCGCGTCCTGTGCGCTCGACGGGACGAGATCGCCGGCACCATCCTGTTCATGTTCCAGCCCGGCGAGGAGGGCTTCCACGGCGCGCGGCTGATGATCGAGGAGGGGCTTCTCGAGGATCCGGCTCCCGACGCGGCGTTCGCGATGCACATCTTCCCCAACGTGCCCGGCGGGCTCGTCGGCTGCCGCGAGGGAGCGTTGCTCGCTTCAACCGACACGGTGCTCGCCACCGTGCGCGGCCGCGGCGGCCACGCGGCGATGCCGCACGACGCGATCGACCCGGTGCCAGTGGCGTGTGAGGCGGTGCTCGCGCTGCAGACCTATATCGCTCGCCGCACCACCTTCACCGACCCGGCGATCCTCTCGATCACGCAGATCAACGCCGGCTCCGCGCACAACATCATTCCCGACACGGTGGAGATCGCGGGCACGCTGCGCACCCTGTCGGATGGGACCCGCGAACAGGCCCGCGCCGCCTTTGCCCGCATCGTGACGAACATCGCCCAGGCCCACGACTGCACCGCCGATGCCACGATCGAGCCCGGATACCCGGCGACGATCAACGATCCCCGCGGCGTCGGGCTTGTCCGCGAATGCGCCATCGCGCTGTTCGGCGAACAGGCCTACCACGACATTCCCGCCCCAATCATGGGCGGCGAGGACTTCGCCTACGTGCTCCAGAAGGTGCCCGGCGCGATGGCGATCCTCGGCGTGGCGCCGGGCGACGGCGATGCCGCGACCCGCGCGCCGATCCACAATTCGAAGATGCTGATCGACGAAGCGCAGCTTGCCCGCGGCGTCGCGATGCACTGCGCGTTCGCCACGCGGTTCCTCGAGAACGGCTGGCAGTAGTCGCGCTGTTCTTACAGCGAGCGCTGTGCCATCTCCAGACGACATCGAGGGGAGAACAGACTTGGCCACCGCATCCGAATCCCCTCTTCGTGAACTCACCATCCGGGGCATTATCCTCGGCGCGATCATCACCGTCCTGTTCACTGCCGCCAACGTCTATCTCGGCCTCAAGCTCGGCCTGACCTTCGCCACCTCGATCCCGGCCGCGGTGATATCCATGGCCGTGCTCAAGGGCTTCAAGGGCGCGACGATCCAGGAAAACAACATCGTCCAGACGATCGCCTCCGCGGCAGGCACGCTGTCGGCGATCATCTTCGTCCTCCCCGGGCTGATCATGGTCGGGTGGTGGACCGGCTTCCCGTTCTGGCTGTCGACCGCCGTGATCGCGGTCGGCGGTATCCTCGGCGTCATGTACTCGGTCCCGCTGCGCCGCGCGCTCGTCACCGGCTCCGACCTTCCCTACCCGGAAGGGGTCGCCGCGGCCGAGGTGCTGAAGGTCGGCGCCGGCGTCGGGGGCGATGAGGAGAACAAGCGCGGACTGGCGATGATCGTCTGGGCTTCGCTGGTCTCCGCAGGCTACGCGGCGCTCGCCCAGACCAGGCTGCTCGCCGCCGACGCCGCCGCGACTTTCCGCCTTGGGAGCGGCGCGACGACGGCGTCCACCAGCCTGTCGATGGCGCTGATCGGCGTCGGCCACCTCGTCGGCATGGCGGTCGGGATTGCGATGTTCGTCGGCCTGCTGATCAGCTGGACGATCCTCGTGCCGTGGCTCACCGCCGCCGGCATCGCCGCCCACACCGCGGACCTGCCGAAGTTCGTCACGAGCGTGTTCCGCGAAAAGGTGCGCTTCATCGGCGCGGGCACGATCGGCGTCGCCGCGATCTGGACCTTGCTGCGCATCATCGGCCCGATAGTCGCGGGCATCCGCTCGGCGATCGTCGCCAACCGCGCGCGGCAGACCGGCGGCAACAGCTCGCTCGCCCTGACCGAGCGCGACCTGCCGATCTCGATCGTCGGCGGCACCATCCTTGCCTCGATGATCCCGATCGGCCTGCTGCTCGCCGCCTTCGCCCAGTCGAATCCGATTGCGGCCAACCCGGGCGCCGCCATCGGCATCAGCATCGTCTACATCCTCGTCGCCGGCGTCGTCATCGCCGCGGTGTGCGGCTACATGGCCGGCCTGATCGGCGCGTCGAACAGCCCGATCTCCGGCGTCGGCATCCTCGCGGTCCTCGGCATCTCGCTGATCCTTGCCGCCTTGTTCGGCCGCAACCTCGCGCCCGATGCGACCAAGGCGCTCGTCGCCTACGCCCTGTTCGTCACCGCGATCGTGTTCGGCGTCGCGACCATCTCCAACGACAACCTGCAGGACCTCAAGACCGGCCAGTTGGTCGGCGCCACGCCGTGGCGGCAGCAGGTCGCGCTGGTCCTGGGCGTGCTGTTCGGCTCGCTCGTCATCCCGCCGATCCTGTCGCTGCTCAACGCCACCTTCGGTTTCCAGGGTGCGCCCGGGGCCGGGCCGAACGCGCTCGCCGCCCCGCAGGCCGCGC
>CAXSDY010000025.1:0-21689 GCA_964235835.1 uncultured Sphingomonadaceae bacterium | reverse complement strand
CCAAGGCGCGCCACCTGCTCGGCTACGAGCCGACGCACGGCATCGCGCAGGGGCTTGCCGAAGCGCTTCCCTGGTACATCGCCAACGCGCGTTGAGCGCTAAGCGACGGGGCCGATCAGCGCGAACTTGGGGATCGCCGCATCGAACCCCTCGCCATCCTCGTCGACCATCCGGTAACTGCCCTCCATGGACCCGGTCGGCGTGTTGAGCGGGCAGCCCGACACATAGTCGTAGCTTGAGCCCGGCCCGATGAGGGGCATGTCGCCGACCACGCCATCGCCGACCACCTCATGCGCTGCGCCGCGCCCGTCGACGATGTGCCACCGGCGCGACAGCAATTGCACCGACTTCGGCCCGCGGTTCTCGATCCGGATGTGATAGGACCAGAACCAGCGTCCTGCCGACGGGTCCGACTGCTCGGCCAAATAGCTCGACGCCACCCGTACCGTCACCGGACCGCTGTGCTGTGCCGTGGGAAAGAGGATGGACAGGCCGCTCCGGCCGCGCGGACTGGTCATGGGTGCACGCCTAGGCGAGCGATCGAGCGCCAACAACCGTCAATCACGTCCCCGCCACGCGCGACAGCCGGTCGACCAGCCGCCCCCTCGCCTCGGCGACCGGCGCGGCCCGGTCGGTGACCAGGTCGCGCTTCAGGAAATGGCCCGTCAGCGCCAGGCCGTCCAGCACGTCGGCCATGCTCCCCACCCCGCCCTCGCGCACGAACCGCGGCAGGGCGAGCAGCTTGCCGTCATAGGGTTGCGCCTCGGCACCGCTTACCGCGCGCCCCGAACGCGGACTGACGCTGACGAGGTCGCCGGTCGCGCCGCTCACCGCGCAGCGCTCCAGATCAAGTCCGAAGCCGAGTTCCGCCAGCAGCAGCAGCTCGAACCGGACCAGCGCGCTGCCCCACCCGCTCGCCGCCGGCGCCGCTTCGATCGCCGCCAGCAGACCGTCGAGCGCAGCGTACAACCGGCCATGGGGCTGGCCTTCGGGGAGCACCGTCGCGGTAAGCGCCGTCGACCACTCGATCGCCGCGGCCGCCAGCGGCTCGCGAAGCAGCGGGGCGAGGCTGTGGGCAAGCTCGACCTCGACCTGCGGCAACTGTGCGTCGGTCCGCGCCGAAAGCCGCGCCTCGACCCGGTTGCCGGGGATCAGCACCGGCCGCATCCGCCGCCCGCGCGCGCCCCGGACATAGGCCGCCTGCAGGCCATGCTCCGGCGTCAGCAGCCGCACTACAGCGCCATGCTCGCCGTGGCTGCGCAGGCCGAGGACGATCGCGGGGGTGGTTATTCTCATGGCGCTCGTCTCCCCCGGATCTCCGCGGGAGGTGGCAGTGCGAAGCACTGACGGAGGGGTTCTTCAGGCAAGAAGCCAAGAACCCCTCTACCAGCTTCGCTGCCCCTCCCCGAAAAATCTCCAGGAGGAGAGGGCCGGATCCATTCAAGCATTGGGGTGGAAGTAGTCGTAGAGTTGCCGCGCGGTGCCCTTGCTGATCCCCGGCGCACGTTCGAGGTCTTCCAGCGCGGCGCCCTTGACCGCGCGCGCCGTGCCGAAGTGCATCAGCAGCGCGCGCTTGCGGTTGGGGCCGATGCCCGGCACCTCGTCGAGCGTGCTGGTCGTCAGCGACTTGGCGCGCTTCGCCCGGTGGGTGCCGATGGCAAACCGGTGCGCCTCGTCGCGTAGCCGCTGGAGGTAGAACAGCAGCGGCGAGTTCGGCGGCAGGGTGATCTCGCGGCCGCCGGGGAAGTGGAACACTTCGCGCCCCTCGCGGCCGTGATGCGGCCCCTTCGCGACGCCGACGACCGGAATGTCGTGGACGCCGGCGTTCTCCATGATCTCGCACACTGCCGACAGCTGGCCCTTACCGCCGTCGATCAGCAGCAGGTCGGGCCACTCACCACTCGACCGGTCAGGGTCGTCCTTCTCGAGCCGCTCGAAGCGGCGCTCGAGCACTTCTTTCATCATCCCGAAATCGTCGTCGGTCTGCGCCGACTTGATGTTGAACTTGCGGTAGCTGTTCTTGCGGAAGCCCTCCGGCCCGGCCACGATCATGGCGCCGGTGGCGTTGGTCCCCATGATGTGGCTGTTGTCATAGACCTCGATCCGCTTGGGCACGTCGGGCAGCTCGAACGTGTCGGCCAGTTCGCGCAGCAGCTTGCCCTGGGTCGTCGATTCGGCCAGCCGCCGCTCGAGGGCTTCCTCGGCGTTGCGCTTGGCCTGGTCGACCAGCTTGCGGCGATCGCCGCGCTGCGGCCGCTCGATCGCCACCTTCCGCTCCGCCCGCTCGCCGAGCGCCTCCTGGAGCAGCTCGACCTCCTCCAGGTCGCGGTCGACCAGCAGCCGACGCGGCGGCGGCATGTCCTCATAGAACTGGACGAGAAAGCTCGTGAAAACCTCGTCTTCCGGGACGTCGTGGGTATGCGCCGGAAAGAAGCTGCGGTGCCCCCAATTCTGCCCGCCGCGGATGAAGAAGGCCTGGATGCACATCTGTCCGGCGCTGCACGCCAGCGCGAAGATGTCGGCGTCGCCGAGCCCCTCGGCGTGGACGGTCTGGCTGCCCTGAATATAGGTCAGCGCCCGCAGCCGATCGCGGTAGATGGCGGCGAGCTCGAAGTCCTGCGCCTCCGCCGCTTCGGCCATCAGCTTGCCGAGCCGCGCCTGCACCCCGGTCGACTTGCCGGCAAGGAAGTTCTTCGCATCCTCGACCAGCTCGGCATAAGCGGGCTCCTCGATCCGCCCGACGCACGGCGCGGAGCAGCGCCGGATCTGGTAGAGCAGGCAGGGCCGCGAGCGGTTGGCGAAAAAGCTGTCCGAGCAGCTGCGCAGCAGGAACAGCTTCTGCAGCGCGTTGAGGGTCCGGGTCACCGATCCGGCGCTGGCGAACGGCCCGAAATACTGGCCCTTCAGCCGCCGCGCTCCACGATGCTTCTGCACCCTGGGGAACCCGTGGTCCTCGCGCAGGAGGATGAAGGGAAAGCTTTTGTCGTCCCGCAACAACACGTTGTAGGGCGGGCGGAAGCGCTTGATCAATTGCGCCTCGAGCAGCAGCGCCTCGGCTTCGGTGCGCGTGGTGACGATGGTCATCGATCGCGTCTGCGACACCATGCGCTGCAGCCGCTTCGACAGCCGCGAGACCTGAGTGTAGTTCGTCACCCGCTGCTTCAGGGCGCGCGCCTTGCCGACGTAGAGCACGTCGCCCCGCGCATCCTGCATGCGGTACACGCCCGGCCGCGCCGGCAACGTCGCGAGCACGTTGCGGATCGCCGCCACGCCGGCCTCCAGATCTGGCACGCTATCGCCGCCCTGGACGGTGTAGGTTGCCTGGTCCTCGTTGAAGCGCTCGGCAGCGCGCGGATGGTCGGGGCGGTCGGCCTTGCTCACCCGTTCGATCTAGGGATTCGCGGTCGCGGTTACGAGGGCGTTGCAGCAAGCCTGCGCGGCCGTGTTAGGGAGCGACATGCCCCATTCCCATCGAGCCCCGTCATGAGCGTCGCCTTTCGCCGCGAGAGCGATGAGGAGCATCTCGAGCCGCGGTTCGAACTCCCGGTTCCGCCCGGCCCGAATCTGGTTACCCGCCGGGGGCTGGCCCTCATTGAGGCGCGGGCCGCGGAGATGGAGCGGAGGCTTGCGGAGGCAGCCGGTGAGGAAGCGCGCAAGGCCGCGCTGCGGGACGCCCGCTACTGGCGGCAGCGGCTGGCTAGCGCACAACTCGCCCCCGTACCGGACGGACGGACGGTGGCGATCGGAACGCGCGTGACGATCGTGCGGGACGGGGCGCGGCGAACCTTCACGGTCGTGGGGCATGACGAGGCGGACCCGGCAAGCGATCGGATCGCCTTCACGGCGCCACTCGCCCGGGCGGTGATCGGGTGCGAGGCGGGGGACGTGGCGGAGCTGCCGGGAGCGGGCGGCGAGATCGAGGTGGTCGGAGTAGGGGTCGCGGGTGATTAGTCAGCCGGTACGGTAGCTGGCCGAAGCGGCTCAGGCGGCCGCCCTCGCCTGCTCAGCGTCGCTCAGCATCCACTCGACGGCGGCTCGCGCGTGGATCGCCGTGGTGTCGTAGACCGGCAGGACGTTCGCCCGCACGTCGACGGCGAGGACCAGCTCGGTGCAGCCGAGCACGATCGCCTGCGCCTTCTGCTTGCCGAGCTCGGTGATCAGCGTCTTCAGCTTGCGCTGGCTGTCGCGGACGACGCGGCCGGCGACCAGCTCCTCGTAGATGATCCGGTCGACCTCCCGTTGCCAGTCCGGGGTGAGCTCGACGAGGGTCAGGCCCTGCGCCTCATATGCCTCGCGGGCGAACGGTTCGACCATGGTAAAGCGGGTGCCGAGCAGGGCGATGCGGTGCACCTTGTCGGCGGCTAGGCAGTCGGCGGTGACCGCGCCGATGTCGATCACCGGCAGCCCCGTCGCAGCCTCGATCGCGACCTTCGCCTTGTGCATCGTGTTGGACGCGATCAGCAGGCCCTCCGCGCCGGCGGCTTTCAGGCGCTCGGCGACGGCGACGGCGGTCGCGGTCGCGCCGTCCCAGTCACCCGCCTGGTGCATCGCCGCGAGCGGCCCGAAGTCGAGGCTGTCGATGATCAGCCGCGCGCTGTGCAGGCCGCCGAGCGCGCGCACCACGCCCTTGTTGATCTGCTCGTAATAGAGCGCGGTCGAGGTCCAGCTGGTCCCGCCAATGATGCCGAGCTTGCGCACTTGCCGTCCCTCCACCGGCCGCACCCCCACCGCCGATCGGCTGGGGGCTCGAACCCAGTTGCACTGTTCCAGGCGTCAGCCTGAACGCTCGATGGCTGCGGCCGTTTAGGCCAGCGCCTTCACGATCTCTTCTACCATCTTCTTGGCGTCGGCGAGAAGCATCATGGTGTTGTCGCGGTAGAAAAGTTCGTTGTCGACACCGGCATAGCCTGCGCCGCCCATCGACCGCTTGATGAACAGCACGGTGCGCGCCTTTTCGACGTCGAGCACCGGCATGCCGTAGATCGGCGAGCTCTTGTCAGTCTTCGCGGCCGGGTTGGTGACGTCGTTGGCGCCGATCACGAATGCGACGTCGGTCTGCGCGAACTCGGAGTTGATGTCCTCCAGCTCGAACACCTCGTCGTAAGGCACGTTCGCCTCGGCGAGCAGGACGTTCATGTGGCCCGGCATGCGACCCGCAACCGGATGGATCGCGTATTTGACCTTGACCCCCTCCTTCTTGAGCGTGTCGGCCATTTCGCGCAGGATGTGCTGCGCCTGCGCGACGGCCATGCCATAGCCCGGAACGATGACGACCTGGTCGGCCTGCTTCATGAGGAACGCCGCGTCCTCCGCCGAGCCGCGCTTGTAGGGACGGTCGATGACCTCGCCGCCGCCGCTGCTCGCGACCGCGCCGAAGCCGCCGGCGATGACGCTGATGAAGCTGCGGTTCATCGCCCGGCACATGATGTAGCTGAGGATCGCGCCCGACGAGCCAACCAGCGCGCCGGTGATGATCATCGCGCTGTTGTGCAGCGTGAAGCCCATCGCGGCGGCCGCCCAGCCCGAGTAGCTGTTGAGCATCGACACGACGACCGGCATGTCGGCGCCGCCGATCGGCACGATCAGCAGGAAGCCGATGACGAAGCTCAACGCCACGACGGTGAAGAACACCCACGGCGACTGGTCGACGGTGAAATAGGCGATCAGGCCCAGGATCGCGGCGAGGATCGCGAGGTTGATGACATGGCGCCCGGGCAACAGGATCGGCTTGCCCGACATGTTGCCGTTGAGCTTCAGGAATGCGATGATCGAGCCTGAGAAAGTGATCGCGCCGATCGCCACGCCGAGGCCCATTTCGATGCGGCTGACAGGGTTGATGCCGACCAGCTCGTCATAGTGGTTGGCCGAGGTGAACACCTGCATCGCCTGCGCGATGCCGAATGCCTCCGGATTGAGGTAGGCGGCCACGCCGACCAGCACGGCGGCGAGGCCGACGAGGCTGTGGAACGCGGCGACGAGTTGCGGCATCGCCGTCATCTGGATGCGCCTGGCCGTGACCAGGCCGATCACCGCCCCGATCGCGATGGCGCCGAGCGTCAGGGCGACGGTATTCCAGTCGACGTTGCTGCCCACCGACGAGCCGTCGAACGGACCGCCGGAGAGGAACGGCAGGTGGGTAGCGAGGGTGGTGAGCACCGCAATGGCCATGCCGATCATGCCGAGGCGGTTGCCCCGCTGGCTGGTGGTCGGACTCGACAGGCCGCGAAGTGCGAGGATGAAGCACACCCCTGCGATCAGGTAGGCGAGCAGCACCCAGGCGGGCTGCGCGTGGCTCGCCAGTGTCTCGACGCCGGGATTGGGGCCGGGCACCATGGTCGCGTCGGGCGAGAGCGGGGCCTCACGCATCGCGGCGCTCCTTCTTCTTGTACATGGCCAGCATGCGGGCGGTGACGGCGAACCCGCCGAAAATGTTGATGCTGGCGAGCGTCACGGCGAGCAGCCCGAGCCACTTGGCGCTGGCGCTCCCCGCAGCCGCCGCGGCGACGAGCGCGCCGACGATGATTACCGACGAGATCGCGTTGGTCACCGCCATCAGCGGTGTGTGCAGCGCTGGCGTGACCGACCAGACGACGTAGTAGCCGACGAAACAGGCCATGACGAAGATCGACAGGATCGAGATGAAGTCCACGCGGCGTCCCCGTTAGCTGCCAGACGGTGGAGGCCGTCATGGCGAAGCAGGGGGCGGCTGTCGAGGGCTGCCGTGGCCATCGGGGTTAACCGCACCGGCCAGCGCGCAGTTTCCGAAAGATTAACCTTTGCGCGGCATTGCCTAGCCCAGCGGAAAGGATCGCCGTGCTCGCGCCGAAGGTCAATGCCAAGCCGAAGAAGAAAGCAGCCTCGCCGGGGCGGGTGCTGCTGCTGACGCTGCTTGCGGCGGTGGTGCTCGGCGTGCTGCAGATCGGGCAACCGCTGGACTTCGCGGCTCATGCGCTCAGTGCGGCGTTCAACAAGCGGCCGGCCAGCAAGGAGATCGTGATCGTCAAAATTGACGACGAGAGCCTCCGTAAGGTCGGCAATTGGCCGTGGTCGCGCTCTGCCCACGCCAGGATGGTCGATGAACTCAGCCGACTTGGCGCTCGTCAGATCCTGTTCGATGTCTCGTTCACCAATCACTCGGACCCGGCGGGTGACGAAGCGTTCGCGCGCGCACTCCGCGAATCCGGCCGCGTGACCCTTCCCGTGATCACTAGGCCGAATACCGGACGGAAGGTGTATCCGCTGCCGCAGTTTGCCGCAGAAGCGAGCCTGGCGGACATAACCCTTAATTATGATTTCGACACGCGCGTGAGGCAGGTCAATTACGCCGCCGATAGGCCCGAAGGTCAGTTGCCGAGCATGGCCGCCAAGCTTGCGGGATGGAAGGTGCTGCCGGCACGCAAGTTCCACGTCGATTACTCTGTCGATCCCGCCACATTCGATTCCGTCTCGGCGGCGGACGTGATCCAAGGCAAGGTTCCGGTCGAGCGCCTGAAAGGGCGAGTAGCGCTGATCGGGACGACGACGGACACCCTAGGAGATCAGTTCTTCCTGCCGGGTTACGGACGTATGGGTGGCGTTTACATCCATGCCGTTGCTGCCGAGACGCTGATGAAAGGTCAGCCGATCGACCTCGGGTGGCTTCCCGGCATACTGGCCGCCGCTCTGTTCGGAGCGCTCGCGGTCACCCGCCGCGGCTCGATCGCTCAGAATATGTATCTCCTCGCCGGCGCGACGATGATCTTTTGCGCGCCCCTCCTTCTGGAGAGAGAACTCATTTACGTGGATGTTGCGCCGGGACTGTTCGTGATCGGCATCATGTTGTGGCAGTTGAACCTCGCACGGCTTCGCAACCGAAGCGCCTTGAATGATGTGAGCGGACTGCCCAACCTGGTCGCGCTACGGGCCGACGGGTCCGGTCGCGACCGGCCGCTGGTGGTGGCTCGTCTGCATAATTATTCCGAAATCGTCTCCGCTCTCCCGGCCGATGGCGAGCGACACTTCGTTGACCAGGTGCGCTCGCGCCTGTGCGTCGGCGCAACGGGCCGCAAGCTGTTCCACGGTGATGAGGGACTCTTTGCCTGGTTCGCGGAGCCACAGATTTCGCTCGGCCATCACCTTGAGGCCCTCCACGCCCTGTTCCGGAGCCCGGTCAAGGTTCGGGGCAGCCAATACGACGTGATGATCAGCTTCGGCGTCGATGGCGGCAGCGGTCGGGCGGCGGCGAACCGGCTCGGGAGTGCGCTGGTTGCCGCGGACGAAGCGGAGGCCGAGGGATTGAAGTGGAAGCACCACGACCCTGCCCGGCTTGCCGATGCATCTTGGAAGCTGTCGCTGCTCAGCCAGCTAGATGACGCGATCGACAAGGGAGAAGTGTGGGTCGCCTATCAGCCGAAGCTGGACCTTGCGACCGGCGAGATCGTCGGTGTGGAAGCCCTGGCGCGCTGGACTCATCCCGAGAAAGGCCCGATCAGTCCGGCCGAATTCATTGGCGCGGCCGAGCAGCATGACCGCATCGAGCGCTTGACCGATTTCATCCTCGACGAGGCCATCTCGTCAGTCGCGCAAGCCGCTCGGCAGGGCCGCCCCCTCGGCCTTGCGGTGAACCTCTCTGCGCGTCTTCTGAACGATCCCAGCCTGCCGAAGCGCGTCGAAGACTGCCTGGAGCGGCACGGCCTTCCTGCTCAACAACTGACCCTCGAACTGACCGAAACCGCTGCTCTTGCCGGGAGTGGCCAGGACATCGAGATGCTGGAGCGCTTGCAGGCGCTCGGCCTCAAGATCTCGATCGACGACTATGGCACAGGCCTGTCGACGCTCGATTACCTCAAGAAGGTGCCTGCGGCCGAGATCAAGATCGATCAGACCTTCATCAAGTCGCTGCGCGATCATCGCAGCGATCGGGTGATGGTTCAGTCGACCATCGCGCTGGCGCACTCGCTGGGGCGAATCGTCGTTGCCGAAGGAGTGGAAGATCGGGAGACCCTGGACCTTCTGACGAGCATGGGCTGCGATATCGCGCAAGGCTTCATCATCGGACGGGCAACCAGTTTAAGTAGTATTATCAAGCGCCTGAAGCTCTCGCGCGGCTTGCGCGTGGCCTGATCTTAACCGTTTGCTAACCATAACGATTAAGGTTAATATCCTCTGGACAGCGGCGTAATGCCGGTGTGACAGAACCAGGGGATTGTCATGAAGAAGACACAGACCAAATGGTCGTTCTGGGCATGGCTCTATGGCGAAGGCAGCGGCAGCGGCGGCTCCAACGGCTAAGTGCTTCGCCGGATCTCGGACCGGCGATCCAGACTAATCAGATCAAAGCCGCCACGGAAACGGGGCGGCTTTTTTCATGTCCTGCGCACCTGCGACTGAGTACCCTCCCCTGCACAACGCGGGGCGGCCGGCTTAAGCCGGCAGGAGCCGGACGTTAACGACCTTGCCGTCGCGAGTCAGGCGGATCGCCTTGACGATCTCATCGTCGTCCGGGAGCACGGGCCGGCCGGCCTCCTTGTCCCAGAACGCGCTGAGAAAGTTATAGAGGTTGCGCGCGAACAGCGCCGACGAGTCCGCGGCGAGCGTCGCGGCAAGATTGCGCGCGCCGATGACCTGCACACCATCCACGGTCACCGTCTCCCCGGCAACGCAGCCCTCGACATTGCCGCCCGCATCCGCCGCCAGGTCGACGACCACGCTGCCCGGTCGCATCGACGCGAGCTGCGCAGCGCTGATCAGCCGGGGTGCGGCCCGGCCGGGGATCAGCGCAGTCGTGATGACGATGTCCTGCTTGGCAATGTGGCTCGACACGAGCTCCGCCTGCGCCGCCTTATATTCGTCGGACATCTCGCCCGCGTAGCCGCCCGCACCCTCGCCGTCGATGCCTGCAACGTTCTCGACGAAGATCGGCTTGGCGCCGAGCGACTGGATCTGCTCGCGCGTCGCGGAGCGGACATCCGTCGCGCTGACCTGCGCGCCCAGCCGGCGTCCGGTGGCGATCGCCTGCAGTCCGGCGACGCCCACGCCCATGACGAACAGCTTGGTCGGGCTGATCGTGCCGGCGGCGGTCATCATCATCGGAAACGCACGACCGAATGCGGACGCCGCGTCAACGACCGCCTTGTACCCAGCGAGGTTGGATTGCGACGACAGGATGTCCATCGACTGAGCGCGGGTGATGCGCGGCATCCACTCCATCGCCAGCGCCTCGAGACCCTCCGCCGCATAACCTTCGATTGCCGGCCCACGCCGGGCCGGATCGAGAGCGCCCACCAGGAGCGCGCCGGACCTGGTGCCCGGTAGAGTGTCCGGTCCTGAGACGCACAGGATCACGTCGGCGTCGGCGAGCAGCGCCGACCGGTCCTCGATCGCGGCGCCAGCATCGGCAAACGCCTGGTCGGTCAGGCTCGCGCCCTCACCCGCTCCGCGCTCCACAGCGACGGTCGCGCCGAGGCCGATGAACTTTTTGACCGTTTCCGGAATGGCGGCGACGCGCGGCTCGCCGGCGGCTTCCTTGAGGACGGCGACCTTCACCTGATGGTCAGCGCGAGATGATGAAGACGACGATCGCGGCGACGATCAGCACCGCGATGGTCGAGCGCTTCAGAATCACGAGGAATCCGTCGTAGTTGCGCTTGTGCACCTCGAACTCGGTGCCGTTCGATTGCTGCTGCATGCCGTCTGCCGCCAACGGAGCCTCCCTAAGATCGATATCGCGTGAAGAGATTGGGGGTGCTCATAACGCGGCATCCCGCCCCTCCCAAGCCCTTTTAAGCGGGCGTTTACCTGTCCGGGCTAAGCCGTTGCTGCTGGAGGTGCCATGCGGGCCGAGAATTTCCGATCGCTGTTGCTGGTCGACGCAGACCCCGCGGAACGGCGGCTGGTCTCGGCCGTCGCGGCGCGGGCGGGCTGGAGCGTCGTCGGCGCCGCCGACGGCGAGACCGCCAACGGCCTGCTGCGCGGCCCCCATGGGCGGGAGGTGCGCGCTGCCCTGCTGTCGAGCTGGGATGCCCAGGCAGGGCCGGAACTCATCGCCGCGCTTCGTGCCCGGCGCAGCGACCTGCCCGTACTGGTCCTCGCGGATCAGAACAGCCGCACGTTGGCGATCGACGCAATGCGCGCCGGCGCGTCCGATTACCTGGTCAAGCCGGTCGCACCGGAGCGGCTGCTCGAAGCGCTGGCGATCAACGCCGACCGGCGCCGTCCGGCGGGCGAGCTGGCCCCGCTGTCCGAGAAGCTGGCCGATCCGCTGTCGCTCGAGGAGCTGATCGGCGCCGCTCCGGAGTTCCGAGCCGCGCTCGCCGTCGCGGCGAAGGCCGCGCGCAACCGGCTGCCGATCCTGGTCGTCGGTGAACCGGGGACCGGTAAGGAAACTTTTGCGCGAGCGATCCACGCCGCCTCGTTGCGGGCCAAAGCACCGCTCGTCACCGTCGACTGCAAGGCGATCGCGGCGAACATCGTCGACAGTGAATTGTTCGGCCACGTGCCGGGCGCCTTCCCCGGCGCCTTTGCCGAGCGGGTTGGACGGCTGGTCGAGGCGGACGGCGGCACGCTGCTGCTCGACGAGATCAACGAGCTTCCGCTTGCCACCCAGGAAGCGCTCGACCGCGTGCTCGCGACCGGCGAAGTCCGGCCGGTCGGCTGCAATGGGTCGACGTCGGTCGACATCCGGCTGATCGCGACCGCCAGCCGGCCGATCATCGAACATCTCCAATCCGGCCTGGCGGCGCGGCTCGGGGGCACGATCGTCACCATCCCGCCCCTGCGGGAGCGTAGCGGCGACATTCCCGCCCTCGCCCGTCACCTGCTCGCGCGCCATGCCCACCGGCCGGGCATGCGGACGCTGTCGATCGGCAACGACGCGTTGGCCGTACTGATGCGCTATGGCTGGCCAGGCAACGTCCGCCAGCTCGCCAGCGTGCTGTTTCGGGCAGCGCTGCAGGCGGACTCGTCGCTGACAGCGGATCATTTCCCGCACATCGCAGTCCAATCGCGCTTCACGGGGCGAAAGAGCGATGCCGCGCCCGAACTCAGCGCCACCACCCACCAGGCCGCGCTCGCCGCGGCATCGCCGGTGACGCTGTTCCGCGACGACGGGCACCTGCGCAGCATGGACGAGATCGAGGCCGACATCATCCGCCTCGCGATTGGTCATTACCGCGGGCGGATGACCGAAGTCGCCCGGCGCTTGGGGATCGGTCGCTCGACACTCTATCGCAAGCTCGGCGAGCTTGGCATCGACACTGCCGCCTGAGCCAAAGCCACGTGATAGTTGCTTGACCTAAGTTAGGACGCGGAGAACACAACCGAAGTGGCGCGTTGGGGCTGCTCGTTCGAGGAGTCGTCCCCCATGTTCATGCACAACAAGAAGCTTCAATATACGGTCCGCGTCAGCGAGCCCGATCCGGTGCTCGGCACCTATATGCTCGAGCAGTTCGGCGGGCCGGACGGCGAGCTTGCCGCCGCCATGCGCTATTTCTCCCAGGGACTCGCCGAGGACGATGCCGGTCGCAAGGACCTGTTGATGGACATCGCGACCGAGGAGCTGAGCCACCTCGAGATTATCGGATCGATCGTCACGATGCTGTGCAAGGGCGCGAAGGCCAAGATGACCGAGGGCACGATGTCCGAGGCGACGCTGTATCGCGAGATCAACGCGGGCGGGATCAGCCATACGGAATCGATCCTCTACGGCGGCGGTCCGGCCTTCGTGAACAGCGCGGGCGTGCCGTGGAACGGGCATTATGTCGATACTCGGGGGGAGCCGACCGTCGATCTGCGCTCCAACATCGCCGCGGAAGCGCGGGCCAAGATCGTCTATGAGCGGCTGATCAACATCACCGATGATCCGGGCATCAAGGATGCGCTGACGTTCCTGATGACTCGCGAGGTCGCGCACCAGAAGAGCTTCGAGAAGGCGCTCTACGCGATCGAGAACAACTTTCCCGTCGGCAAGCTGCCGGGCGACGAGCGCTATGCCAGCCTCTACGTCAATGCTTCTCCGGGGCCGGAGGATGTCGATGGCCCGTGGAACAGCGGTGACGAGTGGCAACGGATCGACGATCCCGCGCAAGCCGTTGCGATCGACGGCGGTGACGGACTTGCCTCGGTCAAGCTGTCCGGCGCGGAACTGACCGATGCCAAGGCCGCCGCGATGCGGACGATGTCGGACCCGAGCGTCAATCCAACGACGGGCGCCGACCTTGGCGCGGGCCCCGGCGCAGGGCGCACCAAGGAAGTCGAAGTCGCGGACTAAGCAGAGCGCGGGGTCAGTGCCTGGTCGCGCAGACCCCGCCACACGCGCAGCGCCTGGACGGTCTCGAACACGTCGTGGACGCGGAGCAGCTGGGCGCCCTGCTCCACCGCCTTGAGCGCGAACGCAAGGCTGCCCCCGAGGCGCTGGTCCGCGGTCGCCTCGTTCGACAAGGCCCCGATGGTGCGCTTGCGGCTGGCGCCGAGCACGACGGGGCAACCGAGACCGTGCAGCATCGCTAGCCCGTTCATCAGCTCCAGATTGTGCGATACCGACTTGCCGAAACCGAACCCCGGATCGACGAGGATGTTGGCGCGCGCGATTCCGGCAGCCTCGGCCGCCGCGATCCGTGCCTCAAGCCATAGGTAAACCTGGACGAGCACATCTTCGTAGCGCGGGGAGTCCTGCATCGATGCGGGATCGCCCTGGTGGTGCATCAGCACGACCGGCACGCCGGACGCCGCGACGACGCCGGCCAGGCGATCGTCGAAGGTCAGCGCCGACACGTCGTTGACGAGCCGGATACCCGCGTCGAGCGCCGCTTCGACGACCGCCGCCTTGCGCGTGTCGACCGAAACCGCGTTCCCGGCGTCTGCAAGCTGGCGGATCACCGGCACGACCCGCTCGATCTCGTCTCCCTCCCACACCGGCTTGGCGCCGGGCCGGGTCGACTCGCCGCCCACATCGAGGATTGCGGCGCCCATCGCCGCCATGTGCGCGCCGGCCTGCGCAGCTTCCTCGGGACCGGAGAAGCGACCGCCGTCCGAGAAGCTGTCGGGCGTGACGTTGACGATGCCCATGATCTGCGGCTGGTCCAGGCGCACCGTCCGCTCGCCGAGGCGAAGCGCACAGCGCGGGGCCGTCAGCCGGTGCCAGTCGACCGCCATCGCCTGATCGAAACGCGCCTCGATCCCTTCAACCGGCACCAGTTCGGTGCCGACCCGCCGGTTACCTTCTACCCGCAGCAGCTCGACGGAGGCAAACCAGTTGAGCCCGCCGGCGAGCCGCGCGACCTTGCCGTCATGGCCGAACGGCGCATCGACGAAGCCCGTTGGTCGCAGCAGCGTGCGCGAGGCCATCGTGGCTAGCCCAGCCGGGCCATGGCTCCCGCTGTATCGACCATGCGGTTAGAGAAGCCCCACTCATTATCGTACCAGCTGAGCACGCGGACCAGCTTGCCTTCGAGCACCGAAGTCTCGAGGCTGTCGACGGTCGAACTTGCCGGGGTGTGGTTGAGGTCGATCGAGACCAGCGGCTCATCGGTATAGGCGAGGAGGCCCTTGAGCGGCTCGCTCTCGCTTGCCGCCTTCAGGATCGAGTTGACCTCCTCGACATGCGTGTCGCGCGACGGCGTGAAGGTGAAGTCGACCAGGCTGACGTTGGGCGTGGGCACGCGGATCGCCGATCCGTCGAGCTTGCCCTTGAGCTCGGGCAGCACCTCGCCGACCGTGCGGGCCGCGCCGGTCGTCGTCGGGATCATCGACATGGCGGCGGCGCGCGCACGCCGCATGTCGACGTGGATCTGATCAAGGATCTTCTGGTCGTTGGTATAGCTGTGGATGGTCGTCATCAGTCCGCGCTCGATGCCGAGGCTGTCATTGAGCACCTTGGCGAGCGGGGCGAGGCAGTTGGTCGTGCACGATGCGTTGGACACGATCCGGTGATCGGCGGACAGCTTGTCGTGGTTGACGCCATAGACGACGGTCAGGTCGACGCCCTTGGCAGGGGCGGAAATGAGCACGCGCTTCGCTCCCGCATCGAGATGCTTCTGCCCACCCGCGCGGTCGGTGAAGAAGCCGGTGCACTCCAGCGCAATGTCGATCCCATTGGCGGCGTGCGGCAGCTTGGCCGGGTCGCGTTCGGCCGTGACGTGGATGCGCTTGCCGTCGACGACGATGTCGTTGCCCTCGGCCGAGACCTCGCCCGGGAACGGGCCGTGGACGCTGTCCCGCTTGAACAGCATGGCGTTCGACTTGGCGTCGGCAAGGTCGTTGATCGCGACGAGCTCAAGGTCGTGATCGCCCCGTTCGAGGATCGCACGGGCCACAAGGCGGCCGATCCGCCCGAACCCATTGATGGCAACCTTGGTCATGAACTTTCCCTCTGCTGAAGAAGCGCGGTGACGCGCTGCGTGATCTTGTCGGGGGTCAGCCCGAAATAGTCGTAGAGGTCTTCCGCGGGAGCCGATGCGCCAAAGCGGTCGATGCCGATTCGCAGGCCGTGGCGGCCCGTGTAGCGTTCCCAACCGAGCGTGGTACCGGCCTCGATCGACACACGCAGGATGTCGCGTTCGGACACGTCAGGCAGAATGTGGTCGCGGTACGCCTGGTCCTGCGCGTCGAACCGATCGGTCGAGGGCATGGACACGACGTCGGCGCCGATGCCCTTCGCTTCCAGTTGCGCGGCCACCCCCACCGCGATCTCGACCTCCGATCCCGTGGCGATCAGGATCACCTTGCGCGCGGCGACGGCGGGCCGGAGGCGGTAGGCGCCCTTGGCCGAGAGGTTCTCGGCCGAGGCTTCGGCGCGCAGCAACGGCAGGTTCTGGCGTGTGAGGGCGAGCAGCGAAGGCCCTTCATCGGCCAGTGCGGCGGCCCAGCACTCCGCCGTCTCGACGGCATCGCACGGACGATAGACGGCGAGGCCCGGGATCACCCGCAGGCTTTGCAGATGCTCGATCGGCTGGTGCGTTGGCCCGTCCTCGCCGAGCCCGATGGAGTCGTGCGTCATCACGTAGATCACGCGTGCGCGCTGCAGCGCCGAGAGGCGGATCGCGGGCCGGCAATAGTCGGAGAAGACCAGGAAGGTGCCACCATAGGGCACGACGCCGCCGTGGAGCGCCATGCCGTTCATCGCCGCGGCCATGCCGAACTCGCGGATGCCGTAGTATATGTAGCGTCCGGCGTAGTTGCTGGAATCGAGCGGCTGCAGCGTCTTGGTCTTGGTGTTGTTCGACCCGGTCAGGTCGGCCGATCCGCCGATCGTTGCCGGCACCGCGATGTTGATGACCTCGAGCGCCATTTCCGACGCCTTGCGCGTTGCGACCGTCGGGCGGCTGGCGAGCAGCGCGTCGACATAGGGTTTCAACCAGGCTTCGCTGCAATGGCCGCCGAGGCGTTCCTCCAACTCCTTGCGCTTCTTGCTGGCCCCGAGCCGCTTCGACCAGGCCGCCCGCGTCACGGCGCCGCGCGCGCCAGCCGCGCGCCAGGCGGCGGCGATGTCGTCCGGGATCGTGAATTCCGGCGCGGTCAGACCAAGCTCCTTGCGCGCGGCTTCGACCTCGCCCTTGCCGAGCGCCGCTCCGTGGCTGCCAGCGGTACCCTGCTTGTTGGGCGCGCCATAGCCGATGATCGTCTTGCAGCGGATCAGCGAGGGACGCGGGTCGGCGATGGCCTTCTCGATCGCCTGGCTGACCTTGCCCGCGTCGAGCCCGTCGCACTCGACCGTGTGCCACCCGCTCGCCGCATGACGGGCCATCACGTCCTCGTTGCGCGATAGTTCGGTCGAGCCGTCGATGGTGATCCGGTTGTCATCCCACAGGACGATGAGGCGGCCGAGCTTGAGGTGACCGGCAAGCCCGATCGCCTCGTGATTGATCCCCTCCATCAAGCAGCCGTCGCCGGCGATGACATAGGTCCGGTGATCGACCAGTTCGTCGCCATAGAGGGCGTTGAGGTGGCGTTCGGCGATGGCCATGCCGACGCCCATCGCCAGCCCCTGCCCGAGCGGCCCCGTGGTCGCCTCCACGCCCGGCAGCTCGAAGTTCTCCGGATGTCCCGCGCACGGACTATGAAGCTTCCTGAAGCGGCGGATGTCATCCATCGTCGGCCGCTCGTAACCGGTCAGGTGCAGCGCCGCGTAGATCAGCATCGAGCCATGCCCGGCGGACAGCACGAAGCGGTCGCGGTCGGGCCAGCGCGGGTCGGCGGGGTCGTACTTCAGGTGGCGGGTGAACAGCGCGGTCGCGGCGTCGGCCATGCCCATCGGCATGCCGGGATGCCCCGAATTCGCCGTCTCGACCGCGTCCATCGCCAGCGCACGGATCGCATTCGCGAGTCGGCGTTGCGTCGGCTGCATCCTTGCTCCCCTGGTGCGCCCCGCCCCCGAGGACTCGGGTGGGCGACAGCAGGGGTGCCTATTGTCGCTGGGGCATGGAGCGTCAACCTTCCGCTCGACGGCGAGGACGGGAACCATGGGATGGGCTGGTCCGCTTGCCGGCTCGTATCAACCCGCTTAACCGTTTGCCGATGAACGACCCGCAGCTTGCCGACCATCTGGACCGCGCCGAGCGCGCGCTCGACCGGATCGAGCGCGCAGCCGCCCTGGTGAATGCCCACGGCCAACGCGAGGGGCGGCTGCGCGAGAAAGTGCGCGAGGTCATGGCGGAGCTCGACGACATGATCGCATCGGCGGGAACTCGTTAGTGGCCGACGTCGAACTCACCATCGCCGGACGGTCCTATCGGGTCGCCTGCCGATCGGGCGAAGAGGAAACGTTGCGCGCGGCCGCAGCGCTGGTCGACGGCAAGAGCCGCGAAGCGCTCGCCGGGCTCGGCGCGCTGTCGGAATCGCGCCAGCTGCTGTTCGCCTCGCTGCTGCTGGCGGATCAGCTGATCGACAAGCACGGCGGCGATCCGGCCGCTGCCGCGGACCCGCAACTCGCGGGAAGAATCGGCCGATTGGCGGAGCGTCTCGAGCACCTCGCCGATGCCCTTGAGAAGGCCGTCGCGAAGGATTAGATGAGAATGGACGGGTACTGCCTCGTACGAGCTTACGAACATCCCTGAGGCGATTACTGATCCTAGGGAGCTGTCCCTGCCCAAGCCCTGGCTTGGATCACATGGTTCCCACCTGACGTTTGTGGCGTCAGAGGATTTCGCGCAAACGGCCATAGGTGGTCCCGTCACTCTCCCCTGCCCCTTCCATGGATAAGGCTGCCCTGCGCGAGCGCTTGCGGGCGGAGCGGCGCGCCTTCGCCCGATCGCTCCCTCCCGAGACCAGGGGGGCCATGGAGCGGGAACTGGCGCGGGTGCTGATGCCCGAGTGGCTGCGCGCGACTGCTGTCGCCGCCTACCAGCCGATGAAGGACGAAATCGACCCGACCTTCGCGCTTGCCGCGGCGAGGGAGGCGGGCTGCACGGCCCTGCTGCCAGCCTTTGTCGAGCGCGACGCGCGCATGACGTTCCACGCCGGCGAGGCGACCGAGCCCGGGCCATGGGGCATCCTCCAGCCGGCGCTGAGCCTGCCCGCGGTCGCGCCCGACCTGCTGCTGGTCCCGGTGGTCGCAGTGGACCGCTCGGGCAACCGGGTCGGCCAGGGCAAGGGTCACTATGATCGTGCGCTTGCCGCTTTGCGGGAGGCGTGCCCGGTACGCCTGATCGGCATCGGCTGGCCGATGCAGCTGATCGACGAGCCGATCGTGCCCGATCCTTGGGACATCCCGCTCGACGCCTTCGCGTCCCCCGACGGCCTGGTAACGTTCGCGTGACGACCAACGGCCGCAGGACGCTGGGCGTGTTCGCGATCATCGCGCTGATTGTCGTCGAGGCGCTGGTCATCGTGGCCTGCGCCAACCTCGTCGCGCCGTGGCCGATCTGGGCGCAAAGCCTGTTCTACCTGGCGGCGGGGCTGATCTGGCTGCTGCCCCTGAAGCCCTTACTGCTATGGATGAATAAGGGGCGATCTCAGTGACTTGGGTGCCCGGGTTGAAAAATCGTCACCAGGCGACTAGGTCAGGGGCCTCATGACTTCGCTGTCCCTTGAGCGCCCGCTGCGGCTCGTGCGCGCCCATCCGCGTGAGGCAGCGATGGCCTTGGGTGCCGTGGCGTTCAGCGCTGCGGCGATGGCGAGCGTCGTGCACCTCTCGCCTGCCGTGAGGCCGGGCACCACGATGGTTCGACCCGTCACCGCTGCTGCGCCGCCGCCGGTGCCGGAGATGACCGTTCAGCCGATCGCGCCCGAGAAGGCGCTCGAGCTCAACCGCGAGATCCCGGTGACCGCCGCCGCGGGGCCGGCCGCCGCCCCGTTCGCGCTTGGCAATGCGAACGGCTTGGCGCGCGACGCCGCGCTCAACTGCCTGGCGCAGGCGGTCTACTACGAGGCCGGCAACGAAAGCGAAGAGGGTCAGCGCGCGGTGGCCCAAGTGGTGCTGAACCGGGTGCGCCACCCCGCCTTTCCCGCAAGCGTGTGCGGCGTCGTCTATCAGGGTTCGACCCGGCCGACCGGCTGCCAATTCACCTTCACCTGCGACGGATCGCTGGTCCGCCGGCCTGACCCGCAGGGATGGCAGCGCGCCCGCGGGGTCGCGGCTTCGGCGCTTCAGGGAAGCGTCTATGGCGGGGTCGGGAACGCCACTCACTATCACGCCAATTATGTGCTGCCGACCTGGGCCGGGACGCTCGCCAAGAGCGATGTCGTCGGCGCGCACCTCTTCTATCGCTGGAACGGCAGTTGGGGTCAGCCCGCCGCCTTCGTGCAGCGCTACAGCGGCCACGAGGTCAGCGCCGACTTGCTGCGCACTACCGCGCTGTCCGCGCACAGCCGTTATGTCGCGCTCGGCACCCCCACCGCCGCGCGCACCCGCGTCCCGCCGCCAGTCGCCTTTGCGCAGGACGAAGGCCTGCCGGTGGTCGAACGCGCCGACGGCCGCATCAGCCTGCACTGGACGCCCAAGGCTCGCGAGGCGGTCGAAGCAGCGGTGAGCGCGCCGCGCGCGGTCACGCCGGCCGACTCCGCCTTGCGCCAGACGCTCGACGCGGGCGCGCCCGCCACCGACCAGAAGGCGCTGGGCTCCTAGGCGAGCTCAGCGTGATGCTGCGGACTGCGCGCCGGCAGCACGCAGAAAGCGGCGAGAGGAATCAGCCAGATTACGCGCATTAGGTAACGGTCGTGCGGTGTCGATAAGGATCCGCAGACTAGGATGTCGATCGCTACGGCCGCCAGTAACAGAAGGACGAACGTCCGCGCGCCCTTCATTTCCCCCTTCGCACCTCTGAACATCCACCATCCGCAATAGCACAGCGCGACTACCAGGGTGATGAGAGAGAGCACTTTGGTGAGTTCGACGGGCATTTCTGCGTCAAACGCACGAGATGCCCGCAGCCGGGCCAAGGGCCGTGGGGGTACTTTCTTTTCCAGGCTGCTTCGCAAACCCGCATCATAGTTGAACTCGCTGAGGGACAGACTGGACGCCTGATCTGCTGAAGCCACGACGAACCCCCGCAGCACGCCTAACGGGTCTGCCGCAAATACCGCGCCGGTGAATGGCAACTGTTCCGCGGCGAGCAGACGCTGGATTGCTGGGGTGCTGTTGGAAAAAGTGAGATCGCCTGGTCTGTCACCCCATAGAAACATATCACTGTTGTCGGGCAACTGACCCGGTAAGCGGCACAGTACGAAGCCACTCTGCGGGCAATGTTGCTTGATGTAGGTCCGGCCGGGACCGTCCGCGATCAGGCGAGCGGTCAAGAAGGGCGGCCGCACGGGTGCAAATCCGGTGCTCGCACGCACGGTTAGGTTGAACAAGGCCTCACCGCCAATCGCTGCTACGATGGCAACCACCACCAACCCAACTGCCCGCCGATCCCATCGCTGACGCAAGACCGACGACGCGAGGACGAAAGCAGTCAGGAGAGCGGTTGTGATGATGACGTTGGCGCTGTGCATCAGCAACGAGCAAGTCAGGAGCGCCAACCAGAAGAGTCGACGGGAACGAGACTGTACCTTGCGCAGCGCCAGCAGGTTGGCGATGCTCAAAACCGCGAGCCCTGCGAAAATGTCCGGCATCAGGTAGGCGACGAAAAAGCCGATCGGCGTTAGCAGGCTTAGCGCCATGAGAAGTCCGAAAACCTCGAAGCGTCCAGCGCCAGAACCCGATAAGCGCCGGACGTCGATCAACGTGAGCGCCGAAGCTACGCCAACAAGCAACGCCTGCAACGCGATCACCAGCGTGAAGTCACCGGCCAAATAGCTCAAGTAAAGCAGCAGCCCATAATAAACGGAGCGCCCCGCCAGTACGACACGCGCCGTTTCCTCGTTGGCTATGAACTGCACATCGGCATTCTTTTCGTGGTTCGTGCGCCCTGCTCCTATGGGTTCAGCCTTCGCGACACGGCTGATCTCGTCCGACCAGTCGCTCGTTACTCCTAACTTTCTATAGAAGCCAGCGTCGGCGCCCCGGATGTAGGTGGTTGTATCCGAGAGGTAGAAACCATCACCGTTGACGATCGCTGGCCACGCGAGACCGACGCAGCCGACAAGGATCAGCAATGCGCGGAAGATCAACTCGCCAGAGAGTGCCCTGGAAGGTTTCGCCCCGGAAGGAGCAGGCACCGTTTGGGGCTCAACGTCATCGCTCGTCATCACACTTTTCCCGACGAACGTTCCGGCGGCGACCCAATTCTGCCGCAGGACAAGCGATGTAGCAAGTGCAGACGATCCCCACTTGG
>CAXSDY010000024.1:0-21719 GCA_964235835.1 uncultured Sphingomonadaceae bacterium | reverse complement strand
CTCGCGATCAAGATGTTCGGCACCAACGGCGGCGGCTTCTTCAACGCCAACAGCGCGCACCCGTTCGAGAACCCCTCCGCGGTGACCAACTTCATCCAGATGGTCTCGATCTTCGTGCTCGGCGCCGGCCTGACCCTGTGCTTCGGCAAGGCCGTCGGGCGGGAGCGGCAGGGCTGGGCGCTGCTCGCCAGCATGGTCGTGCTGTTCCTGATGGGCGTCATCGTGACCTATTGGGCGGAGGCCGCGGGCAATCCGATCCACCATGCGCTGGGGCTCGCCGGCGGCAACATGGAGGGCAAGGAAGTCCGCTTCGGCATCGCCGCGACGGCGCTGTTCGCGGTGATCACCACGGCCGCCTCGTGCGGCGCGGTGATCGGGATGCACGACAGCTTCATGCCGCTCGCCGGGCTGGTCACGATGTTCAACATGCAGCTTGGCGAGATCATCGTCGGCGGCGTCGGCGCGGGCCTCTACGGGATGCTGCTGTACGCCATCCTGGCGGTGTTCATCGCCGGGCTGATGGTCGGCCGCACGCCCGAATATGTCGGCAAGAAGATCGAGGCGCGCGAGATGAAGCTGGCGGTGCTCGCCATCGCCATCCTGCCGCTGTTCATCCTCGGCCTGACCGCCGTCGCTGCGGTCACCGGGCCGGGGCTCGCCGGCCCGCTCGCCAAGGGCCCGCACGGCTTCAGCGAGATCCTCTACGCCTATTCCAGCACGGTCGCGAACAACGGCAGCGCGTTCGGCGGCCTGACCGGCAATACGGTGTTCTACAACACGACGCTGGCGCTCGCGATGTTCGTCGGCCGGTTCGGGGTGATCATCCCGGCGCTGGCGATAGCCGGCGGGCTCGCCGCCAAGAAGCGCATTCCGGAAGGGCCGGGCTCCTTCCCGACCACCGGCCTGTTGTGGGTCGGCCTGCTCGTCTCCATCATCCTCATCGTCGGCGGGCTCACCTTCCTTCCGAGCCTCGCCCTGGGACCGATCGCCGATCACTTCCAGGTGGCGGCCGGCACGCTCAACTAAGGGGTCCCGTTCGTGGCCAATCAACCCTCGATGTTCACTCGCAAACTGGTCGTCCCGGCCGTACGCGATAGCTTTACCAAGCTCGACCCGCGCACGCTGGTCCGAAATCCGGTGATGTTCGTCACCGGCATCGTCGCTGCGCTGTCGACCCTGCTGTGGCTCAAGGGCCTCGCGACCGGCGAAGGGCAGGGCCTGTTCCAGGGCCAGCTGGTGTTCTGGCTGTGGCTGACGGTGATCTTCGGCAACTTCGCCGAAGCGCTGGCGGAGGGCCGGGGCAAGGCGCAGGCGGCGTCGCTGCGCGCGACCAAGGCGGACCTCAAGGCGACGTTCCCGGATGGCCGGGTGGTCGACGCGCAGAGCCTCAAGCTGGGTGACGTGGTGATGGTCGCGACCGGCGAGCTGATCCCCGCCGACGGCGAGGTCGTGGAGGGAGTCGCGTTCGTTAACGAGGCGGCGATCACCGGCGAATCCGCCCCGGTCATTCGCGAGGGCGGCGGCGACCGTTCGGCCGTCACCGCCGGCACGCGGGTCATCGCCGACTGGGTCAAGGTCAAGGTCACCGCGGCGCCGGGGCAGGGCTTCCTCGACCGCATGATCGCGCTGGTCGAAGGCGCTAGCCGGCAGAAGACTCCGAACGAGATCGCGCTCACCATCCTGCTCGCCGGGCTGACGCTGATCTTCCTCATCGCGGTCGGCACGCTGCCGGCGTTCGCCGCCTATGCCCATGGGATGATCGGCGTGCCGGTGCTCGTCGCGCTGTTCGTGACGCTGATCCCGACGACCATCTCGGCGCTGCTCTCCGCCATCGGCATCGCCGGGATGGACCGGCTGGTGCGGTTCAACGTGCTCGCCAAGTCCGGCCGGGCGGTCGAGGCGGCGGGCGACATCGATGTCCTGCTGCTCGACAAGACCGGCACGATCACCATCGGCGACCGCCAGGCGACGGCCTTCTACCCGCTGAAGGGCGTCTCGCCTGAAGAGATGTCGGCCTCGGCGCGCCTGGCCAGCCTGGCGGACGAGACGCCGGAAGGCCGCTCGATCGTCGTCCTGGCCGGCGAGGGCGAAGGCATGCCCGCCGAGGCCGAGCCGATCGCCTTCACCTCGCAGACGAGGGTGTCGGGGCTCAAGATCGGGACCCGCGAACTGGTCAAGGGCGCGGTCGATGCGATTCTCAAGCGGATCGGCAATGTCGATGGCGCCGACGAGCTGCGCTCGATCTCGGACGGCATCGCGCGGCAGGGCGGCACGCCGCTCGCGGTCGCCGACGGGTCGCGCCTGCTCGGCGTCGTGCAGCTCAAGGACATCGTCAAGGCCGGCATCCGCGAGCGGTTCGGCGAGCTTCGCCGCATGGGCATCCGCACCGTGATGATCACCGGCGACAATCCGCTGACCGCCGCCAGCATCGCCGCCGAGGCGGGGGTCGACGACTTCCTCGCCGAGGCGACGCCCGAGGACAAGCTCGCGCTCATCCGCAAGGAGCAGGAGGGCGGGAGGCTAGTGGCGATGTGCGGCGACGGCACCAACGACGCGCCTGCGCTCGCCCAGTCGGACGTCGGCGTGGCGATGAACACCGGCACGCAGGCGGCGCGCGAGGGGGGCAACATGGTCGACCTCGACAGCGACCCGACCAAGCTGATCGAGGTCGTCGGGCTCGGCAAGCAGCTGCTGATGACGCGGGGTGCGCTGACGACCTTCTCGATCGCGAACGACGTCGCCAAATATTTCGCGATCCTGCCGGCGATCTTCGTCGTGCTCTACCGGCCGCTCGGCGGGCTCAACGTGATGGGGCTGGGCAGCCCGCAGAGCGCGATCCTGTCGGCGATCATCTTCAACGCGCTGATCATCCCCGCGCTCGTCCCGCTGGCGCTCAAGGGCGTGAAGTATCGGCCCGCCCCGGCCGGCACGCTTCTCTCGCGCAATCTCGCGATCTACGGCGTCGGCGGGCTGATCGCGCCGTTTGTCGGGATCAAGCTCATCGACCTGGCCGTTAGCGGCCTGCACCTCGCCTGAGCAGCCTTCCCGGAGTCCCCATCATGGTTCGCGCCATTCTACTCGCTTCCGCAGCGCTCGTCGCTTCCGGCGCCGCCCGCGCCCAGAGCACCGCCTCGTCGCCGCCGCCGCTGTGCACCGACCGGCCGACCAAGGCGACGTCCGCCTGCACCGTGCCGCAGGGCATGGTGCAGATCGAGACCGACCTCCCCAACTGGACGCTCGACCGCGATGCCGGCACGCGCACGGACACCATCCTCTATACCAGCCCGACGCTCAAATACGGGCTGACCAGCTCGACCGACGTCCAGGCCAGCATCGTGCCCTACGAGACGATCCGGACGCGCGACGCGTCGGGCGTCAGCAAGGTGCACGGGGTCGGCGACCTCTATCTCAGGATCAAGCAGCGGCTCACCCCGGAAGACGCCAAGGCGCAGTTCGCGCTGGTGCCCTATATCAAGGTCCCCACCGCCAAGTCTGACATCGGCAACCGCAAGGTCGAAGGCGGGCTGGTCGGCACCGGCGTGTTCACGCTGCCGCAGGGGTTCAGCGTGACCGTCACGCCGGAGATCGACGCGCTCGAGAACAGCGACCTCGACGGCCGCCATGTTCAGCTGGTCGGGGCGTTCAACGTCGGCAAGCAGTTCTCGCCCAAGGTCACCGTCTATGGCGAGCTGTGGACGGCGCAGAACTACGATCCGTCCGGGCACGAGCACCAATATTCCGCCGATGCCGCGATCGCCTACCTCGCCGCACCCACGCTCCAGCTCGACGCCGGGGTCAACCTCGGGCTGAACCACCAGACCTCCGACGTCCAGGCGTACGTCGGCGTGTCGACCCGTTTCTGAAGGAACCAACCATGTCCGACATCGCCGCGGCGATCCGCCCCTCGATCGTCATGACCCTCGGCTTCACGCTGCTGACCGGGATCGCCTATCCGCTGGCGCTGACCGGCGCGGGGCAGGCGCTGTTCCCGGCCCAGGCCAACGGCAGCCTGGTCCGTGACGGCGACCGTGTCGTCGGCTCATCGCTGATCGGCCAGGGCTTCGCGGCCCCCGGCTATTTCCACGGCCGTCCCTCCGCGGCGGGCAAGGGCTACGACGCCAGCTCGTCGTCGGGCAGCAATCTCGCGCCCGGGTCGAAGGACCTGCATGATCGGATCGCGACCGACGTCGCGGCGCTGCATGCGCAGGGCGTCGGCGAGGTGCCTGCCGACCTGGTCACCACCTCGGCGTCCGGTCTCGATCCGGACATCAGCCCGGCCGCGGCCGGCGTTCAGGTCGCCCGGGTCGCGAAGGCCCGCGGGATCGATCCCGGCCAGGTCGAGCGGATCGTCGAGGCGAACCGGCAGGGGGCGTTCCTGGGTTTCCTCGGCGAACCGCGCGTCAACGTGCTCGCGCTCAATCGACAGCTGGACGCACTGTCCGCTAATCGAGGCCGGTGAACGACGAGCGCCGCCCTTCGCCCGAAGCCCTGCTCAAGGCCGCCGAGCGGGAACGGCGCGGCCGGCTGAAGATCCTGCTCGGCGCCGCGCCGGGGGTCGGCAAGACGGTCGAAATGCTGCGCGAGGGGGCCGACCTGCTGGCGCGGGGCACCGACGTCGTGGTCGGCATCGTCGAGACGCACGGGCGCAGCGACACCGAAGCGCTGGTCGCGCCGTTCGAGGTCCTGCCGCGCAAGGCGATCGAGCATGGCGCGCACAAGCTGTCGGAATTCGACCTCGACGCCATGCTCGCGCGGCGGCCGCAACTCGCGCTGGTCGACGAATATGCCCACAGCAATGCGCCGGGCAGCCGCCACCCGAAGCGCTGGCAGGACGTCGAGGAACTGCGCGACGCCGGCATCGACGTGTTCACCACCCTCAACATCCAACATGTCGAAAGCCTCAACGACGTCGTCGCGAGCTTCACCAAGGTGCGGGTGCGCGAGACGGTGCCGGACGCGCTGCTCGACGACGCCGAGCTGGAGATCGTCGACCTTCCGCCCGACGAGCTGATCGACCGGCTGAAGCAGGGCAAGGTCTATATCCCGCACGAGGCGACGCGGGCGCTGTCGAACTTCTTCTCACGATCGAACCTGTCCGCGCTGCGGGAACTTGCGCTCCGCCGCGCGGCGCAGACCGTCGACCGGCAGATGCTGGAACAGCTGCGTGCGAGCGGCGAGACCGGCAACTTCGCCGCGGTCGAGCGGATCGTCGTCGCGGTCGGCGACCAGCCCGGCGCCGAGACCCTGCTGCGCACCGCCAAGCGGCTAGCGGATGGCCTGCGCACCAACTGGAGCGCGGTGTGCATCGAGACGCCGCGCAGCGAGACGCTGAACGACGAGGCGCGGCTGCGGCTCGGCGATGCGTTGCGGCTGGCGGCGTCGCTCGGTGCGACGGTCGTCACGATCCCCGCCGAGGATGTCGTCGAGGGCATCCGCAACCACCTGACCGAGACCCGCGCGACGATGCTCGTGATCGGCAAGCAGCGGCGCAGCTGGTGGTTTGCGCTGCGCCATCGCTCGATCGTCGACCAGCTCGTGCGCGGCCTGCCTGGCGTCGCGGTGCACGTGGTCCCGGCACAAGGGGCATCGAAGGGGGAGGCGAGGCGGCGCCAGGGTGGGCCGCCGATCCTGCACCTGCTGCTGGCGCTCGCCGCCGTGACCGCGACGACGGGGCTCGCCAAGCTGATGGAGCCGCTGATCGGCCGCAACGCGATCGACCTCATCTACCTCATGCCGGTGGTCATCTGTGCGGCGTTGCTTGGCATGCGCTCGGCGATGCTGTCCGCGGTCGCCTCGGCGCTGGCCTACAACTTCTTCTTCCTGCCCCCGCTCTACACCTTCACCATCGCCGATCCGCAGAACGCGGTGACCTTCGCGGTCCTGGTCGGGGTCGGCGTCGTCGTGGCCCGGCTGGCCGGCGGGCTCAGGCGCCGGGCGCTGGTCGGCACGCGGGCCGCGGGCGAGAATGCCGCCATCGCCGAGTTCGGCCAGCGTCTCGCCGGCCTGTCGGATGCGCACGGGACCGCCGCAGCGGTGTGCGAGGAGATCGCGCGCGTGCTCCAGGTCTCCACCGTGCTGCTCGCGCGCGGGGAGGGCGGCGCCCTGGAGGTGATCGCCGGGACACCCGACAAGCCGTTCCTCGGCCCGATCGACGAGGCGTCGGCGGACTGGGCGTTCGAGCGCAACGAGCCGGCGGGTGGACACACCCGCACTCTCACCGCCAGCGACTGGCAGTTTCATCCGCTGGCGACCACCGTCGGCATGCTTGCCGTGCTCGGCATTGCCCGCCGCGACGGCTCGGCGCCAATCGCGCCGGAGCGCGAGGTGCTGTTCGCCATCCTCAAGGGTCAGGCGGCGCTCGCCTATGAGCGGATCGAGCTGGAGGCGGGCACGCGTGAGATCGCGGCCCTTCGCGAGCGCGACGAGTTGCGGACCAACCTGCTGAGCTCGATCGGGCACGACCTGCGCACGCCGCTGACGGCGGTGGTCGCCGCGGCGGACGCGCTCAAGGAGACGCTGCCGCCCTCGCCGACGTTGACCACGCTCGGGCTCGAGGCACGCCGGCTCAACCGCTTCTTCGACAATCTGATCGAGATGACCCGCATCCAGGAGGGCGCGCTCTATCCGCGGATGGAAGCGACCGACCTGACCGATGCCGTCGCCGCCGCGGTTCACGACCTGCGCGCCGAGATCGGGGGTCGGCGGGTGAGCCTCGACGTTCCTCCATCGCTGCCGCTGGTCCAGGCGGACGCGCGCATGCTCCACCACATGCTGATCAACCTCATCGGCAATGCCGCGAAGTTCTCGCCGCCGGCGAGCACGATCACGATCGCGGGCCGGCGGACGGCGGCCGGGATCGACCTGGCGGTGGAGGACGAGGGGCCCGGCATCGCAGCCGGCGAGGCAAGCCTGTTGTTCGACCGCTTCGCGCAGGGGGAGGGCAGCGACCGCACGGGCGGCAGCGGGCTCGGACTCGCCAACGTCAAGAGCTTCGCTCAGGTCATGGGCCTGGGCGTATCGGCCGCCAATCGCGAGGCGGGCGGGTCGGCGTTCACGCTACGCTGGCCCGCTGCGCTGCTGCACAAGGAGCCCGCATGACCCGGCCGGTGCTGATCATCGACGACGAAGCGGCGATCCGCCGGCTGGTGCGCGGGGCGGCCCTGCGCGCCGGGATCGAGGTCGACGAGGCCGGGTCCGCGGCGGAGGGACTGGCGATGGCGCGGCGCACCGGCTGCGAGGTCGTGCTGCTCGACCTCGGCCTGCCCGACCGCGACGGGTTCGAGCTGATCCCGCTGCTCAAGGCGGCGGACCGGACGGTCATCGTGCTGACCGCGCGAGACGAGCCGGACGAGAAGGTCGCCGCGCTCGACATCGGCGCCGACGATTATCTGATCAAGCCGTTCGACACCGCCGAACTGCTCGCCCGGCTGCGAGTCGCGTTCCGCCATCGCGCCGGGCGGCGCAGCGAAGTGGTCGACGCGGGGCGCGTGTCGATCGACCTTGCCCGCCACGAAGTACGGCTGGACGGCAAGCCGGTCGGCCTGTCACCGCGCGAGTTCGGCGTGCTGCTCGCGCTGGCCCGCAACGCCGACCGGGTCGTCACCCATCAGACGCTGCTCCGCTCGGTGTGGGGCGAGGCTCATCTGGGCGACGTGGAGTATCTGCGGGTCGCGATGCGCGCGCTGCGCCGCAAGCTCGAGGACGATCCGGGCCAGCCGCGCCTGCTCGTCAACGAACCCGGCATCGGCTACCGGCTGAACCTGTCGGGCGAGTGAGCCCTCCCCTTGGTGGGGGAGGGTTAGTCTCGTTCAGGCGACGAACTGGTTCATCGTGTTGTGCGCGCCGCCCGCCTTGAGCGCTGCTTCCCCCGCGAAATACTCCTTGTGGTCGTCGCCGATGTCGCTGCCCGACATGTTCTGGTGCTTGACCGAGGCGATGCCCTGGCGGATTTCCTCGCGCTGGACGCCCTTCACATAGCCGAGCATTGCCGCTTCGCCGAAATACTCGCGGGCGAGGTTGTCGGTCGACAGCGCGGCGGTGTGATAGGTGGGCAGCGTGATCAGGTGATGGAAGATGCCGGCCCGCGCCGCACCATCGCGCTGGAAGCTTCGGATCTTCTCGTCGGCCTCGCGGCCCAGCTCGGTGTCGTCGTACTGCACGCCCATCAGCTTGGCGCGGTCGTAGGCGGACACGTCGCGGCCCGCTTCGGCCCAGGCGTCATAGACCTGCTGGCGGAAGTTGAGCGTCCAGTTGAACGACGGTGAATTGTTGTAGACCAGCTTGGCATTGGGCACGACCTCGCGGATGCGGTCGACCATGCTCGCGATCTGCTCGACGTGCGGCTTCTCGGTTTCGATCCACAACAGGTCGGCACCGTTCTGCAGCGAGGTGATGCAGTCGAGCACGCAGCGGTCGGCGCCGGACCCCTCCCGAAACTGGAACAGGTTGGACGCGAGCCGCTTGGGCCGCATCAGCTTGCCGTCGCGGTTGATCACGACGTCGCCGTTGCGCGCCGTCGCGGGATCGATCTCCTCGCAATCGAGGAAGCTGTTGTACTGGTCGCCGATGTCGCCCGGCTCCTTGGAGAAGGCGATCTGCTTGGTCAGGCCCGCGCCGAGCGAATCGGTGCGCGTGACGATGATGCCGTCCTCGATGCCCAGCTCGAGGAAGGCGTAGCGGCAGGCGCGGACCTTGGCGAGGAAGTCCTCGTGCGGCACGGTGACCTTGCCGTCCTGGTGGCCGCACTGCTTTTCGTCGCTGACCTGGTTCTCGATCTGCAGCGCGCAGGCGCCGGCCTCGATCATCTTCTTGGCGAGCAGATAGGTCGCCTCGGCATTGCCGAAGCCCGCGTCGATGTCGGCGATGATCGGCACGACGTGGGTCTCGAACTTGTCGATGGCGGTCTGGATCTGCCTGGCCTTCATCTCGTCGCCCGCGCCGCGCGCGGCATCGAGGTCGCGGAACAGCATGCCGAGTTCGCGCGCGTCGGCCTGCTTGAGGAAAGTGTAGATCTCCTCGATCAGCGCGGGGACGCTGGTCTTCTCATGCATCGACTGGTCAGGCAGGGGGCCGAAGTCGCTCCGCAGCGCGGCGATCATCCAGCCCGAGAGATAGAGATAGCGGCGCTTGGTCGTCCCGAAATGCTTCTTGATCGAGATCATCTTCTGCTGCGCGATGAAGCCGTGCCAGCAGCCGAGCGACTGCGTGTAGTTGGCCGAGTCGGCGTCATAAGCGGCCATGTCGGCGCGCATGATGGCGGCGGTGTAGCGGGCGATGTCCAGCCCGGTGCGGAAACGGTTCTGGGCGCGCATACGGGCGACCGACTCGGCGCTGATCCCGTCCCACGTTCCCTTGTAGCTGTTGATCAGCTGATCGGTCTGGGCGATGTCGTTGGAGTAGGTCATGGCGGCTTCCTGAAAGACAATGTTGCCCACTGGGTATGTTCGCACTTGCAGCAGGGAAAGCTAATTCTTGTCCAAAAGTCACATCGTGACATGGATTTTGTGTCAACAAGAGACAGCTCACACTTCCAACGAGACCATCAATCAGCAAACAGGCGGCGGTGCGGCTGCGGTGGCGCCGCCGAACGCAAGGAGTGTCCGCCCGGTGTTACACGATGAAGTCGAGCATGCGTCAGTTCGGCGAGCGCAGCGATGACCCTTGAACGAGGCCGCATCAAGCGCCTGCTCGTCGCCAACCGCGCCGAGATCGCGATCCGCGTCTTCCGGGCCGCCGCCGAGCTCGGGATCGGCACGGTCGCGATCTATGCCGAGGAGGACAAGCTCTCGCTGCACCGCTTCAAGGCGGACGAAGCCTATCACCTGCGCGGCGGCACCGGTCCGATTGCCGCCTACCTGGATATCGAGCGGATCATCGACATCGCGCGCCGGGCCGAGGTCGACGCGATCCACCCCGGCTATGGTTTCCTGTCCGAGAACCCGGCCTTCGCCGAAGCCTGCGCGGCCGCCGGGATCACGTTCATCGGGCCGTCGCCCGACACGATGCGCGCGCTCGGCGACAAGGTCTCGGCGCGGCGCCTCGCGATCGAGGTCGGCGTGCCGGTCGTGCCGGCGAGCGATCCCCTGCCGACCGATGATGCCGAGGTGATGCGCATCGCCAGCGGGCTGGGCTACCCGCTGATGCTCAAGGCGAGCTGGGGCGGCGGCGGGAGGGGGATGCGGCCGATCCACGACGAGGCCGGGCTGATCGAGGCCGTGCGTAGCGGTCGGAGCGAGGCGAAGAGCGCGTTCGGCCGCGACGAGGTCTATCTCGAGCGGCTCGTGACCCGCGCGCGGCACGTCGAGGTGCAGCTGCTTGGCGATACCCATGGCAACCTCGTTCACCTGTTCGAGCGCGACTGCTCGATCCAGCGCCGTAACCAGAAGGTCATCGAGCGCGCGCCGGCCCCATATCTGGACGCGAGCACGCGGGAAGAATTATGCGCGGCGGCGATGAAGATCGGCCGGTCGGTCGGCTATGTCGGCGCGGGCACGGTCGAGTTCCTGATCGACGAGAGCAGCGGGCACTTCTACTTCATCGAGGTCAACCCGCGCATCCAAGTCGAGCACACGGTCACCGAAATGGTCACCGGGATCGACCTGGTGAAGGCGCAGATCCGGATCGCGCAGGGCGGGCGGCTCGGCTCGCTGGAAGAGACCGGCGTGCCCGAGCAGACCGCCATCCGGCTCGACGGTCATGCGATGCAGTGCCGGGTGACCACCGAGGACCCGGCCAACAATTTCGTGCCCGACTACGGCCGGATCACCGCCTATCGCGGGGCGTCGGGCTTCGGGCTGCGCGTCGACGGCGGCACCGCCTATTCCGGCGCGATCGTCACGCGCCACTACGATCCGCTGCTCGAAAAGGTCACCGCCTGGGCGCGCGATGTCGAGGAGACCCGCATGCGCATGGTGCGTGCGCTCAAGGAGTATCGCATCCGCGGGGTCACGACGAACCTGACTTTCCTCGAGACGATCCTCACCCATCCCGATTTCCGCGCCAACCGCTACACGACCCGCTTCATCGACGACACGCCGGAGCTGCTCGCCTCGGTGCCGCGCCAGGACCGGGCGACGAAGCTGCTGCGCTACATCGCCGACGTCACCGTCAACGGGCACCCCGACGTCGCCGGCCGGCCACGCCCGGCAGCGGCGGCGCGCGCTCCTGCGGTCGAGCGGCGCGGCGGCACGATCGTGCCTGGCACGCGTCAGTTGCTGGAGCGCGAGGGTCCGGGAGGGGTGGCCCGCTGGATGCGCGCGCAGCAGGCGGTGCTGATTACCGACACGACCATGCGCGATGCCCACCAGTCGCTGCTCGCGACTCGGATGCGAACTGCCGACCTCCTGCCCGCCGCGGAGAATTGCGCGCACACCCTCCCGCAGCTGTTCAGCGTGGAGTGCTGGGGCGGGGCGACCTTCGATGTCGCGATGCGCTTCCTCACCGAAGACCCGTGGGAGCGGCTGGCCGCGATCCGCGAGCGGGCGCCCAACATCATGACCCAGATGCTGCTGCGCGGAGCGAACGGCGTCGGCTACACCAACTACCCCGACAACGTCGTGCGCCAGTTCATCGCCCAGGCGGCCAAGGGCGTCGACCTGTTCCGCATCTTCGACTGCCTCAACTGGGTCGAGAACATGCGCGTCGCGATCGACGCGGTGGTCGAGAGCGGCAAGATCGCCGAGGGGGCGCTGTGCTACACGGGCGACATTCTCGACCCGAACCGCGCGAAGTACAGCCTCGCCTATTACGTCGGCCTGGCCCGCGAGCTGGAGGCGGCGGGGTGCCATGTGCTGGCGATCAAGGACATGGCGGGGCTGCTGAAGCCCGCAGCCGCGCGCGTGCTCGTGACCGCGCTGCGGGACGCGACCGACCTGCCGATCCACTTCCACACCCACGACACGTCCGGGATCGCCGCCGCCTCGGTCCTCGCCGCGATCGACGCCGGGGTCGACGCGGTCGACGCCGCGATCGACTCGATGTCCGGCACGACGTCGCAGCCGTGCCTCGGCTCAATCGTCGAGGCGCTGCGCGGGGGCGATCGCGACTCCGGCCTCGACGGCGGGGCGATCCGCAACCTCAGCCTCTACTGGGAAGCGGTGAGGGCGCAGTATGCGGCGTTCGAGAGCGACCTCAAGTCCGGCGCCTCCGAAGTCTACCGGCACGAAATGCCGGGCGGTCAGTTCACCAACTTGCGCGAACAGGCCCGCAGCCTCGGCCTCGACAGCCGCTGGCACGAGGTCGCGGACGCCTATGCCGACGCCAATTTGCTGTTCGGCGACATCGTCAAGGTCACGCCCTCGTCGAAGGTCGTTGGCGACATGGCGCTGATGATGGTGTCGCAGGACCTGACCGCCGCCGACGTCGCCGATCCGGCGCGCGAGATCGCGTTCCCGGCTTCGGTCGTCGAGATGATGCGCGGCGACCTCGGGCAACCACCGGGCGGCTGGCCAGCGGGGATCGTGCGCAAGGTGCTCAAGGGCGAGGAGCCGACCATCGAGCGGCCTGGCGCCCTGCTCGCGCCCGCCGATCTGGACGCCGAGCGGGCCGCCGGCGAACAGCGCTGCGGTCACGCGCTGTCGGACGAGGAACTGGCGAGCTTCCTCATGTACCCCAAGGTGTTCGAAGGCTTCTGCGCGGCACGCGAGAAATACGGTCCGGTCGCGACGCTGCCGACCGACGTTTATTTCTACGGCATGACGGCAGGCCGCGAGATTGGGATCGACATCGAGCGGGGCAAGACGCTGGTCGTGCGGCTCGCCGCCTGCGGCGAGGTCGACGAGGAGGGCAGCGTGCGGGTGTTCTTCGAACTCAACGGCCAGCCGCGCGCCATCTCGATCGAGCACCGCAAGTCGGTCAACCCGAAGAAGGCACGCCGTACCGCCGACGCCGGCGACGCGCGCCAGGTCGCCGCGCCGCTGCCCGGCGCCGTCGGGCGCGTGGCGGTCAGCCAGGGCCAGGCGGTGAACGAGGGCGACCTGCTGATGACCCTGGAGGCGATGAAGATGGAGACCGCGGTCAAGGCGCCCGTCGGCGGAACGGTCGCCGAGTTGCTGGTCGTTCCGGGGCAGGCGGTCGAGGCGAAGGAACTGCTGGTGGTGCTGGGCTGACCGGCTTGCGCCCGCCAGTCGGGTGGAGCATCGCTGCCTCGACGGTCGCCGCTCTTAGCTCAACCGGATAGAGCGCCGGGCTTCGAACCCGGAGGTTGGGGGTTCGAGTCCCTCAGAGCGGGCCAGTTGCCACGGCGATAGTAATCGTGCGCGGAACGACTCCGCGGTCGCGGACAGCGTAGCGGCGCTGGGCTGTTCGACATGCTCGGGCGCGGCGATGCGCAGGTAAGGCTCGCACGCGGCCTCCTCCAGCCGGGCGAGATACATCCTGATGATTCCAGCCCGCCGACAATCCGCCGACGTGCTCGCGGGGCACGAGATACTCGCTGCCGCCGACCTGGCGCCGATCCGCGATTGTCGCAGACGTAGGCGAAGTGGTTCGCGTCGGCACAGGCCGGACGCACGGGGAAGTTCATCGCCTGCCCAACGGATCATGGCTTGCCGGATCGAGAAGCGAGGTGCGAACCGTTGACGCCGTCTAACACCCTGCGCGTCCGCAAGGCATCGGGGAAGGCGAGCTGCCTGATCCCGTTCGTCGTACTGCGGCCCAAGCGACGATCCGCGCGGCCGGGCGGCACCGACGTCCCGCTGGTGGTGCGGACGGCGGGACTCGAACCCGCACGCCACAAGGGCAGAAGATTTTAAGTCTCCAGCGTCTACCATTCCGCCACGTCCACACCGCGACCGGCGTTCGCGCGGCGACGGCTCAGGGTCAAGCCGGGCGCGCCAGTTCACGACATATTTGGCTTACGATCTTCAACGACACGAGCGGCGAGGACCGGATGAGCGCGCCCGGCGATCAAGCGCTGTCGCGTGCGCCCCGCGCGATTCTGTCCTAAGGAGCCCTGGCCAGTCCTGCGTGTATCATCACCTCAGGACGGCCATCGCCCAGGCGCCGGCGAGCGCCGCGAGGAGCATCAGCGTGGCGATCAGGAGCCACGGCCGGCGGTCCACGATCGCGATCCCGGCCAGCGGCGGGGACGGAGGCGCAGCGCCTGGCGCGGGGTAGGCGGCATCGAGCCTGCGGATCAGTTCGGGGATGAGCCGGGCGGTGCGCGACAGTTCGATGATGCGGTCCGCGACATAGGCTTCCGGCCCGAGCTCCCCGCGCATCCAGTCGCGCAGGAACGGCTCGGCCGCCTCCCACATGTTGATGTCGGGATCGAGCGCGGTCGCGACGCCTTCCTCCATCACCATCGTCTTCTGCAGCAGCAGCAGGTGCGGCTGGGTCGGCATGTCGAAGTCCCGGGTGATGCCGAACAGCCCCTCGAGCATGCGGCCGACGCTGATCTGCTTGACCGGTAGGCCGCGGATCGGCTCCCCGACGGCGCGCAGTGCGGTGGCGAACTCGGCGACATTGTGGTGGCCGGGGACGTACTGCGCCTCGAAGTGGATTTCGGCGACGCGCATGTAGTCGCCGGTGATCAGGCCATAGAGGATCTCGGCCAGCCACATCCGTGCGCGCCGGTCGATCCGGCCCATGATGCCGAAGTCGATCGCGGCGAGGCGCCCGTCGGGGAGTGCGAACAGATTGCCCTGGTGAAGGTCGGCGTGGAAGAAGCCGTCGACCACCGCCTGCCGCAGGAAGGCGCGGATCAGGATGGCGGCGAGCGCCTTGGGGTCGTGGCCGGCGTCGATCAGCTGCTGGCGCCGGGTCAGCTTGATGCCGTCGATCCACTCCAGCGTGAGCACCCGGCGCGAGGTGCGGCCCCAGTCGATCTCGGGCACGTAGAAGTCGGGCTCGGCGACCATTTTCTCCTTGAGCTCGCTCGCCGACGCGGCCTCGCGCTGCAGGTCGAGCTCGCGCCGGGTCCACTGGCGGAACTGGGCGATGACCATGCGCGGCCGGAGCCGGGCGGCCTCGCCGCCGAGCAGCTCGACCCGTGCGGCGGCCCACTCGTAGGTTTCCAGCGCGCGGGCGAACTCCTCTTCGATGCCCGGCCGCAGGACCTTGACCGCGACGGTGCGGCCTTCGGTCGTCACCGCCTTGTGGACCTGGGCGATCGACGCGGCGCCGACCGACACCGGGTCGATCGACTGGAACAGCGTGTCGATCGGGGCCTCGAGCCCGCGCTCGATCGCGCCGCGGATCGCGGCGAACGGGGCAGGGGGAAGCGAATCCTGCAGGCGCATCAGATTGTCGGCCGCGGCGTCGCCGACCAGGTCGGGGCGGGTCGCCAGCGCTTGGCCGAGCTTGATCGCGGCGGGGCCGATCGACTGCAGCGCCGCGGCATAGTCCGGCGCGGCCTTCTGCCGGGTGCCGATCGACAGGATGCGGCACAGGGTGCGCACGGCCGGGGGGGTGAGCGGATCGCGCTCGATCCCCTGCAGGGCCCCATGGCGCGCCAGCGTCCGCCCCCATCTGGACAGCCGCCACAGGTGCGTGACGCTGCTGGTCACGCTGTTCTCCTCCCCGAGCGTTCTCGGGAAGGTGGCAACCCCGGACCCGATCGGCGGAGGGCGAAGGGGTTCTTCGAGACGGCCTGGAGAACCCCCTCGTCCGCTGCGCGGCCACCTCCCCACGAAAGCGTGGGGAGGGAGATCATATCTTCCATCCCGAGTGGATCGCGACGAGGCCGCCGAGGATCGGTTCGACGCGGGTGCTCGCGAAGCCGGCGTCGCCGATCATCCGCTCGAACTCGGGCATCTTCGGGAAGCGCCGGATGGACTCGACGAGGTAGCGGTAGCTGGCGGCGTCGTTCGCGACGACCTTGCCGATGCGCGGGATCAGCTTGTCGGAATAACGGTCGTAGAGTTCGCCGAAGCCGGGCCATTCGGTGGTCGAGAATTCCAGGCACAGGAAGCGCCCGCCGCGGCGCAGCACGCGGTACGCTTCCCGCAAGGCAGCCGGGATGTCGGTCACGTTGCGGATGCCGAACGCGATCGTATAGGCGTCGAAGCTCGCGTCGGCGAAGGTCAGCGCGGACGCGTCCTCGCGCTGCCACAGCAGCCCGTCGATGCGGCGCTTGGCCGCGCGCTCCATGCCCACGGCAAGCATGTCGGCGTTGATGTCGGCGACAGTGACGAGCGCGCCGCGCCGCGCCATGCGGAACGCGACGTCGCCGGTGCCGCCCGCCATGTCGAGGATCGCCTCGCCCGGACGCGGCTTCACCCGCGCGACGAACCGGTCCTTCCACAACCGGTGCATGCCGCCCGACATCAGATCGTTCATCACGTCGTAGTTGCGCGCCACCGACGTGAACACCGCGCCAACCCGCCGCGTCTTCTCGTCCGGCGTGACCAGCGCTTCGCCGAAATTCACCTGCTCATCCATCGGCCAGGGCTCTAGCGGGCTCTCACCGCCCTTGCCATAGCGGGGCATGCCTGAGCTGCCCGAAGTCGAGACCACCGTCCGCGGGCTGCGCAAGGTGCTCGACGGACGGCGCCTGGCCCGCGTCACGCCGCGCCGGGCCGACCTGCGACGGGCTATTCCCCAGGATCTGGGCCAGCGGCTGACGGGAGCGCTCGTCACCCGGCTTCATCGCCGCGCCAAATATGGGCTGATCGATACCGACCGCGGCGATACGCTGGTCTTCCACCTCGGTATGTCCGGGCGGTGGCGGATCGATCCGGCGGAGATCGGCACGCACGACCATCTGCTGATCGAGACCGACGACGGCCATGCGCTGGCGCTCAACGATCCGCGCCGGTTCGGGTCGCTCGACCTGGTGCGGACGGACGCGCTCGCCGATTGGCCGCCATTCGCGGCGCTCGGCCCGGAACCGCTTGGCGGCGAGGTGACCGGCGCCTGGCTCAAGGCGCGGTTTGCCGGGCGAACGGCCGCCATCAAGCTGCTGCTGCTCGACCAGCGGATCGTCGCCGGGCTCGGCAATATCTACGTCTGCGAGGCGCTGTTCCGGGCCGGGATCGACCCGCGGAAGGCGGCCGGGCGGGTCTCGCTGCCGAAACTGAACGCGCTGGCGGCGGCGATCCCGGCGGTGCTGGAGGATGCGATCGAGGCGGGCGGGTCGAGCTTGCGCGACTTCGCCGCGCCCAACGGCGAGCTGGGCTATTTCTCGAAATCCTTCGACGTCTACGGCCGCGAAGGCGCCGCCTGCCGCTGCGGCGGAACGGTGCGGCGGATGGTGCAGGGCGGCCGCTCGACCTTCCATTGTCCGCGCTGCCAGCGCTGATCGCAGCGGTTGACGAAACGGCGCGCCGCCCGTAGGGGAAGCGCCGCTGGTGCAGCCCTTCGGCTTTGCGCCACCCTCATCTTTGACCAAGGACAGTCCGACCGATGGCGAACACGCCGCAAGCCAAGAAGCGCATCCGCCGCAACGCCGCCCGGGCCGTGATCAACGGCGCGCGGGTCAGCCGTATCCGGACCTTCGTCAAGGCCGTCGAGAGTGCATTGGCCAGCGGCGATGCGGCCGTGGCCGCGGCAGCGCTCAAGAAGGCCCAGCCCGAACTGGCCCGTGGCGTGGCGCGGGGGGTGCTGCACAAGAACACCGCGAGCCGCAAATTCTCGCGCCTGACGAAGCGGGTCGCCGCGCTCGGCTAATCCCCTTGCTGGACAGAGTTGCAGGTTGAAACGGGCTGTTGGAGCGATCCAACGGCCCGCTTCCGTTGCAGCCCGGCAATAAACGAGCAATCCCGGCGATTCGTTGGGATGTCCGCGACAGCGCGCTTCAGTAAATCCCGGTTTTGTCACGTTCTTACGGCTTTCCGTCGCTTTTCCGTGTCAAGCGGCAATATTTCAATTCGAAGAAATATCGCGCTTGAAAGGTCCCTCCAAGGCTCGCAGAACCGCTCGACCGGGCGCGAATCTCGCTCAGGGGGCAACGCAGAGAAAGATCGATGAACGCGCGACTCGCGTCGGGCGTAACGGTCTTCCTGTGCCCGGAAACAGGAACGGAGGCGCGGTCGGTGCAGGGTGGAGAGGAGACCAACGCGCGAGCACTCCACGAGCATTCGAGCAGCAGCGAGAACGCCGACGGTCTCGCCGCTCCGCTCGATGCGGCATGGTCCTCGATCCGTCAGGGGCTGCGCCGCGATCTTGGCGCCCGCACGTTCGACGGCTGGCTGAAGCCGGCCGAGATTGGGCCGTTCGACGCGGACAGCGGCGAACTGTCGATCATGATGCCAAGCAAGTTCATGGCCGACTGGGTCCGCTCCCACTTCGGCGACCGGCTTAACCTCGCCTGGCGCGCGACCCTGCCGTTGGTGCGCGAGGTGCGCATCGTCGCGGCTGCCGACGCACCGCGGCCCGCGCCGCTGCTCGTGCTGGAGGAGATCCCCGCCGCGCCCGAACCGGCCCTGACCCGCGATCCCAGCGCGCCGAACTTCGACGCCCGATATCGGTTCCAGACCTTCGTCATCGGCAAGGCCAACGAGGTCGCCGCCACTGCCGCCCGCACGCTGGCCACGGCCGAGACCGTCGCGTTCAACCCGTTGTTCATCCACGGCGGCACTGGGCGGGGCAAGACGCACCTGCTGCACGCCGTCGGCCAGGCGTTCCTTGCCGAGCGCCCGGGTGCCCGGGTGGTGTCGATGTCGGCGGAAAAGTTCATGGTCGAGTTCGTCCGCGCGATCCGCGAGAACGACACGATCAGCTTCAAGGGCCGGCTGCGTTCGGCCGACCTGCTGCTGATCGACGACGTCCAGTTCATCGCCGGCAAGGATTCCACGCAGGAGGAATTCTTCCACACCATGAACGAGATCATCGGCGCGGGGCGGCGGCTGGTGATCACCTCCGATCGTGCGCCGCAGGACCTCGACGGCATCGCCCCGCGCATCCTCTCGCGGCTGTCGTGGGGGCTGGTGGCCGACATCAACCCCGCAGACTACGAACTGCGGCTCAACATCATCGACGCGAAGCTCGGCAGCCTGCCGGGCGTCGCGATGCCGCGCGCGGTGATCGAGTTTCTCGCCCGCCGCCTTACGGCGAGCATCCGCGAACTGGAAGGCGCCCTGAACCGCATCGCCGCCTATGCCGTGATGACCGGTCGGGCGATTGACGTCGCGTTCGTCGAGGAGGTGCTGGCCAACGTGCTGCGCGCCAACCAGCGGCGCATCTCGATCGACGAGATCCAGACCCAGGTCGCCGAGCATTACCGCATCCGCAAGGCCGAGATGACCAGCGCCCGCCGCGCCCGCGACGTCGCCCGCCCGCGCCAGGTCGCGATGTACCTGTCGAAGCAGCTGACACCCAAGTCTCTGCCCGACATCGGCCGCCGCTTCGGCGGGCGCGACCACACGACGGTGATCCACGCCGTCAAGCAGATCGAGAAGCTGCGCGCCAGCGATCCCGAGATCGACGCCGCCGTGCGCCTGCTGACGCGGCAGCTGGAAGGCTGATCTGCCAGCGCGATCCGCGTCCTATTACCCGCCTCAGCGAAGCAGGCGGCGGCGAGTGTGGCGGCCGCGCCACAACATCCCGAAACCCTAACGGGCAGTAAATAAACGTTAAAACCGGTGCAGCCGTTTGAATAACGAGACGTTTACCAAATCACCGCGAGTGGCTTTGTGCGCCGCGGGGGTTGGAGGTATCACCGATGAGAAAACTTACCCTGGCGCTGTCCGCGATCGCGGCGTGCTCTTTCGGCTCCGCGGCCAACGCGGTGCTGGTCCCGGTCGGGCCGACGTTGATCACGCCGTCGACGCCGTCCGATAGTTTCGCGGGCGCGATGAACTGCACCACCGAGCAGTCGCCGTGCACGTTTTCCAACAGCTACACGTTCACGACTCCGGCCAATACGGGCTCGGTCAACGTCAGCGTGAACAGCGTCGACGGCATCCCGTCGACGAACATCGACTTTACCAACATCATCCTCAACAACGGCACGAGCAACACGGGCACCTTCTCGGCGGTCAACGGGACCGTCGACACCGCCTCGCTGCTCGGCGCGACCCTGATCGCCGGGGCGACCAACACGCTGACGATCTTCGCCAGGGCCGCCAACCCGGGTGCGGTCGATGCGAACTTCGGCCTGACGCTGGCCTTCAGCCCGCCGGCCTCCGGCGTTCCCGAGCCGGCCACCTGGGCGATGATGCTCGTCGGCTTCGGTGCCGCCGGTTACAGCCTGCGCCGCCGCCGTTCGACCAGCGTCCGCACGCAGGCCGCCTGATCTCACGGAACCCAAGCGGTTTCAGTGAGTTATACTAAGCAACACCAGCACCTTCCTCCAAGATCGTGCACACTAAAGGGCCCGCTTCGGCGGGCCCTTTTCTTGTGGTGTAATGGCAACCGTGGGGCCGCCCTAATTGTCAGCCGTGCCGACGCTGCCGTAGTCGATGCGGATGCGCACCCAGGTGCCGACCAGCTCCTTGCCGCCGACCCGCGGGGGTCGGACGAGGAACTGCCACGCCGCCTGGCGAACCGCGGACGCAAGATGGCTTCCCGGTGGCGAATTGCCGAGCTCGACGCAGTCCTCGACATGATAGCGCGCGGCGGTCTTGCACGCGACCAGGCCCCAGCCTTCGGGCGGCATGGTGCGCGGCAGGTAGCCGCCGAGCTCCGTGTCGGTCGGGTGGCGGTACCATTCGGCGGCGTAGAGCGGCTTGCCGTCCGGCGCGGTTCCGACCTCCGCGGAATCGCCCGACGCGGCCATCTGCTCGCCACGGCTCGCCGCACCCTGCGTGCCCAGCTTGGCGATGTCCGCCGAGGCAAGCTCATCCTTGCTGAGGTACACCAGCGGGAGCGGGTTGCGGCTCGGCATCGGCGGCCGCTCGACGGGAGGCCGCTCGGCGGCGGGCGGGTGAGGGGCCGTACGCGGCCGGGCCGCCGGCTGTGCCCGCGCCACCTTGGTCCTGGCGACCTCCGGCGTCTCCCGGCCAAGGTCGATGAGGACGGTTCCGCCCTTGAACTCCGGTGCCGGCTCGTGCCGGCCGCCAATGCCGAGCAGGGCGATGAGGATCAGCAGGTTGAGCCCGACCGCGAGCCCCAGCGAGGTGGCTCGCCGGCGCAGCGGCGGGCTGTCGCGGTATCGATCGGCGGGGCGGGTCGGAGACACGGGAGGCAGGCGTTAGCAGGCCGAGGGCATGTCCAGCTACGCTGAATCGCAGCGGGTTCGGATCCGCTGAACCGATGCTAGGCGGCCATGCGCTCGCGGAAATAGGCGATGGTATGGTCCAGTCCCTCGCTGAGCGCCACCTTCGGCCCCCACCCGCCGAGCAGCGCCCTGGCCTTGCCGATGTCGGGCTGGCGCTGGCGCGGATCGTCCTGGGGCAACGGCCTGAACTGGAAATCCAGCGTGCTGCCGGTCTTCTGCCGCACCAGCTCGGCCAGCTGGAGCATCGAGAACTCGACCGGGTTGCCGAGATTGATCGGTCCGGTGACCTCCGCCGGGCTGTCCATCAGCCGCACGAAGCCGTCGATCAGGTCAGAGACGAAGCAGAAGCTGCGCGTCTGCTGCCCGTCCCCGTACATGGTGATCGGCTGCCCCTGCAGCGACTGGACGATGAAGTTCGACACCACCCGGCCGTCGGCATGGTGCATGCGGGGGCCATAGGTGTTGAAGATGCGCGCGACCTTGATCTCCAGCCCGCACTGGCGGTGATAGTCGAAGAATAGCGTCTCGGCGCAGCGCTTGCCCTCGTCGTAGCAGGACCGGATGCCAATCGGGTTGACGTGGCCCCAATAGTCCTCGGTCTGCGGGTGGACGTGGGGGTCGC
>CAXSDY010000023.1:1449-21720 GCA_964235835.1 uncultured Sphingomonadaceae bacterium | reverse complement strand
CCGAACTCGTGCCCGCGCTCGCCGAGCCGCTGGCCGGTCTCGTCCTCGAGCTCGGTCGGGAACGGCCCGCCACCGACCCGCGTCGTGTACGCCTTGACGATGCCGAGCACGAAGCCGGCCGCCGAGGGCCCCGTTCCGCTGCCCGCGCCGGTCGTTCCCGCGACCGTGTTCGACGACGTGACGAACGGATAGGTGCCATGGTCGACGTCCAGCAGCACGCCCTGCGCGCCCTCGAACAGGATGCGCTTGCCCGCGCGCCGCGCCTCGTCGAGCGCGATCCACGCCGGCCGAGCGAACGGCAGCACGAACCCAGCGATCGCCGCCAGTTCGGCGCGCAGCCCCTCGCGGTCGACCGGCGGGTGGCCGAACCCGGCGCGCAATGCATCATGGTGCGCGCAGAGGCGATCGAGCTGCGGGTCGAGGTCGTCGAGATGCGCCAGGTCGCACACCCGGATCGCGCGCCGCCCGACCTTGTCCTCATAGGCCGGACCGATGCCGCGCCGGGTCGTGCCGATCTTGCCGGCCCCGCTGGCGTCCTCGCGCATGGCATCCAGATCGCGGTGGATCGGCAGGATCAGCGGGCACGTCTCCGCGAGCGTCAGCACGTCCGGCGTGATCGCAATCCCCTGCGCCGCGATCCGCTCGACCTCGGCCTTCAGCGCCCACGGATCGAGCACCACGCCATTGCCGATCACCGACGGCGTGCCGCGCACGATCCCCGAGGGCAGCAGCGACAGCTTGTAGGTCTGCTCGCCGACGACGAGCGTGTGCCCCGCGTTGTGCCCGCCCTGGAAGCGCACGACCACGTCGGCCCGGCTGGCGAGCCAGTCCACGATCTTCCCCTTCCCCTCGTCGCCCCACTGCGCGCCGATCACGGTGACGTTGCCCAAATCCGATCCTTTCGATTGCGCGCCCCGTAGCACAGGGTCGTTTCCGGTCCAGCTTGTCCCCGTTGCTGCGTTACATCCGCATTGGCGCAGCTTGTGGTTCTTGTTCTGTTCCGACCTTGCTAAGCGCTTGCTCTCGGCCGACGGAGCCTGACCGGCAGCATGGCGCGGTTGAGGCGCGGGCCTTATTGGTCCATATTGATCAGTATTGAAGTTTATTGCGCAGCAATTTGCAGTGGATGGGATATGAGCGAGATCGGACGTGTGGTTACCGCCAAGCTGCCTGACGACATCGTTGCGCGCATGGATGAGATTGCTGAGCGCATCGAACGCAGCAAAAGTTGGATTGTGCGCGAAGCGGTGGTGCAATGGCTGGATGAAGAACAGCGTCGGTACACATTGACGCTAGACGCGCTGAAGGAAGCCGACGAAGGCCATATGATCGATCACGCCGATCTCAGGGCCTGGGCCGAACGGACCAAACGCGAAGCGCGTAGCAAGCCGTCCGCATGAGGCTGGCCTGGTCGGTCCTGGCGCAATCCGACCTTGGCCGGCTGCACAGCTTTCTTGCGCGCTACGACCTCGACTTGGCGGATTCAGCATTGGACCGGTTGGTCCATGCTCCCGAACTGCTCCTGGACTTCCCCAGGCGAGGGCCGAGACTGAGCGAATTCGATCCGCGGGAGGTCCGAGAGTTCCGCGTCGAACCCTATGTCCTGCGCTACGAGTTGGCAGGCAGTGACCTTCGCGTGCTCAGGATCTTTCACGGGCGAGAGGACCGCTTCTGATTTCGCACCAATTGCCGGAGAGGTCACCGCACTGGACAATGAGAGGGCAGCGGCAGCGGTCCCAATCTTCCTCCAATGCGAAGCGTCACCTCAGAACTTCAACGGCCGCACGAGCTTCACCCCGGGCAGTGCCTCGACCTTGCGAACCACCTCGGGGCCGACCGGCTCGTCGACCGAGAGGAGCAGTACTGCTTCCCCGCCGCTGTCCAGCCGACCGAGGTGGAACGTCCCGATATTGATGTTCGCCTCGCCGAGCGTGGTGCCAAGCCGGCCGATGAAGCCGGGGCGATCCTCGTTGACGATGTAGAGCATGTCGCCGGCCAGATCGGCCTCGACCTTGACCCCGAACAGTTCCACCAGCCGCGGGGCCGCATTGCCGAACAGCGTACCGGCGACCGTCCGCTCCCCCGCCTGGGTCTTCGCCGAGACTCGCAGCAGGGTGTGATAGACCCCCTCGCGATCGTGGCGCACCTCGCGCACGTCCAGCCCGCGTTCCTTCGCCAGCAGCGGCGCGTTGACCATGTTCACGCTGTCCGAATGGACGCGCATGAAGCCGGCCAGCACGGCGCCGGTGATCGGCTTCATGTTGAGCTCGGCCGCCGCACCCTCGGTCTCGATCGACAGCCCGGCGAGCGATCCGTGGGCGAGCTGGCCGACGAGGCTGCCGAGCTTTTCGGCCAGCGCCATGTACGGCTTCAGGCGCGGCGCCTCCTCCGCCGACAGGCTCGGCATGTTGATCGCGTTGGTCACCCCCCCGAGCAGCAGGAAGTCGCTCATCTGCTCGGCGACCTGGATCGCCACGTTGACCTGCGCCTCGCTGGTGGAGGCCCCGAGGTGCGGGGTCGAGACGAAGTTCGGCGTGCCGAACAGCGGCGAGTCCGTCGCGGGCTCGGTCTGGAACACGTCGAGCGCCGCGCCGCCGACCTGACCGCTGTCGAGCGCGTCCTTGAGCGCGGCCTCGTCGATCAGGCCGCCCCTGGCGCAATTAACGATGCGCACGCCCTTCCGGGTCTTGGCGATATTCTCGCGCGACAGGATGTTGCGCGTCTGATCGGTCAGCGGCGTGTGCAGGGTGATGAAGTCGGCGCGACCAAGCAGCTGGTCCAGCTCGACCTTCTCGACCCCCATCTCGACCGCGCGCTCGGGTGTCAGGAACGGATCGTAGGCGACGACCTTCATGCGCAAGCCCAGCGCGCGCGATGCCACGATCGAGCCGATGTTGCCGGCGCCGATCAGGCCGAGCGTCTTGCCGGTGACCTCGACGCCCATGAAGCGGTTCTTCTCCCACTTGCCGGCCTGAGTCGAGGCGTCCGCCTCGGGCAGCTGGCGGGCAAGCGCGAAGATCAGCGCGATGGCGTGCTCGGCCGTGGTGATCGAATTGCCGAAGGGCGTGTTCATCACGACCACGCCGCGCGCCGTGGCGGCCGGGATGTCGACGTTGTCGACGCCGATGCCGGCCCGGCCGACGACCTTGAGGTTGGTCGCGGCGTCGAGGATCTTGCTCGTCACCTTGGTCGACGAGCGGATCGCAAGCCCGTCATAGTCACCGATCATCGCCGCGAGTTCGTCGGGGGTCTTGCCGGTGATCTCGTCGACATGGATGCCGCGCTCGCGAAAGATCGTGACGGCCTGCGGGTCCATCTTGTCGGAAATAAGCACTTTGGGTTGGGTCATGGGACTATCCTTTAGCCTCTCTCCCCTTGCGGGAGAGGGAAGGGCCCGCTCGGCACGGCCGAGTGGCAGGGTGAGGGGATGGTTCGTCGCGGTGAGGGGGCCCGCACCCTTCCGCCGCCTGAGGCGGCTCCCTCCCTCTCCCGCGCGGGAGAGGGATTTCCGGTTAGGGTGAAAGCGAAGCCCAGGCCCAGTCGAGCCATGGCCCGAGCGCCTCGATGTCCGCGGTGTCGACCGTCGCGCCGCACCAGATGCGCAGGCCCGGCGGCGCATCGCGGTAGCCGGCGATATCGTACGCCGCGCCCTCGGCCTCTAGCAGGCCGGCGAACTTCTTGATGAACGCCTCGTCGGCGCCCTCCACGGTCAGGCAGACGCTGGTGGTCGAGCGGATCGCCGGATCGGCCGCGAGGTGCCGGAGCCACGGCCGCGCCTCGACGATCGCGTTCAGCGCCGCGGCATTGGCGTTGCTGCGCGCGACCAGTCCCTCGGCACCGCCGACCGACTTGGCCCATTCCAGCGCGAAGATCGCATCCTCGACGGCGAGCATCGATGGCGTGTTGATCGTCTCGCCCTTGAACACGCCTTCGGCCAGCTTGCCCTTGGCCGTCAGACGGAAAACCTTGGGCAGCGGCCGGTCCGGGACATAGGTCTCCAGCCGCTCGACGGCGCGCGGGCCGAGGATCAGCACGCCGTGCGCGCCCTCCCCGCCGAGCACTTTCTGCCACGAGAAGGTCGCGACATCGATGCGCTCCCACGGCAGATCGTAGGCGAACACCGCACTGGTTGCGTCGGCGAAGCTCAGCCCCTCGCGATCCGCCGCGATCCAATCGCCATCGGGGACGCGTACCCCTGACGTCGTGCCATTCCAGGTGAACAGCACGTCACTCGACCAGTCGACGGACGCGAGATCGGGGATCTGCCCATAGTCGGCGCGAATGACGGTCGGGTCGAGTTTGAGCTGCTTGACCGCGTCGGTCACCCAGCCGTCGCCGAAACTTTCCCACGCCAGGGTCGTCACCGGCCGCGCACCGAGCATGGTCCACATCGCCATCTCGAACGCCCCGGTATCGGAGCCCGGCACGATGCCGATGCGGTGGGTGTCAGGCAGCTTCAGCAGCTCACGCATCAGGTCGATGCTATGTTGCAGGCGCGCCTTGCCGATCTTCGATCGATGCGATCGGCCGAGGCTGTCGGTGGCAAGGGACGCGGCGCTCCAGCCGGGAGGCTTCGCGCAGGGGCCGGACGAAAAGAACGGGCGCTCCGGCAGCGCCGCTGGCTTGGTCAACAATGCAACTCTCCTCACAGAGAGCACGCGCCGCGTTGGGACGGCGTGGCCCGCCGCCGCTCATAGCGATGTTGCAACGCAGCGCAACCCCAACGCGCGCTTGGCGTCAGCCGGGGAACAGGCGAGGCGCGGTGGGCACGAAATGAATCTCCGAGCCCTGCTGCACGCGGGCATCGAGCGGCAGGTCCAGTTCGACCGGCTTGTCGATCCCCGCCACTTCCGCCTCGACCCGCAAGGTGCCGGCACGCGGGCGGATGAGCGTCACCCGGCCCGCCAGCGAGCCCTCGACGGCGTCGGTCAGGCGCACCTCATGCGGCCGGAAGCGAACCTCGATCGGACCATTGGCGGCATCGCGCAGGTTGATCGACAGCGGCGCCCCGGCGAAGCTCGCCCGGCCGCCTTCGACCGTCACCGGCACGCGATTGCTGTCCCCGACGAAGTCGTAGACGAACGCATTGGCGGGCCGATCGTAGATCGTGCGCGGCTCGGCGATCTGCTCGATCCGGCCATAGTCCATGACGACCACCCGGTCGGCGAGTTCGAGCGCCTCCTCCTGATCGTGGGTGACGAACACAGAGGTCACGCCCATGCTGTCGTGCAGCTCGCGCAGCCAGCGGCGCAGATCCTTGCGCACCTTGGCGTCGAGCGCGCCGAACGGCTCGTCGAGCAAGAGCAGCCGCGGCTCGACGGCCAACGCGCGAGCCAGAGCGATCCGCTGGCGCTGGCCGCCGGACAGTTGCGCCGGATAGCGGTCGCCGAGCCCGCCGAGCTGCACCAGATCGAGCAGTTCGTCGACGCGGCGCTTGATCTCCGACTTCGGCGGCCGGTCGCGCCGCTTGCGCACCGCCAGCCCGAACGCGACATTGTCGGCGACCGACATGTGGCGGAACAGCGCATAATGCTGGAAGACGAAGCCGACCCGCCGCGCCGCCGCCTTCAGGTCGGTGACGTCCTCGTCGGCGAAGAACACGCGGCCGGTATCGGGGAACTCCAGCCCGGCGATGATCCGCATCAATGTGGTCTTGCCCGACCCCGATGGGCCGAGCAGCGCCAGGAACTCCCCGTCGCGCGCTTCCAGGCTGACATCGTGAAGGGCGGCATAGGTGCCGAACGCCTTGCTGATGTTCTGCAGGCGGATGCTCAATGGCCGCCGCCCGATGGACCATGGCCGAAGCGCCATTCGAGCACGCTCTTGGCGGCGAGGGTTACCAACGCGAGCAGCGCCAGCAATGCGGCGACGGCGAAGGCCGCGACATAGTCATACTCATTGTAGAGGATCTCGACGTGCAGCGGCATGGTGTTGGTCTGCCCGCGAATGTGGCCGGACACCACCGAAACCGCACCGAACTCCCCCATCGCGCGGGCATTGCATAGCAGCACGCCGTAGAGCAGCCCCCAGCGGATATTGGGCAGGGTCACGCGGAAGAAGGTCTGGAAACCGGTGGCGCCGAGCGACAGCGATGCCTCCTCGTCGTCGCGGCCCTGACCCTGCATCAGCGGGATGAGTTCGCGCGCGACGAACGGGAAGGTGACGAACATCGTCGCCAGCACGATCCCGGGGACGGCGAAGATGATCGCGACATCGTGGTCGGCGAGCCATGGCCCGATCCACCCCTGCGCCCCGAACAGCAGCACGTAGATGAGGCCAGAAACAACCGGCGAGACCGAGAAGGGAAGGTCGATGAGGCTGGTCAGCAGGCTCTTGCCGCGGAAGTCGAACTTGGTGATCGCCCACGAGGCGGCGAGGCCGAAGACGATGTTCGCGGGAACGGCGATGGCTGCGACGAGCAGGGTCAGGCGCACCGCCGCGAGCGCATCCGGTTCGCCGATCGCCGCGATGAACCCGCCCAAGCCCTGCGCCAATGCCTGGCTAAACACGGTCACGAGGGGGAGCAGCAGCATCAGCGCGAGGAACGCCAGCGCGATGGTGATGAGCAGCAGGCGCGCGCCCTGCCCCTCCCCGATGGGCCGCCTCACTCGCCGCCGACCCGGCGCGCGTTCCACGCCTGGAACAGATTGAGCAGCACCAGGATGCTGAACGAGGCGACCAGCAGCACGATGGCGATCGCCGTCGCTCCCGCATAGTCGTACTGCTCGAGCTGGGTGACGATCAGCAGCGGCGCGATCTCGGTGCGGTACGGCATGTTGCCGGCGATGAAGATGACCGACCCATATTCGCCCACGCCGCGCGCGAACGCCATCGCGAAGCCGGTCAGCAGCGCGGGCATGATCGCCGGGAAGATCACGCGGTTGAACGTCTGGAACCGCGTCGCGCCCAGCGTCGTGGCGGCTTCCTCGACATCGTGGCCAAGGTCGGCGAGCACCGGCTCGATCGAGCGGACGACGAACGGCAGCCCGACAAAGGTCAGCGCGACCGTGATGCCCAGCCAGGTGAAGGCGACCTTGAGGCCGAGCGGCGCGAGCAGCGCTCCGATCCAGCCATGTTCGGCGTAGAGCGAGGTCAGCGCGATTCCGGCCACGGCAGTCGGCAACGCGAACGGCAGGTCGACGATCGCGCTGACCAGCCGGCGTCCGGGGAACGGATAGCGCACCAGCACCCAGGCTACGAGGGTTCCGAACACCGCGTTGATCAGCGCCGCCGCACCGGCCGTGCCGAAGCTGACGCGGTAGGCGGCGAAGGCGCGCGCATTGAGCCCGGCGTCGACGAACGCGCTCCAGCCCATGCCCGCGGCGCGGATCGCCAGCGCCGACAATGGCAGCAGCACGATCAGCGATAGCCAGGCGATGGTCACGCCCAGGCTGAGCCCGAACCCGGGGATGATCGAGCGGCGCACGCCACGGCGCGGCGGCGCGGACCGGCCATTCCACCGCGTCGCCATGGGCACCGGCTCCACGAGCGCCGGCAAGGCGGCCGCGGTGCTCAGTGGGCCTTCTTCGCCATGATGGCGTCGAACAGGCCGCCGTCCGCGAAGTAGCGCTTCTGCGCCGCCTTCCAGCCGCCGAAGTCTGCAATGGTCGCCAGCTGCACCTTGGGGAAGTCGGCCACATGCCGCGCCATCACCGTTGCATCGCGCGGGCGGTAGTAGTTGCGGGCAATGATCTCCTGCGCCTCGGGCGTGTAGAGGAACTTCAGGTAGGCCGTCGCGGCCTCCAGCGTGCCGTGCTTCTTGGCATTGCCGTCGACCACCGCGACCGGCGGCTCGGCGAGGATCGACACGCTCGGTACGACCATTTCGACATTGCCGCTGCCCATCTTCTTCTGGGCGAGCAGCGCCTCGTTCTCCCACGCGATCAGCACGTCGCCGATGCCACGCTCGACGAACGTCGTCGTCGCCCCGCGCGCCCCGCTGTCGAGGACCGGGACATGGCCGAACAGGTCGGTCAAGTAGGCGTCGGCCGCGGCCTCGGAACCCTTCGCCTTGCGCGCCCAGGCGGCCGCGGCGAGCACGTTCCAGCGGGCGCCACCCGAGGATTTGGGATTGGGCGTGATCACCGCCACGCCCGGCTTCACCAGGTCGGCCCAGTCGCGGATCTGCTTCGGATTGCCCTTCCGCACCAGGAACACGATCGTCGACGTATAGGGTGCGCTATTGTCGGGCAGCCGCGCCTGCCAGTCGGCGGGCAGCTTGCCGCTCTTTTGCGCGATGGCGTCGATGTCGCCGGCGAGCGCCAGCGTGACGACGTCGGCGCCGAGGCCGTCGATCACGGCACGCGACTGCTTGCCCGATCCGCCATGGCTCATCTCGAAACCGAGGTCTTCGCCATGATCCTTCTTCCACGCCGCGGCGAAGCGGGGGTTGAGGTCGCGATAGAGTTCGCGTGTCGGATCATAGCTGACGTTGAGCAGCTTGTGCTGGCCCGCGCTGCCGCCCTGCCCCTTCTGACACGCCCCCAGCAGCAGCGCGCCCGTCATCAGGGCGCCGGCAATCAATGCTCCCGGCCCATTCCGCATCATCGTCGTTCCCAGTCTCTTGCCGCCGTCGATTCGGCGGGTAGCGCGTCGCGCCGCCACCACATGCTGCGGCCGCGCTGTTTGGCAAGAGGGCGGCCCAAGAGAGCAGACAAGCCACTGTTCGAGCGCGCCGGATTGAAAGAAAATTGCCGATGCGCGTGGTTTTTGAGGACGCCTGCTAGAGCCACAGCCTGATGACGCCGGCGACGAGGCCGAGCGCAAGCACGCTCGCCGCCCAGATCAGCACGAGCCAGCCGAGGCGCTTCCACAGCGGTCCCGGCTCGATCCCGTCGGGGTCGATCAATGATAGCCCTCGGTGCCGACCTTGCCGCGGAACACCCAATAGGCCCAACCGGTGTAGGCGAGGATCAGCGGCATGATGATCGCCGTGCCGACCAGCAAGAAGACCTGGCTGCGCTCCGGCGCCGCGGCCTGCCAGATACTGACGCTGCCGGGCACGATGTCCGGCCAGATGCTGATGCCCAGCCCGCCCATGCCGAGCGCGAACAGCCCGAGCGAGAGCAGGAACGGCGGATAGGCCCGCCGCGCCGTGAGCGCGCGGAACAGCAGCAGGAACAGCACGGCGCAGAGCAGCGGCACCAGGCCAGCGAACAGGATCGTCGGCATGGTGAACCAGCGTCGCCAATATTGTCCGGCGAGCAGCGGCGTCGCGAGGCTCACCGCGATCATCATGACGAGCATGCCACAGGCCGCGCGCTTGGCGAGGCGGAAGGCGTGGTCCTCTGCCCCGCCCTCGACCTTGATCGCCAGCCATGTCGCGCCGAGCAAGGCATAGCCGACGACCGTGCCGACCCCGGTCAGCAGCGAGAAGGGGCTCAACCAGTCGAGCCAGCCGCCGGCATAGCTCCGCCCGGCGACGCGAATGCCCTGCAGCAGGGCGCCCAGGATCATGCCCTGGGCCATCGCGGCGACGAACGATCCGCCGGTGAAGGCCAGGTCCCAGAAGCGCTGATGCCGCGGGTCGCGCCAGCGGAACTCGAACGCCACGCCGCGGAACACGAGGCCGAGCAGCATGGCGATGATCAGCGGGTAGGTCGCGGGCAGGATCAGCGCGTAGGCCAGCGGGAAGGCCGCGAGCAGCCCGCCGCCGCCGAGCACCAGCCAAGTCTCGTTGCCATCCCACAGGGGGGCGATGGCGTTCATCGCCTGGTCGCGCTCCTCACCGCGGGCGAACGCCGGGAAGAGGATGCCGATGCCGAGGTCGAACCCGTCCATCACGACATACATGAACACGGCGAAGGCAATGATGAACGCCCAGGCCGTGGTCAGGTCGAAGTTGACGTGCATGGTGCTAGGCTCCCGGCGCCGGCAACGGCTCGCCGCCGCGTCGCGGGGTCGGGTTCTGGGTCGGGCCGGGCGTGATCCCGGCGGTACGCACGGGTCCGCCCGGCTGCGAGGACAGGCCGCCTTCCTGCTCGTGCGGCGCCGTGGCCATCAGCTTGAGGATATACCAGGTGCCGACCCCGAACACCGCGAAATAGACCAGCACGAAGGCGAGCAGCGAGGCGGCGACCGCGGGCGCCCCGATCGGGCTCATGCTCTGCGCGGTCGTGAGCAGGCCATACACGGTGTAGGGCTGACGGCCGACTTCCGTCGTGACCCAGCCGGCGATCACCGCGATGAACCCGGACGGGCCCATCAGCACGGCGGCGCGGTGAAGCAGCCGCCAGTCGTGGAGCTTGCCGCGCAGGCGCGCGAGGAGACTCCACACGCCGAGCCCGAGCATCAGGAAGCCGAGGCCGACCATGATCCGGAACGACCAGAACAGGATCGCGACCGGCGGCCGCTTGCCCGGATCGATCGTGTCGAGCCCGGCGAGCGGCGCATCGAGGTCGTGCTCGAGGATCAGGCTGGACGCGCGGGGGATGCCGACCGCGAAGTCGAGCCGCTGCCGCCTGTCGTCGGGAATGCCGAACAGATAGAGCGGGGCGCCGCCCTTGCTGCTTTCGTAATGGCCCTCCATCGCCATCACCTTGGCCGGCTGATAGCGCAGCGTGTTGAGGCCCTGCGTGTCGCCGGCCCCGATCTGCACCGGGGCAACCAGCGCGGCCATCCACATCGCCATCGAGAACATCTTGCGGGCGTGGGCATTGGCCGGGTCGTCGAGGAGGTGCCACGCGCCCACCGCCCCGACGACGAGCGAGGTCGTGAGGTAGGCGGCGATGACTGTGTGGACCAGCCGGTACGGGAAGCTCGGATTGAAGATGATCGCCAGCCAGCTCGGCCCCGGCAGGAAGCGCCCGTCGGGGCTGATCAGGTAGCCGACCGGCGTCTGCATCCAGCTGTTGACGCTGATGATCCAGAAGGCGCTGATGAAGGTGCCGAGCGCGACCATCAGCGTGGCGCCGAAGTGAAGCCCCTTGCCAACCTTTTTCATGCCGAACAGCATGACGCCTAGGAACCCCGCCTCCAGGAAGAAGGCGGTCAGGACCTCGTAGGCCATCAGCGGCCCGACCACCCCGCCGGCCCGGTCCGAGAAGACCGACCAGTTGGTGCCGAACTGGTAGGACATGACGATGCCCGACACGACGCCCATGGCGAACGCGATCGCGAAGATCTTCACCCAGTAGCGGAACAGGTCGAGGTAGAGCGGCTTGCCCGTCGCCAGCCACAGCCCTTCGAGCACCGCGAGGTAGCTGGCGAGCCCGATCGAGAAGGCCGGGAAGATGAAGTGGAAGCTGATCGTGAACGCGAACTGCATTCGCGCGAGGGTCAGTGCGGTGAGACCGAAATCCATCCCGGGTCCTTGGGCGGGCGATGCGCTGCGCCTCTAACACGAGGAGACCTGTCGATGCGAGCGCCCCGCAGCGCTTTTTCAGACCCGCGCCAAGCGTTACAAGCGCTAAAATGCACGGGACAGGGAATGGTGGAGCTGAGGGGAATCGAACCCCTGACCTCTGCAGTGCGATTGCAGCGCTCTCCCATCTGAGCTACAGCCCCACACCTGTCGGCAGGCGCCCCAATAGCGGCGCTGCCCGACGCTGGCAACGCCTCCCCGACCCTTGCTCCGCCCGGCGCCGCAAGCTCCTCCCGGCTCCGCAAGTGCGTCCGTTCGTCTGGCGCGGCGGAACGGCCGGCCTGCCGGTTTCGTTTAACCTCCCGTGATACGAAGCGGCCGACGCCGCGTTTTCGGGAGAGTTCGATGGCTTACGACAACGACACGCGCGGCGGGTATCGCGAGCGCGACGGCGGGCGCGGCGAGTGGCGGCGCGAGAGCGGGCGCGGCGGGCGCGAAGGCGGCGGCGATGGAGGCGGCTTCTTCGAACGCGCCGGCGAGCAGATTTCGAGCTGGTTCGCCGGCGATGACGACGGCCGCCGGTCCGAGGAAGGGCAGCGCTCCGAAGAAGGTCGGCGCCCTGAAGGCCGGACCGGCGAGCACCAGCGGTACGGCAGGCCCGAACGAGGCGGCCACGACCGCGGCTGGTCGGGCGGGGGCGATCGCGAGCGGCAGCGTGATCAGGACCGTGGCGGTTGGTTCGGCGGCGGCTCGCCCGGGTCCGAGCACGGCGAGGGCGCGCAGGACTATCCGCGCCAATGGGATCTCGACCGGGAGCAGTACGGTCGCGGCGGTGGCGGCCAGGGCGGCCGCGAGCGACAGCAGAACTCCGGCCCGCAACAAGTCCACGGCCGGCACAATCAGCACCGCGGGCGGTACGAAGAGGATGAACGCTCTTCCTACGCCGAAACGCGTCGCGGCGGCGGCCGGGGCCGGGACGAGCGCGACGAACCGCGCGGGGTCGGGGCCGGCTCGAGCCTGGCCTCGGCCGCCGGCGGCCACTTCGGCGACCCGCACTATCACGAATGGCGGCAGCGCCAGATCGACGAACTGGATCGCGACTATGAGGAGTATCGCCGCGAGCACCAGTCCGAGTTCGCCAACCACTTCGCCAACTGGCGCACGCAGCGCCAGTCGAAGCGCCAGCTGGTCGGCCAGATCCGCCCGCACATGGAGGTCGTCGGCAGCGACGAGCAGCGCATCGGGACGGTCGACGAGGTCCGTGACGACCGCATCGTGCTGACCCGCAACGATCCCGAGGCGGGCGGCGTGCACCGGTCGTTCGCCTGCACGTTGGTCGAGCGCGTGGAGGGCGAGCGCCTGGTCCTGAACCAGCCGGCGGACGAGGCCCGGCGACAGCTGCGGCAGGAGGGCGAGGCGCAATCGGCGACGCAAACGCCGAGTCGACAGACCGAACCGGCACAGGCGACCGTGATCCCTCCGACGACGACTGTTACTGAGCAGCCGGCGACCGACCAGGGCGTCACCCCGGCCGGCCAACAGTCGGACGGGCCGCATATCCTTGATCGGAGCTTTTCGGGCACCTATCGCTAAGTTCGTTCGTTGAGCCTCGCAGTCTTCCCGTTCCCCCTTTCGGGAAGCGATCATGAAGTGCCGTGGTGGCTCACGCCGTCACGGCACTTTTCTTTTGCCCGCGGCATGATCATGGCAGGCTGACCAGAACATCTTCGACCAACATATCGAGAGGAAATCGAGCATGGCGCGCGCATGGCACCTGATGAGCCGTCCGACCGGCGTTCCGACCGGGGACAACTTCGCGCTGAAGGAAATCGCCCTTCCGCCGCTCGGCCCCGGCGAGGTTCGCGTCGCCAACCGCTTCCTGTCGGTCGACCCGTATATGCGCGGGCGCATGAACGACGTGAAATCCTATGTGCCCCCGTTCCAGATCGACGCGCCGATGGAGGGCGGCGCGGTTGGCGAGGTCGTCGATTCGCAGGACCGCGGCTTTGCGCCGGGCGATCTCGTCCAGCACATGATGGGCTGGCGCGACGAGGCGGTCGTGCCGGCGGGCGGCCTCAACAAGCTGCCGTCGCTCGGCGCTCCGCCGGAGGCCTTCCTCGGCAACCTCGGCCTCACGGGGGGCACGGCCTATTTCGGGCTGCTCGAAGCCGCCTCGGCGAAGGAAGGCGACATCGTGTTCGTCTCTGCCGCCGCGGGGGCGGTCGGATCGGCCGTCGTGCAGATCGCCAAGGCGCGCGGCATGACCGTGATCGGCTCGGCGGGCGGCGCGGAGAAGTGCGAGTTCGTGCGCTCGCTCGGCGCCGACCAGGTGATCGACTACAAGGCGGGTTCGCTGGTGAAGGCGCTCGGCGAGGCCGCACCGGACGGCATCGACGTTTACTTCGACAATGTCGGCGGCGATCACCTCGACGCCGCCTTTGCCCATGCGCGGCGTGACGCGCGTTTCGCTATGTGCGGCATGATCGAGGGCTACAACGGCGGGGAGCCGCCCAGCTTCCGCTACCTGATGCGCGTCATCGGCATGCGCATTCGGGTCCAGGGCTTCATCTACACCGACTATATCGCGCGGTTCGGCGACTTCTACCGCGACATGGGCGGCTGGATCGCGAGCGGCCAGGTCAGGAGCCGCGACACCATCGTCGACGGCCTCGAGCAGATGCCCGACGCCTTCCTCGGCCTGTTCAGCGGCGCGAACACCGGCAAGATGCTCGTCCGGGTCTGAACCTCCTCTCCCCGGAGTTTCTCCGGGGCGAGGAGAACAAGGCTCACCCCAAATTCACGCATTGCGCCGGATCGCCCGTCGTGAAGCCCTTGCGCAGCGCCCCCTCGCGCTGGGCCGAGGAACCGTGGGTGAACTTGTCGGGCATGACCCGCCCCTGGGTCTCCTTCTGCAACGTGTCGTCGCCGATCGCGTCGGCGGCGCGGAGCCCTTCCTGGATGTCGCCCGCCTCCATCAACGACTGGCCCTTGCTGTCGCGCGCCTGCGACGCCCACACGCCGGCGTAGCAATCGGCCTGGAGCTCGATCCCGACCTGGATATGGTTGCCCTCCGCTTCGCCCGCCTGCGCCTGCGCGTTGTGCGCGCGATCGAGCAGGCCCTGCAGGTCCTGGACGTGGTGCCCGACCTCGTGCGCGATGACATAGGCCATCGCGAAGTCGCCCGGCGCCTGGAACCGCTGCGAGAGTTCCTGGAAGAAGCTGGTGTCGAGATAGATCTTCTTGTCGGTTGGGCAGTAGAACGGCCCCATCGCCGACTGCGCCGCGCCGCAGCCGGACTGGTCCGACCCGGAGTAATAGACGAGCGGGGTCGGCGTGTACTGCTGGCCATGGGCGGCGAGCAGCCGGGTCCACGTGTCTTCCGTCGAGCCGAGAACACGACGCGTGAACTGCTCGATCTTCGGGTCGAGGGTCGAGCGGCCCGCCGGGGCGCTGCTGCTGACCTGCGAGCCGGGCGCGATTCCGCCTCCACCGCCCAGCCCGCCGAGCGAACTCAGCGCGCAATAGCCCAGCGCGAGGATGATGATCCCGACGATCCCGAAGCGGCTGGCGACGAGCTGGAAAATGAGGCCGAGGCCACCGCCGCCGAACCCGCCGCCACCGCCGAAGCCCATCCCGCCCCGGCCGGTGTCGTCTTGAAAATTGCCGCTCTCGCGTTGGTCGTCCAGCCGCATGCCCGTCTCCTGTTGCCCGCTGAAATGCGCGGCGAGCCGTGACGGTTGCACAACATTCGTCATCCCCGCTGGAACGGGCCCGCCGCCTCGCCTAGTTGGGGGACGATTACCCTCGTCATGGAGCCAGCATGATCCTGTCCGGAAAGTCCGCCATCGTCACCGGATCGACCTCCGGCATCGGCCTCGCCATCGCCAAGGCGTTCGCCGCCGAAGGCGCGAGCGTGACGATCAACGGGTTCGGCGACCCCGCCACAATCGAGCGCGAGCGCGCCGCGCTGGAGGCCGCGAGCGGTGCCGCGGCGCGCTACGACGACGCCGACATGACCGATGCCAACGCGATCGAACGCATGGTCGAGGCGTGCCATGCCGAGACCGGCGGGCCGGACATCATCGTCAACAACGCCGGCATGCAGCACGTCGCCCCGATCGAGGACTTCCCGCCCGACCAGTACGAGAAGATCATCGCGCTCAATATGAGTGCGGCCTGGTATCTGACCCGCGCGGTGGTGCCGCTGATGCGGGCGAAGAAGTGGGGCCGCATCCTGTCGACCGCCTCGGCGCACAGCCTGGTCGCGAGCCCGAACAAGAGCGCCTACGTCATGGCCAAGCACGGCATTGCCGGCCTGACCAAGACCATCGCCCTGGAGGTCGCGACGGCCGGGATCACGGTCAACTGCATCTCGCCCGGTTACGTCTGGACTCCGCTGGTCGAGAACCAGATCCCCGACACGATGAAGGCGCGCGGCTTGACCCGCGAGCAGGTGATGAACGACGTGCTGCTCGCCGCGCAGCCGACCAAGCGCTTCGTCACGCCCGAGGAGATCGCCGCCCTCGCCCTGTTCCTGTGCCGCGACGAGGCGGCGTCGATCACCGGCGCGAACCTCAGCGCCGACGGCGGCTGGACCGCGCAGTGAGGCGGAGTCGCGGGGCCGCGCTCGCCGCTGTCGCGGGTCTGCTCACGCTCGCCGGCTGCTCGATGGTCGGCGGCCAGCTGGAACGCGAAGGCGCGCTTATCGACAGCCCCGTGGCGGACTGGACCCGCGTCGCGACGCAGGCCGATCGCGACCGGCTGCACGGCTGGCGGGCGGCCTTCGCGCAAGGGCTGAGCGAGGCGCGCGCCGGAGGGGCGGCGGCGCAGATCGAAACCGAAGGAAGCCTGCTCGCGCCCGACGCCGCGCTGCCCGGGCCCGCGCTGCCGAACGGGAACTACGCCTGCCGCACGATCAAGCTGGGCGCCAGGACGGCCGGCATGCGCCGGTTCGGCAGCTACCCCGCCGCGGCGTGCCGGGTACGCGCCGAACGCGGCATCCAGCAGCTGGCGCAGTTCGCCGGCCAGCAGCGCCCCGTTGGCCTCGTCTTCCCCGCCGACGCGCTCCGCTCGGTGTTCCTCGGCACGCTGATCCTCGCCGACGAGAACCGGGCGATGCAGTATGGCGGCGATCCCGACCGCGACATGGCCGGCTACGTCGAGCGCATCGGCGCGCGGCGCTGGCGCCTGATCCTGCCCCGCCCCGCCTTGGAATCGCAGATCGAGATCATCGAGCTCGTCCCCGCTTCCTGATCACGCCGCCCGGCGGGCGTTCACCACTTGTTTGTAAATTATGCCGACAGTGGCGGCATGTCGGCAGCGTTGACAGTGGGTGCGCCGTGGCACCGGTGATCGTCTTCTGGACCCACGCGCTGGCCGCGCTGGCGTTCGGCAGCATCGTCCTGTGGCGCTTGCACGCCGGTGCACGCCAGCCGGGCCAGCGCCTGCTGCTCGCCGCCTTTGCGCTGACCACCTTGTGGTCCTGGCTGACGGCGATCATGCCTGACAGCGCGCTCGCCGATCTCGCCGAGACCGCGCGCAACCTGATCTGGGTCGCCGTGCTCAACAGCCTGTCGCTTCCGGAAGGATCGCAGCCGCGCCAGCCGGGCGTCCGCCTCGTCTATTCAGCGGTGGCGGCAACGCTCGGCCTGCAGTTCATCGCCGACGCCCTGCCCCTCGTCATCCCCGGCCTCGATCCCGCCGCCCTCGCGCTCACCGCCAACATCCTGCGCATCACCACCGCCGCGGGCGGGCTGATCCTCGTTCATAGCTTCTATGGGCAGGCCGTCCCGAGCAGCCGCCGGCCGATCCGCCCGGCGATGATCGCGCTCGCGCTGCTGTGGGCCTACGACCTCAACAGCTACACGCTCGCCTACCTCGCCCCGGCGTTCGGCCCCGGGCTGTTCGAGTGGCGCGGACTCGCCGTCGTGCTGACCGCACCGCTGTTCGCGTGGGCCGCGCGGCAGGAGGACGGCTGGCGCATCCGCCTGTCCCGTGCCGCCGCGTTCCAGTCCCTCTCGGTGCTCGCGGTGTGCGGCTATTTCGCGGTCATGACGATCCTCGCCACGGCGCTGCGAGCCTCCGGCTGGGATTTGATCCGCGGCCTGACGATCGTCGCCATCGCCCTGCTCACGGTCGCCGCGATGGTCCTGCTGCCCTCGTCGCGCGCGCGCAGCTGGGCCAAGGTCAAGCTCGCCAAGCACCTGTTCGAGCACCGCTACGATTACCGCGTCGAATGGCTCCGCTTCGCCGGAACGTTGGGCCGGGCCGGAACCGACGCACCGCCGCTCGGCGAGCGGGTTGTCAAGGCCTTCGGCGATATCCTCGACGCGCCGGGCGGACTGTTGCTCGTCGCCGACGAGGCGGGCGGCATCCAGCTGGGCGCGTCGTGGCATTGGCCGGGCGGCGCGCTGGCGGATGGCGAAGTGCTGAGCGCCCCCGACTTCTGGCGGGCGGTGGAGGGCGACGGGCGGATCGTCGACATCGACGCGCACCGCCGCGGCTGGGGCGCGAACCGCAGCGCCGGGGTGTCCGTGCCGGAGCGCATCAGGGACGAGCCCGCCGCCTGGGTCGGCATCCCGCTGATCCACCACGATCGGCTGGTCGGCCTCGTCCTGCTCGCCGCGCCCGACTATCGCCGCACGCTCGACTGGGAAGACTTCGACCTGCTCCGTACGGCAGGGCGCCAGGCCGCCTCGTCGCTCGCCGAAGCGCACGGCCAGCAAGCGCTGCTCAACGCCCAGCGGTTCGAGGAATTCAATCGCCGGTTTGCGTTCATCCTCCACGACGTCAAGAACCTCGTCAGCCAGCTTTCGCTGCTCTCGCGCAATGCCGAGCGGCATGCCGACAATCCCGAGTTCCGCGCCGACATGGTCGCGACCCTCAAGAGTTCGGTCGGCAAGATGAACGAGCTGCTGGCGCGCCTCGCGCCGCAGGGCCGCCAGCGCAACGAGCGCGCGGAACCGACGCCGCTGCGCGACCTCCTGTCCGCGACGATCGCCGCCATGCGCCGCCATCACGATGTCCGGCTGCTCGGCGACACCGGACTGTGGGCGCTGGTCGACCCACTCGGGCTGGAGCAGGCGGTCGGCCATCTGCTGCAGAACGCGATCGACGCCTCGCCCGGAGGCCAGCCGGTGCTCGTCCGCGTCGACCGGAACGGCGCCGACGTCTCCATCGCCATCGTCGATCAAGGGGTCGGGATGGACGGCGAGTTCATCCGCCATCGCCTGTTCCAGCCGTTCGCCTCGACCAAGCGTGATGGCTTCGGGGTCGGCGCGTTCGAGGCGCGCTCGCTCGTCGCCGGCATGGGCGGCCGCCTGACCGTCACCAGCACGCCGGGCCGCGGCAGCCAGTTCGTCATCCACCTCGCGGCCGCTGACGTGGCGCCCCTGCGGAAGATCGCATGACCCAGGACCTCCCCGTATTGCTCATCGTCGAGGACGACGAGGGGCTGCAGCGCCAGCTCAAATGGGCCTATGAAGGCTATCGGGTGGTCATCGCCGGCAGCCGCGTCGAGGCCATCGAGCAGCTGCGCGCCCACGAGCCGCCGGTCGTGACCCTCGATCTCGGCCTTCCTCCCGACCCGGACGGGACCGAAGAGGGTTTCGCCACGCTCAGCGAAATCCTCGCGCTGAAGCCGGATACCAAGGTGATCGTCGCGTCGGGTCACGGCGCGCGCGAAAGCATGCTGCGTGCGATCGCGCTCGGGGCGTACGATTTCTATCGCAAGCCGGTCGACATCGACGAGCTCGGGCTGATCGTCGCGCGGGCCTTCCACCTCCACGCGATCGAGGAGGAGAACCGGCAGCTCGAAGCGGCGGGCAGCGGCGGGACGGTGCTCGGCTCGCTGCTCAGCGGCGCGCCTGAAATGCTCAAGGTGACCCGCACGATCGAGCGGGTCGCGGGCGCCGACGTGTCGGTCATGCTGCTCGGCGCGTCGGGCACTGGCAAGGAGCTGCTCGCCCGCGCCGTCCACGACCGCAGCCGACGGGCCAGGCGCGAGTTCGTCGCGATCAACTGCGCCGCCATCCCCGAGAACCTGCTCGAGGCCGAGCTGTTCGGCTATGAGCGCGGCGCGTTCACCGGGGCGGTCAAGACCACGCCGGGCAAGATCGAACAGGCGCAGGGCGGCACCCTGTTCCTCGACGAGGTCGGCGACATCCCCCTGCCCCTGCAGGTCAAGCTGCTGCGCTTCCTTCAGGAGCGGGTGATCGAGCGCATCGGCGGGCGCTCGCCGATCGCGGTCGACACGCGCATCGTCTGCGCCACCCATCAGGACCTCGACGCCATGAAGTCCGACGGGCGGTTCCGCGAGGACCTCTACTACCGCCTCGCCGAGATCGTCGTGCCGATCCCCAGCCTGGCCGAGCGGTCGGGCGATGCCGTCCTGCTCGCCCGTCACTTCACGGCCCGCTACGCTCGCGAACTCAACCCGAAGGTGCAGGGCCTGACCCCCGACGCGGTGGCGGCGATCGACGGCTATGCCTGGCCCGGCAACGTCCGCGAACTGGAAAACCGGCTCAAGCGGGCGGTGATCATGGCGGACGCCAGGCTGGTCGGCGCCGCCGACCTGGACCTGCCCGGCGGAGCCCCGAACTGCGACCCGTCCCCGATCGCCATCAACCTCCGCGCCGCGCGCGAAGTCGCCGACCGCCGCGCGATCCACCAGGCGCTGACCCGGACCGAGAACAACATCTCCGGCGCGGCCAAGCTGCTCGGGATCAGCCGACCGACGCTGTACGACCTCATCAAGCAATATCATCTGCAGACCTGACCCGTGGCGCTGCAGGCCGTCGCGGTGCGCGGCATTGCGTTAACAGGCAGTTACCCTATTGTCCGTCGGAGGGAGGGCTTTGCGCATCGCGCCAATGGAGAACATCCATGCCCCGCCTCCTCATGCTTGCCTTGGGATTTGCCGCCAGCCTGGCCGCCACGCCGACCTCCGCCGCCGTGCTGCTGTTCACCAC
>CAXSDY010000023.1:0-1349 GCA_964235835.1 uncultured Sphingomonadaceae bacterium | reverse complement strand
AGCCAGCGGAGCTCGGCCGCCTCCTTGGCCGCGCGCTTGGCTTCGATCACGCGGGTGAGTTCGGCGAAGCGCTTCGGGTCGCGGGCGTAGAGGTCGGCATCGGCCAGTGCCTGCTCGGCCCTGGCGATGTCGCTCTCGATGGTTTCGATCTCGGCGGGCAGCCGGTCGAGATCGCGCTGGTCCTTGTAGCTGAGCTTGCGCGCAACAACCGTTCCACCCTCCCCGGCAGACACCGGAGAGGAGATCGCCGCGCCTTTCCTCCCTGCGCTTTCGCGGGGAGGAGGACCGCCGGCGGCGGGGTTCTTCGCCCCACCCCGCCGCTGCTTCATCCAGTCCTCATAGCCGCCCGCAACGATGTCGACCTTGCCCGACCCGTCGAGCCCCAGCGTCACCGTCACCGTCCGGTCCAGGAAATCGCGGTCGTGGCTGACGATCAGGACCGTGCCCTCGTAATCGGCGATGACCTCCTGCAGCAGGTCGAGCGTCTCCAGGTCGAGGTCGTTGGTCGGCTCGTCGAGCACCAGCAGGTTGGACTCGCGGGCGAACTCGCGGGCGAGCAGCAGGCGCGAGCGCTCGCCGCCGGACAGCGAGGCGATCGGCGCCTCGCTCAGCTCCGGCGCGAACAGGAACTCCTTGAGATAGCCCTTGATGTGCTTCTTCTCGCCGCGCACGTCGATCCAGTCGCCGCCTTCCGCCAGCACGTCGCGTACCCGCCGCGCGGGGTCCATCAGCTTGCGCTGCTGGTCGATGACGATGCCCGACAGGGTCTTCGCCCGCGCCACCCGCCCCTCGTCCGGTGCCAGTTCCCCCGTGAGCAGCTTGAGCAGCGTCGTCTTGCCCGCGCCGTTCGCGCCGACCAGCCCGATGCGGTCGCCGCGCTGGATGCGCAGGGTGAAGTCGCGGATGATGGTGCGCTCGCCGAACCGCTTCGTGACATGCTCGGCATCGATCACGGTCTTGGTCTTCACGTCGTCGCGGGCGAGCGCGAGCTTGGCCGTCCCAGGTGCGCCGAGCATCGCGGCGCGCTGTGCCCGCATTTCGCCCAGCTTGGCCAGCCGCCCCTGGTTGCGCCGCCGCCGCGCGGTCACGCCGCGCTGCAGCCAATGGAGTTCCAGCTTCAGCTTGGCATCCAGCTTGTCGGCCGCCCGGGCTTCCTGCTCGTACACCGCCTCGGTCCAGGCATCGAAGCCGCCGAACCCGATCTCGGCGCGCCGCACCGTACCGCGGTCGAGCCACAGGCAGCTCTTGGTCAGCCGGGCAAGGAAGGTCCGATCGTGGCTGATGACGATGAACGCGCCCTTGAAGCGCGCCAGCCATTGTTCGAGCCACTCGATCGCGCCGAGGTCGAG
>CAXSDY010000022.1:0-22349 GCA_964235835.1 uncultured Sphingomonadaceae bacterium | reverse complement strand
TAGGAGGCCCATGTTCACCGGCATCATTACTTCCGTTGGAACGGTCCGCGCCGTCGAGCAGCGCGGCGACCTCCGCCTGACGATCGGCACCCAGGTCGATCTGACAGGTCTCCAGCTTGGTGGGTCGGTCGCCTGCTCGGGCGTGTGCTTGACGGCCGTCGACAAAGGTTCGGACTGGTTCGCGGTCGACGTGTCCGGCGAAACGACGGCGCGCACGGCTCCGTCACTATGGTCCAGCGGCGCCCGGTTGAACCTGGAGCGCGCCATGCGGCTGGGCGATGAACTCGGCGGTCATATCGTCACCGGCCACGTCGATGCGGTTGGCGAAGTGAGTGCGCTAATCGACCGCGGCGCGTCCATTCAGGTCGAAGTCGATGTTCCGTCGGCACTCGGTCCGATGATCGCAGAGAAGGGTTCGATCACGCTCGACGGGGTATCGCTGACGGTCAACTCGGTCGATGACGCGGGCGATCGGACGCGCTTCGGCGTTAACATCATCCCGCACACTGCGGCGCAGACCACCTTCGACGAGCTTCGCGTGGGAAGGCTCGTCAACGTCGAGGTGGACGTTCTGGCGCGCTATCTCCAGCGCTTGGCAGCCCGCACGACGATGTGATAGTCCGCTTGCGTCATCACACCAGGATGTGCGCACATGTCGACGAGCCTGATCGAACGCCTCTCTTCCATCATCGCGACAGGCGAGATCAGTCGGGCGGGACTGGCCCGCGCCGCCGGGCTCCATCCCAACTCACTTCGGAAGCTCGGAAACGACGATTGGAACCCAACCGCCGACACGCTCGTCCGGTTGGAGAAGCTGCTCAAGAGCGATCCGGCCGAGGTGCTGGTCGGCGCCGAGGCAATCATCGACGAGGCGCGCAACGGGCGCATGTTCATCCTGGTCGACGACGACGACCGGGAGAATGAGGGCGACCTGATCATCCCGGCCCAAATGGCGACGCCGGACGCGATCAACTTCATGGCGCGTCACGGCCGCGGGCTGATCTGCCTGGCGTTGTCGAAGGAGCGCGTCGATCAGCTCGGTCTGGAGCCGATGACGCGCAACAATGGCACGCGGCACGAGACGGCGTTCACCGTCTCGATCGAAGCGCGCGAAGGCGTCACTACCGGGATCAGTGCGGCCGATCGGGCGCGCACGGTGGCCGTCGCCACCGATGCCTCGCGTGGGCGCGAGGACCTGGCCTCGCCCGGCCACATCTTTCCGCTCATTGCTCGGCCCGGCGGCGTGCTGGTCCGTGCGGGCCATACCGAAGCGGCGGTGGACGTCGCACGACTGGCGGGGCTCAATCCGTCGGGCGTAATCTGCGAGATCATGCGCGAGGACGGGACGATGGCGCGGCTCGACGACCTGATCGAGTTCGCGTCGACTCACGGGCTCAAGATCGGGACGATCCGTGACCTCATCGCCTACCGGTTGAAGAAGGACCACATGGTCGAGCGGGTCGCCGAGTCCCGCTTCAAGTCTCGCACAGGTGCCGAGTGGGTCGCGCAGGTGTTCCGCGACAAATCGAACGGCACCGAGCAGATCGCCATCATCCACGGCAAGCTGGACCCTGATCGGCCCGCCTTGGTCCGCATGCATTCGCTCGACCTCTTCGCCGACATCTTTGGCGAGCCGGGCGAGCGCAGCGGGCTGCTGCACGGTGCGATGAGCATGATCGAGGAGGAAGGTTCGGGCGTGATCGTCGCGCTGCGGGTGATCTCCGACCAGGCTTTCTCGCGCGAGATGGACGAGCGTTCGGGCAAGGAGGTCGAGCGCGGCGACGAACTGCGCAGCTACGGGGTCGGGGCGCAGATCCTGGCGGCGCTCGGGATTCACGACATGATCCTGTTGACCAACACCCGCCACTCGCCGGTGGGGCTCTCCGGCTATGGCCTGGCGATCGTCGAGGAACGCCGCATCGAGGTGCTCGGCTGATGGCCCACCTGCTCATCGCCGAAGCGCGCTTCTACGCGCATCTCAACGACATGCTGCTGGCCGGCGCCCGGGCGGCAATCGAGGAGGCGGGCCACACGCATGAGACCGTCACTGTGCCGGGCGCGCTCGAGCTGCCGGGAACGCTCGCGCTCGCGGAGGGGAGCGGGCGCTTCGACGCGTTCGTGGGACTCGGCGTTGTGATCCGGGGCGAGACCTATCATTTCGAAATCGTGGCTGGGGAAAGCGCCCGCGGACTGATGGCCCTGACGATGGACGGCCTGCCCGTCGGAAACGGCGTGCTGACGGTGGAGAACGAGGCGCAAGCGATCATCCGCGCGGACCCGGCGCAGGGCGACAAGGGAGGTGATGCGGCGCGTGCCGCGCTTGCCCTGCTGGCGCTCAAGGAACGCTTCGCCTGAGCCTTAATCGAGTGCGAGCCAGATCTCGTTGCAGCGCAGCGGTCCCGGGATCATGGGCGAATTGTAAAAGGCATATTCGGGCTCGGCCTGGCTCTTCTCGCCGTGCCGGGCGAGCCAGCCGCGCAGCCGGTCCTCCTGCTCCGCGAGGTGGCGATCGCCGGGCCGACCGGCGAAGGAGACCACCGCGACCCGCCGCGGGGGCAAGCTGACCAGCTCGATCTCGCTCGGCGGCTCGGGCAAGTCGTCCGTCGCGCGGCCTGCCGGCATGACGAACCGGGTGCGCCACCCGCCTTCGATCTCGTCGTCGAACAAAGGGGGGTCATTGGCCATCGGGTCCCCGGAATCCTGCACGACGGGGACGGTCATCGCCAGCGGTTCGCCAGGCCTCGATCGGGCAAAGATGTAATCGGCAAGGCGCCGGAAGCCATCGTTGAGCGCCTGCTTGCGTGGGCCGCGAGCGATCGTCTCTGCGATGACAATTTCGGGATAGCTGCGGATTGCGAAGTCCCCGTCAGTGCGCAGCGTCCGGTACTCGGGCTCCTCAGTCGCGTTCTCCTTCAGGTAGTAGAGCGTCGCGCCGACGAGCAGGGCTCCAGTCGCAACGCCGATACCCGCCAAGATCGATTTGCGCATGCGCCGTCTCCCGACAGAGAAACCGGCCAGACCGCGCGCTGGTTCCGGACCACCTTTGCGTGGGCCCGCTTGCCCGGTTAAGGGCGCTGCAGCGTGCCCGATCAGCCTAAGCCACTTGCCTTCGCCGCGCTGCTGATGGGCAACACAGCGCTCGCGTTCGGACCGTGGCTGGTCCGGCTGGCCGACACCGGGCCGATTGCGGCCGCGTTCTGGCGACTGGCGCTGGCGGCACCGCTGCTGTGGCTGGTCGGGGTGGCGATGAACCAGCCCCTCGGCCAAACGGACCGGCGGACGGCGCTCGTCGTCGCGGGAGCAGCCTTGTTCTTCGCCGCCGATCTGGCGAGTTGGCACATCGGCATTCGACTGACCAAACTCGGCAATGCGACCCTGTTCGGCAATATCTCGAGCTTTGCGTTCGCCGGTTACGGACTATGGCTGATGCGCCGCTGGCCGACCGTGGTGCAGGCCGCTGCGCTCCTGCTGGCGGTCGCTGGATGCGCCTTGCTCATGGCGGGAAGCTTCGAACTCAGTCCCGATCATGTGCGCGGCGACCTGCTCGCACTGCTCGCCGGCCTGTTCTACGCCTTCTACCTGATCGGGGTGGAGCGCGCCCGCGGCCGCATCGACCCGCTGCCCTTGCTCGTGATCGCCAGCCTGGTTGGCGCAGCGGCGCTCTTGCCGGTTGCGCTGGCCACGGGCGAACGCGTCATCCCCGGTGACTGGCGCCCCATTGTCGCGTTGGCCATCGGCTCACAGCTGATCGGCCAAGGCCTGCTGGTCTATGCGATCGGGAAGGTGTCGCCGCTGGTGATCGGCCTCGCTCTATTGACGCAGCCGGTGATCTCAGCCGCGATTGGGTGGATCGGCTACGGCGAGCGGCTCAGCGCGACGGATTGGCTGGGCGCGGCGGCGATCGGGGTCGCGCTCCTGCTCGTGCGCTTGCGCGGCCCGCGGATGGGGCCCACCTAGGCATGATGCATCCCGCTGCCACACCGCTCGCCGAGCTGCGCATGAAGATGGCGCCGCTCGTCGGCGAGAACGCCGTGTTCGACGGATGGAGCCGGGCCGCTGTCGACAGCACGGCTGCTTCGCTCGGTATCGAGCCGGCCGTGGGGCGGCTTGCCTTCCCCAAGGGCCAGGCCGAGATGATCGGCGCCTATGTCGAGGCGATCGACGCCGCGGTTGAGGCGGCCTGTCCGGCGGAAGCCCTGCTGGAGTTGCGCGTGCCCGACCGGATCCGCGCGCTTTTGGTCAAGCGGTTGGAGCTGATGGCGCCAGCGCGGGAGGCGATCCGCAGTGCGCTGGCGATCCTTGCCTTGCCGCAGAACGCGATGGCGGGCGCGCGCCTTGGCTGGCGCAGTGCCGATCGGATGTGGCGGCTCGCGGGCGATACGGCGACCGACTTCAACCACTATAGCAAGCGCGCGATCCTGTCGTCGATCTATGCCGCCACGCTGCTGGTATGGATCGACGACCAGAGCGAAGCGGGGAGCGAGACCCGGGCCTTCATCGACCGGCGCCTGGCCGACGTTGGCCGCTTCGAGCAGGCCAAGGGGAAGTGGCGGGGTTCGACCGACCGGACGCCGTCGCTCACCCGCTTTGTCGGCCGCTTGCGCTACCCGCCGCGCTAGGGGCTTTCCAACGCCTCCCGTTAATGATAATCACTTGCAAATGGGACCGCTGGTCAGACTCGATGAGCTAAAGCTCGGCGCCCGCGCGGAGATCGCGGCGATCGATTGGGCGTCGCTGGAGGCCGCCGAGGCGTGCCGCCTCAAGCATTTCGGCTTCGATGAGGGGGTCACGGTCGAGCCGTTGCACCTGGGGCCATTCGGGCGCGATCCACTGGCGATTCGGGTCGGGCGGATGACGGTGGCGATCCGCCGCACTCACGCGCGGGCCGTGCGAGTGATGCCGACCGCCGCCTGACCGGCCGGCCGAGGCCCGAGATGAAACCCGTTCCGATGATCGCGGTGGTCGGCAACCCCAATGCCGGCAAGAGCGCGCTATTCAATGCGCTGACGGGTGCCCGGCAGAAAGTCGGCAACTATCCGGGCGTCACCGTCGAGCGGAAAGTCGGCAAGATGCTGTTGCCGGACGGCGCGCCGGCCGAGCTGGTCGACCTGCCGGGCGCCTATGGCCTGGACCCGAGCAGCCCCGACGAGGCCGTCACGCGCGACGTGCTGTTGGGCAAGCAGTCTGGCGAGCGGCTGCCTGATGCATTGTTGATCGTGGTCGATGCGTCGAACCTCGACAATCACCTGCGGTTCGCGCTGCAGCTGATCGACCTTGGCCTGCCGACGGTCATCGCGCTCAACATGGTCGACCTCGCGCGCCGTGACGGGCTGGAGCTCGATGCCCAAACCCTGTCGCGGGAACTCGGCGTGCCGGTGATCGAAACCGTCGCGGTCCGCAAGCGTGGCCTCGACGAGCTGCGCGAGCGGCTGGCGGGCTTGCTGCTCTCGCCGCGCACCGTGCGCGCCGGGAGCAGTTCAGTGAGCGACCCGCTCACGCTGCAGCGCCGGGCCCGCTCGATCGCAATGGGTTCGATCGTCAGCGAAACGCCGATCCGCCGCATCACCCACCGGCTTGACGCGCTGCTTCTCCATCCGGTGTTCGGGCCGGTGATCCTGGCGGCCATCATGTTCGTGATGTTCCAGGGCGTCTTCGCGTGGAGCGCGGTGCCGGCGGATGCAATCGATGCGAGCGTGTCCGCGCTGGGTGGCCGCGTCGCCGCCGCCTTGCCAGCTGGGCTGCTTCGCTCGCTGATCGTCGACGGCATCATCGCCGGCGTGGGCGCCGTGCTGGTCTTCCTACCTCAAATCCTGATCCTGTTCTTCTTCATCCTGTTGCTCGAAGGCTCGGGCTACATGGTGCGCGCCGCCTTCCTGATGGACCGGCTGATGAGCCGTGCCGGCCTGTCCGGACGAGCGTTCATCCCGCTGCTGTCGAGCTTCGCCTGCGCGGTGCCGGGCATCATGGCGACGCGCACGATCGAGGACCCCAAGGATCGGCTGACCACGATCCTGGTCGCGCCATTGATGACCTGCTCGGCCCGCCTGCCGGTCTATACGCTGATCATCGCCGCATTCATCCCGCGGCGCACGCTCCTTCCCGGCGTAGGCCTGCAAGGGTTGGTCATGTTCGCGCTCTACGCCGTGGGCGTGGTCGGCGCGCTTGGCGCCGCGCTGGTGCTGCGCAAGTTCGTGCTGCGCGGCGGCGGGGGCGGGTTCATGATGGAACTGCCGAAGTATCAATGGCCGCGGCTGCGCGACATCGCCCTGGGGCTTCTCCAGCGCGCGACCATTTTCCTGAAGCGCGCGGGGACGATCATCCTGCTGACCACGGTCGTGCTGTGGACCCTGACCTCCATCCCGCGCGCCGCGCCGGGACAGAAGCAGAGCGAAGTGTCGATCGCGGGTCACATCGCGAGCGGGATCGAGACCGTGGTGCGGCCGATCGGCTTCAACCACGACATCGCGATGGCGCTGTTGCCGGCCATGGCGGCGCGCGAGGTCGCGGTGGCGGCGATCGCCACCGTCTACGCGATCGACAGCAGCGACGATCAAGCGGTAGGCCGGACACTGGTCGAGCGGCTGCGCGGGCGCTGGCCGCTACCAACTGCGCTCGCGTTTCTCGCCTGGTTCGTGTTCGCGCCGCAGTGCGTATCGACCATCGCTGTGACCCGGCGCGAGACCAATGGATGGAAGTGGCCCCTTTTCATGCTCGCCTATTTGTTCGCGCTCGCCTACCTCGCGGCCGGCGCGACCTACTGGACGGCACTGGCACTCGGACTATAGCGTCCCTTCGCAAAGGAGAGACGTGATGGCGGGCGTGAACAAGGTGATCCTGGTCGGCAACCTCGGCGCGGACCCCGAAAGCCGGTCGTTCAGCAATGGTGGCGAGGTCGTCAACTTGCGCATCGCCACCTCCGACAGCTGGAAGGACCGCGACGGCAACCGCCAGGAGCGAACCGAGTGGCACACTGTCGCGATCTTCAACGAGAACCTCGGCAAGGTCGCCAAGTCCTACCTTCGCAAGGGATCGAAGGTCTACCTCGAAGGGCAGCTGCAGACGCGCAAGTGGCAGGACCAGCAGGGCGCCGACCGCTACGCGACCGAGGTCGTGCTGCAGCGCTTTCGCGGTGAACTCGTGATGCTCGACGGCCGCGAGGGTGCCGGCGGCAGCGGCTCGCGCGGCGGCGGCGACTACAACCAGGACTTCGGAGGTGGTGGCAGCGGTGGTGGTGGTGGCGGGCGCCCCCAGTCGCGTCCGCAACCGGCGGCGTTCGACAGCGACCTCGACGACGACGTCCCGTTCTAGGTAGCGCTCAGGAGGGCTCCGAACCTGCGTTCTTGAGCTTCGCCAGGATCGCGAACGGACCTGCCTCCTCCTCGCTCAACACCCCCGCCGCCCGAAGGGCAGCGTCGGCATCCGGTCCGCGCGGGTAGGGGTCGAGCGCCAGACCGAGCGTGTCGGCGATCGCTTCGCCAAGATCGATCGTCTGGCCGTCGTGGAACACCGTGTCGAGTTCAGCCGACGCGAGTTCATGTTCGGCGTCCGGATTGCCGCCAGCCGGGGCCGGGGCGAAGGCAAGCTGGAACGCTTCGTCGACCGATGCGGGAACGGGCTCGCCGCTCGCCACGCAAGCCTGGCTGAGTTGTGCCCGCACCCTTCCTTCCGCGCTGATGCGCTTACCGTCGCGGTGCAAGGCGACATGCGCCTCGAGGCGGGCGAGATCGAGCAGTCCTAGCCGGGTGGCGACCGCCTGGCGCTCCGCCTTGTCGGCGACGAGGTCTAAGCGGTCACCGTCACGAATGGAGTCGATGGCCAGGCGGTGCGCGAAGTCCTTCACGACCAGCGCCCCGCGACGACCGCTTCGAGATCGCTCGCCCGCAGTTGTTGAACGAGCGCGCGGCACCGCTCGACCGAGTAGGCCAGCGCCTCGGGCGCGACCGAGTCGTCGCGGTACACGCTTCGCCGGACCGTCTCGTCCCACGACGCCTCACCGGCGAGCGTCCGCCGCCAGCGGTCGACGCGTGACGCGAGGCTGCCGACGAGCTGGCGCACCTGCTTGCCCAGACCCGGATCGCCGAAGCCCCCCTCACGCATCTGCGCATCCATGTCAGCGATGAATGCCTCTGTCAGTGCGACGGCAGCGGCGTTTGCACCGGCGCCGTCCTGCTCGATCCGAAGAGTGACCAAGGCCAGTACGGTCGCGAGCGTGGCAAAGCGGCCGTCCATCGTGTCAGGCACCGCGCCCGCCTGATACCATCCACGCGCCCGCGCAACGTTCACCGCAGCGTCATACGCTGCGCTGGAAGGAGGCGGTGCGGGCCGCAGGCGTTCGAACAGTGAGGGCATCGGCTTCATCCTTTGCGCCTTGCTTCACGGGCGCCCTCCCGCATATTGAGCGCCCTCGAAGGCGAGACAAGCGCTTGCAAGGAGATTTGATGATCCGTCCCACTCTCATCGCGCTGGCGCTCGGCGCAGCGATGCTTTCGGGTTGCGCCGGCGTTCGCGACCATCGCGGCTATGTTCTCGACAGGACGTTGGCGAGCGCGATCCAGCCCGGCGTCGACAACCGCGATTCCGTGATGAAGACGCTCGGACGGCCGACCTTCACCGGCCAGTTCAGCGATGCCGATTGGTACTATGTCGCCCGGGACACCGCACAGCTGGCCTTCCGCAGCCCGCACGTCACGGAGCAGACCGTGTTGCACGTCCGTTTCGATCCGGCGGGCAATGTTGCCGCGGTGGATCGGATGGGCAAGGAGCAGATCGCGTCGGTGTCGCCGATGCGTGGCGCGACGCCGACGCTCGGCCGCAAGCGCAGCTTCTTCGACGACGTGTTCGGCAACATCGGCGTGGTCGGCGCGGGCGGGATGCCCGGCGGCGGGAGCGGCGGCGGCGGGTCGGGCGGTCAGTCGGGTCAATAGCACACGGCCTGACAGCGGGCGGGCGCTCGCCGCTCGCACGTCGCAGACAAAGCCATTAACGAGGGCGGCATGACGGCCACGCCCGCTTCCCTGACCTACGCGGATTATCTCGATCTCGGCCGGCTGCTCGATGCGCAGCATCCTCGCTCCGACCTGCATGACGAGATGCTGTTCATCGTCATTCACCAGACCAAGGAACTGTGGCTCAAGCAGATGCTGCACGAGGTCGTGCTCGCGATCGAGCTGGTCCGGACCGATCGGTTTGCCGAAGCCTACAAGGCCTTGTCGCGGGTCAGCCGCATTCAGTCGGTCATGACCCTGTCGTGGGACGTTCTCGCGACCCTGACGCCGGTCGACTACTCGGCGTTCCGGCATGTCCTCGGCACCTCGTCGGGGTTCCAGTCGGCGCAGTTCCGGGAACTTGAATACCGCCTCGGCCTGAAGGACCCGGCCTACCTCGATCATTGCGAAGGCGGTGCTGAGGGCCATGCGCGGCTGGTCGCGGCGCTCGCCGAGTCCAGCCTGTGGGAAGAGGCCAACGCCGCCTTGCGCCGCGCCGGCTTCCCGTCGGAAACGGAGCAGGAGGTTCGGGCCGGCTGGCTCGCCGTCTATCGCGACAGCGAACGCTGGTTCTCGCTTTATCAGCTAGCGGAGAAACTGGTCGACATCGACGATGCGCTCGCCGCCTGGCGGCACAAGCATGTGCTGACCGTGGAGCGGATCATCGGCATGAAGCCTGGCACGGGCGGCTCGGCCGGAGTCGCCTACCTCGCCTCGACACTCAGCAAGCGGGCGTTCCCGGTGCTGTGGTCGTTGCGCACCGAGTTGTGAGCTTCAAGCACCTCTTCTCGCGTTCGCTCGGCGCCGCGCCGGGGCGGCTGCACATGGCCGCTCACAGCCACCATCTGTGGCCCGACGCCAGCTTCGACGGGCACCAGCAATGCTGGCAGGACGCAGCAAGTCTCGCGGACCGAAAGTGGGACAAGATCATGGGCGAGGTCTGGCCCGAGGCGCAGGCGCACGTCGCGGCGGAACTCGGCACCGGGGATCCGCGGGGGATCGTTTTTGCCGGCAACACGCACGATCTGCTGGTCCGGCTCGCCGCCGCCTGCCCGCGAGCGAACGGGCATTGCCTGCGCATCCTGACCAGCGATGGCGAGTTCCATAGCGCACGGCGGCAGCTGGCGCGGTGGGAGGAGGCCGGCCAAGCGGTGGTCACCCGGGTTCCGACTGCGCCCGCCGACGATTTCGGAGACCGCTTTGAAACGCTTGCCAGAAGTGGCGAGTACGACCTGATCCTGGTCTCGCAGATGATGTTCGGCAGCGGGCAGCTGCTCGAACCGGTCGACCCCATCGCAGCGGCGGGCAGGCGGGACGGCCCATGGGTGCTCATCGATGGCTACCATAGCTTCATGGCCGTGCCCGAGCCGTTTGCCGGGGGGCGGGGCGAACGCGCCTTTTTCACCGCCGGCGGGTACAAATATGCGATGGCGGGCGAGGGCTGCGCGTTCATGCACTGCCCAGTGGGCTTCGGTCCGCGACCGCCGATCACCGGCTGGTACGCCGAGTTCGACGAGCTAGGCTTGGCGCCGGGACAGGTGGGTTATGCACCTGACGCCATGCGGTTCATGGGCGCCACCTTCGACGCGGCGGGCCTATATCGCTTCAACGCGGTGCAACGCATGCTGGAGGCTGAGGCCCTCACCACGGCGAGCATCTCGGACCACGTCAGCGCTCTACAGCAGCAATTGCTCGCGGCGGTGGCGCAGACGCCGCTTGGCGCAGCCGACCTGCTCAACCCGCTAGGCGAAGGTCCGCACGCCCGGTTCCTGGCGTGGCGGACACCGTCCGCGGCGGCATGGAGTTCCGCGCTGATGGAGGAAGGATGCGTCACGGACGTGCGCGGCGACGTGCTCCGCGTCGGCCTGGGGCTCTACCATGACGAAGCTGACGTGGATGCTTTCGCGCGGCTTGCGCAGCGGCTCGCCTAGGCGCCAAGCCCCCGGCGTAGCAGGCTGTTCGCAGCATCCGCGACGCTCTGCTGGTCCTCCTCGCCCCACACGCCGAAGCGTAGGCCGAGGAAGACGTTCATGCCCATGATCGCCCAGGCCGCCACTTCGCGGTGGAGGTCGCCGTCATCGTGAACGTCGCCGGCCCTGGCGCCGCTAAGCAGGCGCGCGGCGATCCGCGAAGCGGTGGTCTCGTAATGAGTCCTGAAGCCTTCAGGGTCGACGAACTCGGCTTCGTCGATGATGCGGTAGACCTCCCGGTGTCCGACGACGAAGCGCAAGTAGGCGGCAAGGGCGAGTCGTTCCGCATCAAGCGTGTCGACTGCGCTTTCCAGGGACGGCGCGACGGCGTCCCGGACCCTCTCCGACATGTCGCGAACCAGCGCCGCGAACAGCTCCTCCTTACTGTCGAAGTAGGTGTAGAACGTACCAAGGGCGACCTTGGCCCGGCCCGTGATCGACGCGATCGAACTGTCCGCGAACCCGCGGGCGCCGAACTCGACCCGTGCAGCGTCCAGAATGCGCCGCAAGGTCTTTTCTCCACGCGCCGTGCGGGGAGCCTTTCCCGTGCTGGCCGGGCTCGCCAGGCCTGCCGCCGCGCTCTCCATCCGTTCCCCCGCAAAAAAACCAAGTTGAAAGTTGGTTCGACTTTCAGTATTGCAAACGCCGAGGCGAAGCAACCGGACACCGGCAAGCCGTCACAAGGGGAGTTTCTTCATGAAGGTTCATTCGGTCCCAACGCGCGCGCTGCTTCTTGCCGGCGCCGCAGCCCTGCTGCCCGCGCATGCCGCCGTTGCCCAGAGCACGTCGGACGCCCCCCTTCCCGCGAACAGCAGTGAGACGACCACCGCAGCCGCGAACACAGCGACGGCCACCTCTCCCGCCGATGCGGACACCGGCGCGATCGTGGTCACGGCGCGCCGGCGCGCCGAGACGCTGAAGGACGTGCCGATCGCGGTTACCGCTTACACCGGTGCGCAGCTCGAAAAGTCCGGCGCGATCGACATCACCGACGTTGCGCAGACCACGCCCAACGTCACGCTCGAAACTTCCCGGGGGACGAACTCGACCCTGACCGCCTTCATCCGTGGTGTTGGCCAGCAAGACCCGGTCGCCGGGTTCGAGCAGGGCGTCGGCATCTATGTCGACGACGTCTACCTCAACCGACCCCAGGCGGCTGTGCTCGACATCTACGATGTCGAACGGATCGAGGTGCTCCGCGGGCCTCAGGGCACCCTCTATGGCCGCAACACAATTGGCGGCGCAGTAAAATATGTCACGCGGCGCCTCTCCAACCAACCCCAGCTGAGCTTGCGCGGCAACGTCGGAACGTACGGGCAGCTCGACGCCGTCGTGAGCGGGTCCGTTCCCCTGGGGGACATGTTCCGCGTCGGCGCCTCTGTGGCCCGGCTACACCGCGATGGCTTCGGCAGGAACCTCACCACTGGCCTGGACAATTACAACAAGGACATCAAGGCGGGCCGTGTCTCGGCCGAGGTCGGGCGGGACGAAAGCGCGCTGCTGCGCCTGTCGGCCGATTACACGCGGGACGACAGCAACACCCGCGGCGGGCATCGCCTGATCACCAGCCTGCTGACCAGAACGCCCGTGCTCGACAACGTCTTCAGCAGCCAGGGCGGGCTGCTCGACCCCAAGCAGAAGGTGACTTCCAAGGGGGCCGCCGCGAACGCGCAGCTTCAGGTCGCCGAAGGTCTCACGTTCAAGTCGATCACCGCCTATCGCAAGGACAACAGCGCGACACCGATCGACTTCGACGCGCTGCCCGCGGCCGACGTCGACGTGCCGGCCATCTACCGCAACAAGCAGTTCAGTCAGGAAGTGCAGTTGCAGGTGGCCAAGGGTCCGCTTCAGGGCCTGCTCGGCGCCTATTACCTTAACGCCAAGGCGTTTACCGCGTTCGACGTGCGGCTCTACAACAGCGGCGCGGCGCTGCCGGGCCTGACCGCGCTGACGCAGGGCGACGTGGGCACCAAGACTTGGGCAGTCTTCGGGGACTTCACCTACAATCTTTCGCCGCAACTCGCGGTCTCGCTGGGCGGGCGCTACACGAACGACCGGCGCCATTCGACCATCCTCCGCCAGAACCTGTTGCGCGGGGGTTCGCCCTTGTTCGGCGGCTCGTTCGGGTTCGGCAACGGCACCGTGCTGGCGACCACGTCGAGCTTCGATGGGCGGCGCAAGGACACGGCATTCACGCCGCGTGCCTCGATCAGCTTCAAGCCGGACACCAACAACAGCTTCTACGCGAGCTACGCGCAGGGCTTCAAAGGGGGCGGGTTCGATCCGCGCGGCGTGTCCACCTCGGCGCCCGACACCGATCGCAACGGCGTGCGGAGCTACGACGAGATCTACAATTTCCTGACCTTCCGGCCGGAGAAGGTGACGACCGAAGAAATCGGCTACAAGGCGTCGCTGTTCGACCGCCGCGTCTACACGGCGTTGGCCATCTTCAACTCGGACTACAAGGACGTCCAGATTCCCGGCTCGGCCGGTGCGATCGTCGGCGGCGTGCAAACCTTCATCGGCGTGACCACCAATGCCGGCAAAGTCCGCATCCGGGGCGTCGAATGGGAAGGGGATGCGCGGATCGCCGGCACTCCGGGCGGCACACGCGCTAACCTCGGTTGGTCGCTCGGCTATCTCGACGGCAAGTACCGCCAGTTCCTCACTGCGGTGAGCTATGGCGTGCCCGGGACGCCGACCGCCGGGCAACCTCTGGCGCTGCCGATCCAGGTCGACGTTTCGGCCTACCGCAAGGTCCAGAACACGCCGAAGTGGACGGCGAGCGGCACGCTGAGCCTCACCCATCCGTTCGGCAATGGCGAGGAGATCAACGCCAGCACCACGCTCTCCTATCGCAGCAGCAGCCAGCAGTTCGAGCTCGCCGTCCCAGGGCTCGATCAAAAGGCCTACGCGTTGCTCGACGCGAACCTGGTCTACACCGGGCCGGACCGGCACTGGACCTTTGGCGTCCACGCGCGCAACCTGACCAACAAGAGGTATGTCGTGTCCGGTTACAACTTCCTTCGCCAGAACCCGTTCAGCGGACAGTTCATCCTGGCGAACGGCTCGCCCGGGCTTAGCTCTACGCTGGGCGCGGAAGGAACGCTAACCGCCTACTACGGCAACCCGCGCCAGGTTTTCGCTTCGGTGGGATACCGGTTCTGACGATCGCCGGCGGGGGTCGGGAGCCGACGCGGGCCGTGCGGACCCGCGTGCTGCTCCTCCTCCTGCTGGTCTACACCTTCAATTTCCTAGATCGGCAGATCCTCGGCATCCTCGCGGCCCCGATCAAGGCCGACCTGCACCTCTCCGACACCCAGTTCGGCGCGGTCGGGGGCCTCGCCTTTGCCTTGCTCTACTCGGTGCTGGCGGTGCCGTTCGCGTACCTCGCAGATCGAACCAGTCGCAGCGGGATCATCGCCATCGCGCTCGCGATCTGGAGCGGCTTCACGGCCCTGTGCGGCACGGCGTCAGGGTTCGGCCAGTTGTTCCTGTTCAGGCTGGGCGTGGGCGTTGGCGAGGCGGGCGGGGTTGCGCCCTCATACGCGCTGATCGCCGACTACTTCCCCGAGCGTGAACGCTCGCGGGCGCTGGCGATCTATTCGCTCGGCGTGCCGATCGGCCTCGCCGGCGGGACCTTGCTCGGCGCCTACATCGCGAACCTAGTCGACTGGCGCACGGCATTCCTCGTGGTCGGGCTTGCCGGAGTCATCCTCGCTCCGCTGTTCCGCTACTTCGTTCGGGACCTTTCCCGTGATGCGGGCGAGCCGGTCTCCGCCGTGCCGATCAGTCGGGTATTCCCGATGCTTGCGCGCAAGCCCAGCTTCTGGCTGCTCGCCTTCGCCTCCTCCTGCAGCTCGCTGTGCGGTTACGGGCTGGCGCTGTGGACGCCGTCGGTGCTGATGCGCAGCTTCGGCTTCGATATCGTCCAGACCGGACAGTTCCTTGGTTCGTTGCTGCTCATCGGCGGCGTGGCGGGAGTGTTCGCTGGCGGGTGGCTGGCCGACCGGTTGGGGGCCGGCAACCCGCGCTGGTACGCATGGCTGCCTGCGATCGCGTGGCTGATCACCGCCCCGATGTTCGCGATCGGCCTGCTCGCCCCGTCGCCGCTCCTCGCCTGGCCTCTGCTGCTGATCCCCAACGGCCTCAATATCCTGTGGCTCGGGCCGGTGACGGCCGCGGTACAGCAGCTCGTTCCCCGGCCAATGCGCGCGACCGCATCGGCAAGCTTCCTGCTCATCAACAACCTGATCGGAATCGGAGTCGGGCCCTTGTTGATGGGACGGCTGTCGGACGGGCTCAAGGCCGAATACGGCGCCGACGCGCTTCGGTATGCGACGGTCTTCTGCCTCGGCTTTTACGTCCTTGCCGCTCTGCTGGCGTTCGCCGCAGCCCGGACCCTGAAGCAGGACATGGTAAAGTGACAGCGTCTGATTTGACCGTTTAGGTCCGTTTCGCACCTATCTCCGCTCACACCTGCGCCAATGCTGGCCTAACGCCCGTACGCCGAGTGGGGTCGGGAGGGCTGATGAACGCATTTCCCCACGATCGCGTGGCGGGGTTGCCGATCGATATCGCTGGTCCGCGGCTCGGTCCTGACCGGCGCCGCCCGGTTGTGGTCGCGGCAGGCGTGCTGATCGGCAGTCTATTGATAGTGGCATTTCCCGCGCAGCCCAGCTTGAACAGGCCAGCGGCCGGTTTGCTGCTGCTCCTCGCCGCCTCCATTGGTTTCTTCTTGTACCTCGTCATTGCTCTCCGCCAGCGCGACCGGCTTGCCGCGACGCGCGACGAAGGCGAACGCCAGTTTCGGCGGCTGGCCGAGGCGTCGGGCGGCGGACTGCTCTACCTCGACTTGGATGGTCGGGTCAGCTTTGCGAATGCACGGTGGGGATTGCTGACGGGCAAGATTCCGGCGGAACTTCGCGGACCGGCGTGGCTCGAATGGGTCGATCCGCGCGACCAGGCCGAAGCGCACGCGCTCTGGGAGCAAGCGCGCACGTGCCGGCGCAGTGTCAGCGCGGACCTTCGCTACATTCACCCGAACGATGGCCCGGGGTGGGCGGAACTGAGCTTCGATGTCGAGCTCGGGAATGGCCAGCCGATCGGCTTCATCGCGAGGCTCGCCGATGTCTCACGACGTCGTCACGCCGAGCGGGCCATGCAGACAAGTGAAGAACTCTACCGATTGCTGGCCGAGAACTCACATGACGTCATCATGCGCTTCGACCTGGCCAGACGGGCGCTTTACGTGTCCAGTGCAGCCCAGCGCCTGCTCGGGTTTCAGCCCGACGAGTTGATCGGCCAACGCCTCGACGCGTTCATCCACGGGGATGATACGGCAGCATTTCAGGATCAGTTCCCACGTCCCAGGGGACAGTGCGGCGACGCAACGGCGCAGTACAGGTTTTTGCATAAGTCCGGCGGGTTCATCTGGGTCGAGGCGAGCGCCCGCCTCGTGACTGATTCGGTGAGCGGCGAACCCAGTGAGCTCGTCGCGTCGATCCGGGACATCGACCGACGGCGTCGGAGTGAACTGATCGCGGCAGAGGCTGCTACCAAGCTACGCGAAGGCAATCGCCTGCTGCAGCTTGCGGAGACCCTCGCCCACATCGGTCATTGGCATCTGGATGCGGTCACGGGCAGTTTCGACTGCTCGCCCCAGGTAAGCGTCATGACCCGCCTTCCGCGCACCGCAGTGGTGGAGCCCGCCGATATGCTTGCCCGGGTGCATCGGGAGGACCGCTTCGCCTTGCTGCGATGCCTTCAGGAAGTCCGGCAAAACCGCGGGGCCGTGGAGTGCCGCGTCCGCCTGGTGCTGCCCGGGCAGGTGATCCGTCACGTGCGGCTCGTGGCGCAGAGCGAACGAAACGCGGTCGGCGCGGTCAGCGGAGTCTTTGGCGTGGTGCGCGACGTCACGGACGAGGTCGCCGCCCAGAGCGAACTGATCCGTGCCCGGGACGAGGCGGAAGCGGCCACGCGAGCGAAGAGTGAGTTCCTCGCGACGATGAGCCACGAGATCCGCACTCCGATGACCGGGGTGCTCGGTATGATCGACCTGCTACGGAACGACCCGGCGCAAGGAGAGCGCAGCCAATATCTGGCGACCCTGAAACAATCCGCCGACCTGCTCATGGCGGTGCTCAACGACGTGCTGGACTTCTCCCGGATCGAAAGCGGCAAGATCGAGTTCGAAGAGCGGGAATTCGACCTGCGCGGCCTGCTGCAGTCGACCATCGACCTGTTCGACGGAGCGGCCTCGCACAAGGGCCTCCTGCTCTCCTTCGACCACCGTGCGGCCGGCAGCGCGCTAGTGAGCGGCGATGCCGTGAGGCTGCAGCAGATCGTCAGCAACCTGCTGAGCAATGCGATCAAGTTCACCTCGGCGGGAACTGTCTCCCTCATTCTCTCGGCTGGCGAGTTCGAAGCAGGTCGCGAGCGCTGGCGAGTTGAGGTCCTCGACACCGGCATCGGCATCTCTCCGGACCGAATTGACGACCTGTTCAATCCATTCGTGCAGGCGCATGCGGCCATCGCACGTCGGTTCGGTGGAACCGGGCTCGGTCTGGCGATCTGCCAGCGCCTGGTCACCGGCATGGGCGGCGAGATCGGAGTGGACTCCCAGCCCGGGGCCGGGACCCGCTTCTGGTTCGAGGTTCCGCTTCGCGACGGAGCCCTCGCGGCTGTGCCCGAGGCCAGCCCGATGATCGTTGGCGGCAAGCGGCTGGAGGTTCTGGTTGCGGAGGATAATGCCGTGAACCAGCTGGTCATATCCGGCTTGCTGCGCGGCGGCGGGCATGTGCCGACGTGCGTTGAAAACGGACGGCTTGCGGTCGACATCTCCATGGAACGGCGGTTTGATTGCATTCTGATGGACATGCAGATGCCCGTGATGGACGGGCTGGTCGCGACTCGCACCATACGCCGGTCCGCAGGCCCGAATGCCGACACCCCGATCATTGCCTTGACGGCGGACGCCTCGCCGGAGCGGCGCCGCTTCTACGACAATATCGGCCTGACCGACTTCATGACCAAACCGATCGACAGCCGGCTACTCGCCAACCGGCTCGGCGCCCTGACCGGCGCTGAGATGCTACCGCCGGAATCTCGGAACGAGGCGCCAAGGAACGCCCAGGCCAAATTGTTCGATCTTGATCGTTATCACGAGCTGCAGGCGGTTCTGGGCCCCGACCAAGTTGCTGTCCTGCTGCAAATGCTGGTGGGAGAGCTCGACCAGCGGCCTGCCCGCATCCGGCAGCTGCTGCTCAGCGGTGATCTCGAAGGCGCGCGGGCGGAGGCGCACAGCCTCAAGGGCGCGGCCGGGAACGTCGGGGCGACGGCGCTCGGTCAGATTGCAGCACTGCTGGAGAGCGAAGCCGATCTGAACGCCATGAGTGATCGGCTTGCCAGCCTCGACCAACACGCCCGCAGGACCGTCAAGGCCATCGCCGCGCTCCGCTAGCCGAGAAGGGCCGCTCGTCCGCAGCGCTCGTCGACGGCACAAAGTGGAGCGGTCCCACTGGCACCCACCGAAGCCGACGTTATAGTGACCGCCGAGTGGCGAACGCTGGGGGCAAGGACAGACGATGAAGGCGACGATCGAGCGGGCGACCCTGTTGAGGAGCCTTGGCCACGTGCAGTCGGTCGTCGAGCGGCGCAACACCATCCCGATCCTGTCCAACGTGCTGATCGAAGCGCGAGACGATGGCAGCCTGAGGCTGATGGCGACGGACCTCGACCTTCAGGTCGACGAGAGCGTTCCGGCGCAGGTCGCCCGGGCGGGCGCAACGACGGTTTCCGCCCACACCTTCTTCGACATCGTGCGCAAGCTGCCCGAAGGCAGCCAGGTCGAGCTGAGCGCCGCCGAAGGCAAGATGCAGGTCGTCGCCGGCCGCGCGCGGTTCAACCTCTCGACCCTACCCCGCGACGACTTCCCGGTGATTGCCGAGGGCGACCTGCCGACCCGCTTCGAACTGCCGGCGGCGACGCTGCGGCAGATCATCGACAAAACCCGCTTTGCCATCTCAACCGAGGAAACCCGCTATTATTTGATGGGCATCTTCCTGCACGTCGCCGATGACCGACTGAAGGCGGCAGCGACGGACGGTCATCGGCTTGCGCGCATGACCGTCGCGAAGCCGGATGGGGCTGACGGCATGCCGGACGTGATCATCCCGCGGAAGTGCATCCAGGAAATCCGCAAGCTGCTGGACGAGGTTGACGGCACCCTCGAGGTGTCGCTCTCGCCGACCAAGATCCGGTTCAACCTGGGTCATGCCGTGCTGACGTCCAAGCTGATCGACGGCACCTTCCCCGACTACAACCGCGTGATCCCCACCGGCAACGACAAGCTGCTGAAGCTCGATCCGCGCAGCTTCTCGGCCGGCGTGGATCGTGTGTCCACCATCGCCAGCGAGAAGACGCGGGCGGTGAAGATCGCGCTCGACCGGGACCGGGTGACGCTGAGCGTGACGAGCCCGGAGAACGGGCTGGCGACGGAAGAGCTCGCCGGAGACTATTCGTCAGACGGGCTCGAGATCGGCTTCAACGCGCGCTACCTCCTGGATATCCTCGCGCAGATCGAGGGCGATATGGTCGAAGTGCATCTGGCCGACGCCGCCGCGCCGACCTTGCTGCGTGAGGGGGACAACAGCGACGCCCTCTACGTCATCATGCCAATGCGCGTTTAGCTTTCCGCGGCTTCAGCCTGCGCGCGTTGGCCGTCGCGGCCGCATGGATCGGACGGAGCGCCTGGATTGATCCGGCGAGTGCTGCGTTGCCGATGCGCCGCTGGCGGTCGGCCATGGCGCGCGTGACCTTGGGAGTGGGCGGCCTGCCCGACATGACCACCCCGGCCAGCGCCATCGCCTGCGCCGTGACGTCCGACTGCATCCTCAGCCAACTGCTCGCCAGCGCGACGCCGGCTGACGCGAAGGCATCGGTCTTCTCATCGACCATCAGCGCGAGTTCAACATGATCTGCGTTCAGCGGGTCTGAAAAGGCCGATGAGATCGTGCCTTGCCGAACACCGACGACGCGGCCCGCAGCTTCGAGCGTTTCGCTCATCATCGCGCCGGCTCGAACCAGGTTCTGCCAGGGTGCCCATGGATTCTCGCGCATTCTTCGCCCCTATTGCCCCGCCTGCAAGCCTTATGCTCGTGAAGCGAGCAGGACGCCCGCTTGTTCCCGACCGGCCGACCGCTACGAAGAGGGCAAATGCCGATCACACGCCTCACGCTGACCGATTTCCGCTCGTACGAAGCGATGACGATCGCTCCCGGTGCCGGGTTCGTTGTCCTGATCGGGGACAATGGAGCCGGGAAGACGAACCTCCTGGAGGCACTGTCCCTGCTGACGCCGGGCCGCGGACTGCGTGGCGCTTCGTTCGGCGAGATGGCGCGCGCGGATGGTCCCGGCGGCTTCGGCGTGGCAGCCCGGATCGAGGACCACGTCGATCTCGCCACCGGCACGATGGCGAATGCTCCCGACCGGCGTCAGGTCCGGATCAACGGCGCATCCGCTTCGATCAATGCTCTGTCCGAGTGGCTGTCCGTACTGTGGCTGACGCCCGCGATGGATCGGCTGTTCAGCGCCAGCCCAGGCGAGCGCCGGCGGTTCCTCGACCGGTTGGTTCTCGCACTCGATCCCGCCCACGCCCGGCGCTCGTCGCGGTTCGAAGCGGCGCTGCGGGCACGCAACAAGCTCCTCGCCGAGCCCACGAGCGGGTGGGACATCGGCTGGCTCGACGCACTCGAAGCGCAGATGAGTGAACTGGGCGAGGCGATCAGCCTCGCCCGGCTGCAGGTCGTTCAGGCGCTTGCCGAGCAGACGCGCGTGGAGGATGGTGCGGACTTCCCGGCGTCGTCACTGCGGATCAGCAACGTGGCGCAGGATGACCTGCGGAGCCGGCTGCAGGCGAGCCGGGCTCGCGATGCCGCCGCAGGACGAGCCACGCAGGGTCCGCAAACCGAGGACCTTGCAGTCCGTTACATCGAGAAGGACCGGCCGGCGTCGCAATGCTCTACCGGCGAACAAAAGGCCCTGTTGCTGGGCATCGTCCTCGCGCACGCCGAGCTGGTGAGGGGGCGCCGTGGTGCGTCACCCATTTTGCTGCTCGACGAGGTTGCTGCGCATCTCGATCCCGGCCGGAGGGCGGCACTGTCGGAGCGCTTGAACGGCAAGGGACAGGTTTGGATGACCGGAACCGAAGCAGGGCTGTTCAATCATTTACCCGGCGCCGAGCACTTCGTCGTGGCCGGCGGGACCATCACTCCCCTCTAGTCCCCCCCCGTCCCTACTTCAGAAACGGACCAGCGATGTTCTTCGGCGCCGGCTTGATCGTCTCGATCAGCCGGGTCAGCTCCGCCGATCGGTTGTCCCGCTTGGCATAGTCGCGGGCGCTGTAACCCGCGGCGTGGTCGCCCTTGTCGGGGTTGGCGCCTTGCTCCAGCAGGTAGCGGACGAGCGCGGTCTGTCGGCCCTGAACGGCGGCGATCAGCGGAGTCTCGCCCAGGCGGTTGGTGCCGTCGACCCGCGCCCCGTGCGTCAGCAGCAGTTGTGCGCCGTCGATCCAGCCGGCGCGAGAGGCAGTCAGCAAAGGCGTCTCGCCGCGATTGTCGCCGGCGTTGGCGTCGGCGCCGCGCGACAGCAGGAACGACAGCCAGGTCGAATCCCGCCGCTTCGTGACGATGTTGAGAGCGGTCTCTCCATTGCTCCCGCGAAACGACAGCACCGTCGAGCCGTTCGCGTCGAGCAGCTGCATGGCCTTGTTGCCGTCTGCTTCGCGAACCGCAGTGAGGAAGCTCTCTCCCTTCACGCCGCCCACCTGAGCCGTCGCCGCAGTGCCGATCAGCAATGCCGTCAGTGCTGCTAGAATCTTGGCGCTCATCGATAATCCCCGTTCCGTCGCACGGCAGGCCATGCGACAAGTGGCCTTGAACGCAGCGCCCTGCCGGCCCATTGCTGGCCTGGCCATGAATAGCGAGCAGCCTGCCGGGGGAGAAGCCCTCAACCGCGTTCCCGTCACGGCGAAACCGTGGTGGGAAAAGCCGCTTGCTGCGCTCGATCGGGGAGAGTGGGAAGCGCTCTGCGACGGGTGCGGTCGTTGCTGCCTGCACAAGCTGGAAGACGATGAGACCGGCGAGCTCTATGCCACCAATGTCGCTTGCAAGCTGCTCGATCGGCGCAGCGGCCGCTGCACTGACTACAAGCATCGCAAGCGGTACGTGACGGACTGCGTCGTCCTCCATCGCGATCGGCTCGACGAACTGGAGTGGCTGCCGTCGACCTGCGCCTATCGGCTGCGGGCCGACGGACGTCCATTGCCCTCGTGGCACTATCTGGTCAGCGGCGATCCCGAGAGCGTCCACGCGGCCGGCCAGTCGACGCGCGGATG
>CAXSDY010000021.1:11958-22735 GCA_964235835.1 uncultured Sphingomonadaceae bacterium | reverse complement strand
TCACCGATGGTCGTGTCGTTCGTTCGCCTGTCGCGCGGCCGTGGAGGAGCCGGAGGGCCTCGTCGGCGAAGCGCGCGGCGCCCTGCTGCCAAAGGTTGACGTAGCTCAGGCTCGCCCGCGAAGAACACGCGTGGCGCAGCTCCAAATTTTTGCTTGCCGCTGCTTGGGGCTCCACAGCGCTCCGGTGCCGCCGGAGCACGGAATCTCGTTCCATGTGACCGGCGCTTTCCGGCGGTAACCTGCGCGTAGCCGCCGACCAGAACGGCGCGGGGCGTCCAGCCGCTGCTCCGCTACACAACCGACTGGCTCGGCTGGTCGGTCAAGCGGTGCCTCGGTAGATGCCCTCGAGTTTCCAGAAGCGCGGTGCCACCCAGGCCAGCTTGGCCGATAGATGGGTTCGCAGGTCGGCGGCGTCCCTCACCGGCAGCTCGCGGTCGAGCGCGCCCTCGTCGATTTCGCTTTCGTGCGCAGGTCGGCGAGCCGCCAGTAGGTATCGTTAATCGCCCGGCGCTGCTCTAGAGTTCCGCCGTGCGATCGAGCCGGGCCGGATCGTTGGTGTTGACCACGACTTTGCGGGCGACGTTCAGTTTTCGCGGATCGCCGAGCGTCGCATCGTGGTTAGACGGGATTGCGCGAGGTACCGGCGTCGAAGCTGCGCCCGTCGTCGTACCGGCAAAGTTGCTCGGCCGGCCAAGCTGGAGGAAGTCGTGTCGCCGCCGCGGATGGTCCACACCCTGCCACCGAACCGGTTCCACGCTTCCAGCACGTTAGGTCCTACCGGCGCGGTCGAGCTCGTAGGCCGCGACAAGTCCGGCGATCCCGCCTCCGCGGACGACCACCGACGTGCCGTTCCCCGAGCTGTGCGGGAGCCGCCAACAATTTGGCGGCACTGGACGGGGCAAGGCCTAGCGCTTGGTATCGACAGGGTGACTGCTCCACCGCCGCCGGCAAGCCCAATTGCTTCCAGAATGCGACGGCGCATCGGAATGGGCCCGAGATCGCGAGCTTGTCATTGACAAGGTCAATTACTCCATATCAGATGACGCCAAAATGTGTCTTCGAAAACGGGGGTTTGAGCCTCCCGGGCACCCGCGACTTCAAGGAGACCTACATGCCAAGCGTAAAGTGGGTGCCATGCCGAAAGCGGCTGACGACTGCGCTGCTGTTGCTGCTCGGTGGCTGCCAGACGCAGGGTGGCGGTACGGCGGCCGCGCTGGAGGGGAAAGTCAGCTCGGCTAACGAAGGCGTCATGGAAGGCGTCGTCGTGAGCGCCAGGCGCGACAATTCGAACATGACCATTTCGGTCATCTCCGACGACAAGGGGATGTACCGGTTCCCCGTCGACCGGCTTCAGCCAGGGCACTACTCGCTGGCGATTCGTGCGGCTGGTTACGATCTTGGCGGACAAGGTGGCGCCGATGTCGCGCTGGGACGCACCGTGCAGGCAGACCTCAAGCTCGAGCCCACGAAGGATCTCGCATCGCAGCTTTCGAGCGCCGAATGGCTGCTCAGCGTGCCTGGTACGCAGCAGCAGCACGAATCGCTGATGAACTGCGCTGAATGTCACACGCTGCAAGTGCCGCTGACCTCAACGCACAACGCCGCCGATTTCAAGCAGCTGATTTCCCGCATGCTCGGCACCTATGCCTATCAAAGCCAGCCCGGCGACGTGCAGCTCATGCCCAAGCCCCGGCATCTCGACCCTGCAGTGGTTGATCGGATGGCGGCGTATCTCGCGAGCATCAACTTGGGCGAGGGTGCGGAATACCGGTACAAGCTCAAGACGCTTCCGCGGGTGAGGGGACCGGGTACGCACGTCATTATCACCGAGTACGACATACCGCGCCCGTTGGCCCAGCCTCACGATGTGATCGTCGATCCGAGCGGCACCGTCTGGTACCAGGATTTTGGCAAGCAGATCCTCGGACGGTTGGACCCAAAGACTGGCAGGACCGAGGAATTTCCCATTCCGCTGGTCCGGCCAGGCCGCCCGACGGGGACCTTGGCGATCGAAAATGGTCAGGACGGAAAGATTTGGGTCGCCTTGCATCTGCAGGCCGGCGTTGCGCTGTTTGATACCCGAACCAAGGCGTTTCAGCTGTTTCCCGTTCCGGATTCCCTGATGCAGCCCAACACGCAAACGTCGCAGCTGGCAGTTGGGCACGAGAGCGTGGACGGCAAGATCTGGACCTCCGCCAACGCCGACGCGGCGACCCGCCTCGATGTGAGGACGGGCAAGTACGAGTCCTTTTTCCCTTTTCGTGAACTCGAGCAGACGGCCAGTGCAGCGAGAAATGAAAGCGCGCCCACTGCCGCTCTTGGCGGTGGCGAGGGCGCGGGCACGCGCGCTAAGCCGAAGAATGGAGGTTCGTCGATGGGGACGGCCGGCGTGCACGTCATTTATGGCATGGCGACGGACTCGGCGAACAATTTCTACGGAATGAGCTTCCTCGGACAAAGCGTTATCCGTGTGGACGCCAAGACTGGCAAGGCGCAAAGCTACGACACGGTGACCCCCTTCTCGCAGCCTCGGCGGGGGCAAATGGATTCGCGCGACCGCCTGTGGTTCGCGCAGTACAACGCCAATCGCATCAGCATGCTCGCGACAAGGTCGGGTGCGATCACCGACTACATAATGAAAACGCCTTGGACAGCGCCGTACGACGCGACGCTCGACAAGAATGGCTACGCCTGGACCGGCGGGATGAACACCGACCGGATCGTCCGCATCAACATCAAGACCGGCGAACAGATCGAATATCAGATGCCCCGGACCCTGAACCTGCGGCGCGTGTTCGTCGACAACAATGCACGTAAGCCGGTCTTCTGGGTCGGAAACAATCACGCTGCATCGATCATCAAGGTTGAGCCGACCGATTAACCTCCGCGAACTGATGCACCGCGGGCGACATGCCCTGGGCGTCGCTTCTACTTGCGTGTCTCCTGGTGGCGTTCGTGCTGCTTGGCCCGGTGACGCATGAGCCCGCTGTCACCGTACGGTAAGCGCGGTGCTTCGTTCATCCGAAGCTATCGGGCGCGCAGGCCTGGGATCTTCGCCGAAGGGGTCGCAATCAGACGCGACGACCGCGCGTTTTAGGCAGCCGCCCGCGCTTACTCACGCATCCGCTGCCAGGATTTGTTGCATCTCGGCCATGTGTGCTCGGCGCGCCGAGATCAGGTCGGATGCCGACGGTCCCGCCGCCGCGCAGACCGATCGTGCCGACGCCTAGCAGCACTGGGCCGAGACCTCTTCGTAAACGGAGTCCGCCGCCGCCCGCATCACCATCCCGCGGCGCCGTGGACGGCCTCATGCGGGCATGTCGTGAGCCCGGCTCGGCTAAGTAGACTCAGCCACTGGAGCTCCGGCCCAAGTCGGCCAGCCGATGTCCGGTTGCGCCGGTGCTGAGACATTGGCTCGCCGAATTTCTAGAACCCAGCCCCGAAGACCACGCCGTAGGTACGCGGCAGCTCAGGGAAGCCGCCGGCCAGCGTAGAGGTGACCGAGTTGACGGAGGCCACGCGAGCCTTGTTTTCAAGGTTCCGCACGAATGCGCCGATATGATACTTCCCATTCCCTCCTTCAAAGGTCAGCGAAGCATCGGTCTTGCGATAACCTGGGTTGAAGGACGACAGGCCGACGTCGTTCGTTCCGGGGCGGTGATCGAACTGACCCCACGATCCTGTCTCAAGATGCGAGTCCGCGCGGAAGACAAGTTCGGAGCTGGCGGCGATTGGAAATGTTTGAGAGGCTCCGATGTTCGCGGTCCACTTAGGCGAGTAGACCGGTTCCAGACCACTGAAGTTGGCTCCATTTGGCGTAATGAACTTGACGTTTCGGGCGTGAAGATAGGCCAACTGGCCGTGAACCTCGGTGTGCCGAGCGATGGCGACACTCCCATCCAACTGGAACCCATAGATCCGAACCTTCTGAGCGTTGGTGAACTGGTTGACCCCGCTCGTTGCGTTGATCTGTGAGATTTGTAAATCTCGGTAGTCATAGGAGAAACCCTCAAGGTTGAGGGTCACCTTCCGATTGAAGAACCTGTTCTTGATGCCGGCGGTGTACGCCGTGAGGCTCGTTGGATCAACATCGTTGCGGCCGGCGTTCGAAGCCGGGGGAACGATAGAGTAGGTACCCGGAGCATAGCCCGTTTGTGCAACGGCGTAGATCAAGTTGGTGGGGGAGAGATCGTATTCAACGCCGAATTTCCAATCGGCATTCTTGTACTTTCTCTCGAAAACGTTGTTTAGCACCAATCGACGACCGCGCTCTGTCGTATCGTAAATAGCGTGACGCTTTGTAACGCCATAGCGGAAACCGCCAGTAAGCCTTAACGCATCCGTAACCGAGTAGATCGCTTGCGCATAAGCCGAAAGGTTGGTCCTGCGGCTATACGGGATGTTGACGTTGAACTGCGTGACTCCGCCGATCGGCGCGATGCGAATGGCGACGAATGGCTCGTACTTCTGGTTGGACTGATACAGGCCACCGATCAGCTGCAAAGGGGAAGCCGAACCGTTGGTGAGCCTGAGTTCGTTCGCGAACTCGCGCGTTTTTGACTGGATGTCGAATGTCGAATTCAGAAAGTTAAAGGGCGTTTTCGACCGGTTTTTGAGGTAAGATGGTAGGTAGCTCACCGTCCAGCGGTCGCTTAGCTCATACGAGAAGTCGCCAGCCAGGATGAGTAGGTTTCCGAGCCGCGCGGGGGGAGCGGGGGCAGCGCCCGGAGGACCGGCGGTCCCACCAGGGTTGCCGCGCGTATCGTCGTATGGATCACCGACGTACGGGAAGACCACGGAGGAGACGGTAGTCCCGCGAATGCGGCTGACCTGTCCCCAGACAAAAGCGGTAAACGCGTTGCCGAGCTTCGCCTGCCCGGATAAGCGGCCGCTGAAATCGTCTACCCGGCCAGCGCCCGATCGCAGGAAGCTGTCAGCCTTGTTGTAGTTGACCGCCAGCCGTAACGCGGCGGAGTTGCTGCCGATGTTCGCCACGCCCGTTAAACGCAGTGCGTCGAAGTTGGCGCGCTCCACCTCGATCGAGCCCTCGTTGTGGTATTCTGGTCGATTGAACTGGACATTGATCACGCCACCCACGGCCGTGTTGCCGTACAGGGTGCCCTGGGGCCCCGGCAAACCTTCAATGCGGGCGACGTCATAAAGGTTCGAACCACCCAGCGCCTCGCGCAAAACTCCAACGCCGTTGAAGTTCACTGCGACCAGTGGCTCCGTGTTGGCCGAGTCGAAGCGCTGGCCGACGCCTCTCAGGAACACGCGGGTGCCCACCGCAGTCTTGCCGATGCTGACCGACGGGAGGGTGGTCGTGAGTTGCGCGATATCCTGAATCCCGCGTGTCGAGAGGCTCACGCCACTCACGACGCTGATGGCGGCAGGCGCCCGCTGCAGGCTTACCGAGCGCCGCTCCGCGGTCACGATGATTTCGCCGGCTGTGGTAGGCCCGGCGGCTTTCGTCTCGTCGGTGTTTTTGACTTGAGCTTCGGTTTCCTGATTTACGGTGGTCTGCGCGAACGCGGCACCCGCATGGGCGGTCAGCACCAGTGGAAAGCTCGAGTACATGATCCGGCGTAGAAAAGACGTCTTGACCATTTTTTCCTCCCATGGCTGCGAGCTGTTTCCGCTTCGCCTGCGTTGATGATGACAGTGACTGCGCTTCACGCAAAGGCCATCGCTACCATGCGTTCGTCGGCTACCTCTATCGAAGCCGCCGACCTTAAGCCGTGCGCAATCAATCTTCCCGATCAATGTCGGCATGGGTTCCATGTTGAAAACTCTGCCGCAGCCTTCCCGGCTCCGCCTCAACATGCGATCAGGCAAATGGCGTAGGCGGCACTGATGTAAGCCCACGGGAGGCGGTCGCTGGTAAGCCGCGGTTGATGCTCCTACAGGAGCTGCACGCCGATGCTAGGCTGGCACCTCAGCCAAATGGGCGTCGACCGGGGTCGCAGGATCTACGTTAATCGCGACGATCCTCGCTCGCTTTCACCCGACAGCGGAGCAATGGCCGGAGTGGCGGACGAGGAGCAGGGAAAGCCGATGACCATCCTCCCACGCATGCCCAACGGGTCCGTCGGAGGGGACAGGCCGGGCGGCTCGACCTCGGGTGCCCGCGCATCTCTGATCGTCGCGGTTCTGTTCGTCCTACAACTCGTCGACGGGATCGACCAAACGGCGCTGGCTTTTGCGGGGCCGGGAATCCGGGCCGAACTCGGCTTAGGCGCAGCACCGCTTGGCGCCGCGTTCAGCGCCGGCTTTCTCGGTACTGCGCTGGGGGCGATCATATTCGGCACCTTCAACGACGTGATCGGCCGCAGAACTTCCCTGTGTCTCTCCGCCTTCTGCTTCTCCGGTGGGTCGTTGGCAACGGTCCTGGTGCAGACCGGCAGCCAGTTGTTCGCTGTACGGCTCATCACCGGGATCGCACTAGGCGGCTTGTTTCCGATTGTCGCCACGATCATTGCCGGCACCGTCGCTCGCAAGATCCGTGCAACGGCGATAACGCTTGTTTCGGTCGGCACTGCTGCGGGCGCCGCCCTCTGCGGGCCGATCGTGGCGGTGTTGGGGCCGCAGTTTGGGTGGCGCGGCATCTTCGTCCTGGGGGGCGTCGTCCCTGTCGTGTTTGCGCTACTGGCGATGCTGACCGTCCCCGCCGATGCGAAAGCGGGCTGGGCCGACGGTAAGGGCATCGAGCGTGCGGCCAACCCGCTCGCTGGCATGCTCACGTTGTTACATGGTGGCCGGTGGAAAGCGACGCTGATGATATGGGGCGGGTTCGTCGCGGCGTCGGTGCCGATGTTCTTCTCGCTTAGTTGGTTACCGACCCTCGCGCGCGTGGCGAAACTGCCCGCCAGCACCACGGCAATCGGGCCAGCGCTGTTTTCGATCGCCGGACTCGTGACGGCTCTTGTGGTAGCCCGGATTATGGACCGGGTGGGCGTGGTCGCGTTGGCGGTGACCAGCGCGCTCGGTGTGCCTGCGTTTCTGCTTCTCGGGCAATCATTCGAAGCCGGGACGTCCGCCTTTCTGATGGCTTGCGTTCTGGCCGGCGCGATCGCAGTGTCCTCCGTCAACCTGATGGGCACTGTGGCCGCCCTCATGTACGAGGATGGACTGCGCGCGCGGGGTGTCGGCTGGGCCGTGGCCGTTATGCGTCTGGGCGGCGCCGCGGCACCGGCCCTCGGAGGGCTTCTGATCGACGCGGGGATATCAACCGCCAACATTTTCGCTCTGCTCGCCCCCTTCCCCGCGTTGACGGCCACCGCGGTGTTGTGGCTCTGGCGCGACGCCCGTAAGCAGCAAGGCCAGCGTGGGCGGTGACCCGATCGCAGGCGGTGCCAGGCGCGTCGTTGAGGCTTCCAGCCGGCTCGCAAAGTGGGATCTGAACAAAGGGCTCGGGCGGACCAACCCTGACGCGCACCCCTGACAACCGAAAGGACGCCGATGATTTTTCATCTCTCGATTCCGACCAGCGACCCGGAGCGCGTCGCCCGGGTCATCGCAGAAATCTGGGGCGGCGAGGCGTTCCCGTTCTTTCCGCATCGTAATGAATCCTGGGTCGCGTTCGCCAACGATGGTCGCGGTACCAGCGTCGAGTGTTATCCCTCCGATGCCAAAATCGCGCCGTCTGAGGAAGAGAAACCAACGGGTTTCAAGATTCTTCGCGGCGAGGAAAGTGCGGGCTGGTCGACTACGCATGCGGCCGTTTCCACCAGTCTCGATCAGGGCGCGATCGTGTCCATTGGCAAACGCGAGGACTGGCTCGTCCGCTACGCGCAACGGGGCCTGTTCGGGGTTGTGGAGCTCTGGTTAGAGAATAACATCCTGCTCGAAGTGCTCACTCCGGAGCTGCAGGCGCGATATCTCGAGACCCAAACGGTGGAAAATTGGCGACGCGCCGTGGCCGCGATCGAAGCCGGGGGCAGCGGCTGGGGACCGCCTCCACCCACGTGATCTCGCCCTTGCGCGATCGGCCGATCCGGTCAGCGCTTACCTGGCCCATCGAGAGCTTGCGTGCAGGGAACGCTGTCCGCGTCAGCTGACCCTGGTGAAGATCGCGCGGCTTTCGTAAGGTCGGGCGGCCGCCTCCCCACCCTCGAGGCTGCGGAACTTGCGCATGTCCAGCGCCCCTTCCTTGATCACCATTTTCACGGTGACCACCGAGGCGGCACCGAAATCCTGCTGCACCTCCAGCATGTCGATCGTCCAGTTCGCGTCGTCCTCGTAGCTGTAGCCGGTGATCACCTTGTCCTGGATGCGGCCGTCCGTTTCGGTGAACGCCATCTGGCGCCAGGACGCGCCATCAGCTTGCATGACCATGGTAGTGAACGCGTGAACAGGCGGTCCGGACGGACGCTCGCTCGACGCATTGAGGGTGAGCACGTTGGGCATGGGCGTCGTTTGAAACACCAAGGTGCCCGTGCCCTGCACATAGTCCCTCTTCCGCCCGTCGTAGTAGGAATATTCGCCGGTCCAAGTGCCTACCATCGTCAACAACATCTCCGTAAGCTTACGCGACCGCTCGTTGGGCTCAGTCCTCGCAGTTGTTCCGATGTTCGGCATTGGCTACTCCCTTGTCGCGCGCGTGCTTGTCGCATTACGCTGGTTTGATGCGCGGCCGCGAGCCTGTCACTTTCCCGACTCGTCGCCACCGATCGTCCGAGCCGCGAACGCAACCCTTTCCGCCGAGTTCGGCCGCGATGGCGCTAATAGGGCTTCGCAAGGGCTGCGAACGCGGTGCTCATCAGCGAGGCTTCAAGACCCTGGTCGCCCTTCTGTTCGAGCTTGGAAAGGGCAAGGCTTGTCTCCACTACCAGGCGTACCCTGTCGAACCGTCGGGCCATGAAGCTCGCGTAAGCCTCAGTCAGCGACGGTGCGGCAGCGAGACACTCGGCGAGGACGACAGCGTCTTCCAGCGCCATTCCGGCTCCCATGCCCATATGCGCGGTGGTCGCATGGGCAGCGTCGCCGATCAGCAAGGTTCGTCCACGAAACCACGGATCGGGCATCAGGATCCAGTAGAAAGGCCTGGAGATCAGGATCGCATCCGGTGTCAGCCGCGATCGCAACTCAACGATTGGCGGAGCTGTGAACTTGTCGAGCAAGCCTTTCACCATTCGATAGGCTTCTTCCTGAGAAATCCTCTTTTCAGGCATCGCGAACACGACAGGAGCATAGATGACGTTCTGATGCGGCAGGTGGAAGAAACCCAGTCGTCCTTCTCGCCCTCCGACGTACCAGCCTTCACCAGCTACGGGAGGTCCGTAGCTCATCCAGCGGATGCTCATCTGGCCTGCATAGGCGGTTGGTGGAGCGTCGGGGAAAACAAGCGATCGCGTGTGCGAGTTGACGCCGTCGGCGCCGATCACGAAATCGTACCGGCGTTGCTCACCGTTGCTCAGAGTCACGATTGCCTCGGAGTCGCCGTTCTCGATCGCCTCTGCGGTTACGCCCTTCTGGATCGTCACGCCCAGCTCGGCCGCTCTCTTCTCCAGGATGGTTGCGAATTCCGGCCGGTAAACGCGGACGGGCGGTTTCGCTTCAGGCCTGTCGCGGCGCGTCGGCGCGACACCGATCGGGTTGCCGGTGAGGTCCTTCATCCTCGGGGCCGCCATCTCGGCGGTGAACGGCGCACCGGTCTTGTAGGCTTCGTCGTAAACGCCCAGCTCGTCGAGCACGTCGATCACGCGGCCCGACAGCGACATTCCCGCACCGACTGGTCCGTCGCCCTTCTCCAGTACGTCGCAATGCACACCTACCCGTGCGAGCGCGATCGCCGCGGAGAGACCGGCGATCCCGCCGCCAACGATCAGCCCGTCCGAAACGCCCGCCACCACCATTTCCTCCACATTCCCACCGAAGCGAACGGTCAGCGTGATGAGAAGCTCACTGCGCCGACACGTCCGGTGACCGCGTCCTGCCTTAACAATGTGTCATCGACCGCGAACATCCGGCACGAACGTCGCGCGCCTTCGTATCAGGTGGATCGCCGACAACACAGCGGAGATTCCCGTCAAGCTATCGCAAATAAAGCTGGGTCCTATCTTCCCATTCGTGGCTTCTTGGGAGCGGTAGCGGTGACACACGACAATGACGATGTTATTGGGTCACGGACCTTTCGGGAGTGAGATGGAATGAAACTTCGTCGCGCGATGGTGGCGGGGATGGCTGGTGTTCTAATGAATCTAGCCTCGACCCCTCTCTCAGCAGAGAATATTGGCAACGCGCGTGAAGGCCAGCCGAATGCCCGGTCCAAGGCCCTGACCCGAATTTTCAGCACACTCATCGGCACCTGGAATGCCAAGTACACCTATTACGACCTCGAACTCGGTAGATATGTGGTGGGCTCGGCTGTGCTGACCTATGCCCAGACGCCGATTCCCAATGTCCATACACTCTATGCGGTGACGCAACGCCCCGGATTGCCGCCCATCCAGGTGTTCACAACCATGGTGATGCAGGCGGACGGTTCGTCGCAGCGGCAGATGGCGTTCACCAATGTGGGTGGTCGCGTGCAGGACAAGGTGATTACGAACTACACCTATGTCGACGACCGCAACTGGACGATGGACATGCTTGAGGTGCAGCAGGGTCTCGGCGCCGCGTCCGCGGTGGTCGTCAAGATGGTCACCAAAAACGGTCACGTGGATATGCGCAAGTACCGCAGTCTGGAGGGCGCGCCCGCGGACAAGCGGCCGTACGAAAGTCTGGCAGAGTACGACATCAAGAAGTAGTATAACTCGGCAAGGACAGGCGCTTCAAG
>CAXSDY010000021.1:0-11858 GCA_964235835.1 uncultured Sphingomonadaceae bacterium | reverse complement strand
TCCCGGTTTGCGAAGACATGTTCCTTCATCATTGCCTCGGCGCGCCAGCCCTGCCGAGTTTCAATAGCCTGGAGGATTCGGACGTGATCGCTGAAAGCCTGTTGACTCTTCGATCGATCAAACTGGCGCTGAACCTCTTCCTGGGCGACGTTTCGCTGCGACTGGTCGTAGATAAGCGGTAGAAGGCGCGTATTGGCGACTCCTGCGGTCAGGTACGGGTTATCTGCTGCTCGAATCAACAAATCGTGGAATTCGCGATTGAGGTGCCGCCAATGATCCTGCTCCTCGTAGCTCCAGCGAGAACCAAAGAGGGCTTCCTCGCTCCGGTCTATATTAGAAACAAGAGTTCCAGAAGTTTCTTTATCAAGCCCCTGTTCCGCAAGCAGCCGGCACGCCAGTCCTTCGAGAGTCATGCGAACGTCAAATGAGTCGAGGAGAAGTTTAAGATCGAAGGGCCGAACGGAATACCCGCATCGTGCCTCGTAATTGAGCAATCCTTCTTGATGCAATGCGCTGAGTGCATCTACGATGGGAGTGCGTGAGACCCCAAGTTGGTCCGCCAAGCGCTGGGCCACAAGGCGGTCGCCGGGCTTGAAGTCGCCGAGCACAATCAGCTGGCGGATCGTCTCCGCGGTGGCCTGGGCGCGGGTCAGTTGTGAAGAAGCCACCTTCTCTACTTCTTCCATGACGCCATTTTTCATTTTACCGGAACGCCGTAAGCCCAAGGGCGACGCGTGCGATCGCCCCGGCGGAAGCGCTCGATCTCAGGGCGCCGCAAGAGGGTGAGCCCGATTGGATCAAGCCCCTCCACCAACATCTTCTTACCGAAAGGATCAAACTCGAATTTTACAGATAGTCCGCTCGACGCCTTCAGCACCTGCTCAGGCAGGTTGAGCGTGAGCTGCAGCATGGGATCGCTTTGAGCGGCCAAACCAAACTGCTCAACGACTTCGCGCGCCAGCACGACGGGAGCGATCCCGTTGCGATAGCAGTTGTTTTGGAAAATTGAGCCAAAACTTGGTGCGACGATGCAGCGGATACCATAGTCGCGTAGCGCCCACACCGCAGTCTCGCGCGAACTGCCACATCCGAAATTATCAAGGGCGATCAGGAAGGCGCTGTGGCGGCGGGCTGGCTCGTTGAGGGCAAAATCAGGAACTTCGCTTCCATCATCGTTGAATCGCCATTCGGAAAAGAGGCAGTCAGAGAAGTCGGTGGTGCCCGGCGAAATCTTGTTGCGCGAAGGGGAAATAGCGTCGGTGTCGACGTTAGCGCGCAGAAGCGGCGCAACTCGGCCCTCTAACTGGGTTAGTGGGGTGTTCCTCATACAGCGAGTTCCCTCGGGTCGGCTAAGGCTCCAGCGACGGCCGACGCTGCGGCGGTGGCGGGGCTCATGATGTGGGTCCGGATACCTGGCCCCTGGCGGTTCTCGAAATTGCGGTTGGTCGTGGAGGCCACGCGGGCGCCGGGCGGGAAACTCTCTCCCCCACCGAAGAAGCACAGGGAACAACCGGACTCTCGCCACTCGAAACCTGCGTCGCGGAATAGCTGGTCCAGCCCTTCGGCCTCCGCTTGCAGCTTGACGGTAGAGGATCCCGGCACGACGATCGCCTTGCGAATGCCGGGTGCGATCCGCCGTCCCCGAAGCACCGCCGCCGCGCTGCGCAGATCGGTGATGCGCGCATTAGTACAGGATCCAATGAAGACCGCATCAATAGGGATTCCCGCGAGGCGCTGGCCAGGCGCGACCCCCATGTACCCTAGAGCGGTCTCAGCCGCATCGCGAGCTACCGAGTCCTCGATGGACTCAAGTGTGGGTGCGGCTCCCGTGATGCCCGCGACATGTTGCGGGCTTGTTCCCCAAGTAACCTGCGGGGAAAGATCGTCAACCGACAGCCTGATCTCGCGGTTGAACGTCGCCCCCTCGTCGGACCGCAGTTCGCGCCAGTAATCCAATGCAACGTCCCAGTCGCGACCGCGCGGCGCATACGGGCGGTCCCTGACGTATTCGATGGTGATATCGTCGGGCGCGACGATCGACGCCCAGGCGCCAAACTCGACCCCCATGTTGCACAGGGTCATTCGGCCTTCGACCGGCAGCCTCCGGATCGCTTCGCCGGCATATTCGACCATGTATCCGACGCCGCCGTTGGCTCCAACTTTGCCGATGAGCGCGAGGACGACGTCCTTCGCACTCACGTCACTGCTCATGGACCCTTCGATCGTGACGCGCATCGTCTTAGGCCGGTTGACGGCAAGGGTCTGCGTGATGAGCACGTGTTCCATCTCGGTCGCGCCCACACCCCAGGCAAGCGCGCCGATGCCGCCGATCGTGCCCGTGTGGCTATCGGCGCAGACAAGCGACATGCCGGGCAGCGCCAGGCCTTGTTCGGGCATGGCGACGTGCGCGATCCCCTGACGCACGTCACCCATGTCGAACAATTCGTAACCAAACGTCGTGGCACCTTGCCGGAATGCTTCGATGAAGTCTCGTCCCTTGGGGATCATGACGTTGTCCGTTCGGCCCGGGACTGTATCGACCACATGGTCCATGACGCCGTACACAGACCGCGGATCGAAGAACGGCCGGCCAGCCTTCTGCAGTTTCGGGAGCAGCATAGCGAAACGCTCGTGCAAAACGATCCGATCGATATGAAGCAACTCCGCGCCGTCTTCCAAAAATGCGATCCGGTGATCGTCCCATAGCTTGTCGTGCAAGGTGCGGGCAGAGCTCATGTAGTTGCCTCCTCCAGCGATGCCTTGAGCGGCCCAAGGTAGCGCTTCTCCAGTTCAATCACCTTGGTCATACCCAGCAGCGCATGAAATTGCTGGAAGCCGTACATCCTGTCCGCAACTCCCGCGACGCTGTTCGACGCCCGGACATCGGCCAAGACGTCGCTCATCGCTTTGGCGGCGGCACCCAGCAGAAGGCCAGGGAGGCTGACCCGTGCGACTCCCAATCGCGTGAGCTCCTCGAGATCAAGCGCGCCGGACTTGCCCCCCGGTACGATGTTAACTCCGACCGGCCCCGCGATCCCCGCTACCGCGCTAGCGATCACTTCGCTCGACGTGGCGCCCTCGACGAACACCATCGTTGCGCCTGCTTCCAGATAGGCGTTGCCGCGGCGGATGACCTCCTGGACGCCGTGTGCCGCCAGCGCGTCCGTGCGGGCGTTAATCACGAAGTCTTTGTCGCGCCGGGCGCCAGCAGCGGCCCGGATCTTGGCGACACCTTCTTCGAGGGTGACGACTTCCTTGCCGTCCAGATGACCGCAGCGCTTGGGCATCACCTGATCTTCGAGATTGACGCCAGCGGCGCCAACCCGCTCGAATGCCTGGACTGCATACCAGGCGTTCACGGCATTGCCGAAGCCAGTGTCCCCGTCAGCCATGACCGGGATGTCGACTGCGTCCACAATGCGGCCGGTCACTGCCACCATATCCGCCATTCCGAGCATCGAATAGTCTGGCAGCCCCAACAAGGTCCCAGCGATACCAGCCCCCGTGCATTGGATGGCCTCAAAGCCGGCGTTCTCGATAAGCTTGGCGCCGAGCGGTTCATATGCGCCTGGCATGACCAGCATTCCCGGCTGCTCGATGAGGCGCCTCAGCCGAGTTGTCTTTCTTGAGTCGGCCACTTCGTTCTTCATAGGAGGTGCCTTTCGCGATTACATGCAACTAACGCAGTGTGTGGCCGGATAACAAGCCCTAAGCTGACTATTGCATGTAATCCTGCGTTATCGTAGAGGCTTGAATCAGAGAGGCGGCTCCAGGCTGCTCAACGGGGAGGGTGCCGGTCGGATGAATTTGCGTGTGCCTGCGAGGATCTTTCCCGAGCTTCGGACCGGAGCCGAAACGCGTGCCGGTCAGTGCGCCACGTGCGCGGCCCGACGATGACGGGGCGGTACCGCGTTCTGGCCGCTTTGTGGCTGTTCCAGACAGTGAATTATGTCGACCGGGTCAGCATGAGTTTTGCGGGTCCGACGATCAGCAAGGCGTTCAAGCTGGGTCCAGCCGAGTTCGGTATGGTTCTTTCCGCTTTCGCGGTCGGTTACGCGCTGGGGCAGTTGCCAGGAGGAGTTCTCGCCGACCGTCGCGGAGCGCGGCTGGTTCTGCTTGCTGCGCCACTGGCCTGGGCGGCCTTGATGGGCTTCCATGCTCTCGTCTCCGGTTTGGCCGGCTTCGTCTTTGTCCGCGCCGGCCTCGGCTTCGCCGAAGGGCTGTCGAACGCCGCCTGCTTCAAGGCCATCGGTGAAGTGTTCTCGTCTCGGGAGCGGGCACGCGCCTCTGCCTGGTGGGCGACGAGTTTCGCTGTTGCACCAGCCTTGGCCGCACCAATCATCGTCGGATTGATCCTGGCGTTCGGATGGCGTGTGATGTTCCTGTGCCTCGTGCCGCTCGCCCTGATCACGGCAGCCGTCAACGCGCTCGTCATTCCCGCATACCGCGCCACGGGCACCGTTCTGAGGGTGCCGAGATCGACAGACGCGACGGACCAAGGTCTTGGCGAGATGCTCCGTGAGCCGAGCCTATGGATCTTGCTGGTCGCATACTTCGCTTACAATGTTGGCTACTGGGGCTACGTTGGGTGGATGCCGACCTATCTCGTGTCGGCGCACGGCATCGACATCAAAAAGCTCGGCTTGCTCGGGAGCATTCCATATCTATTCGGGATTGCGGGATTGCTCCTGACCGGCTGGCTCGGCAGCGGTCTGCTGTATCGCTTCCGGGCACAACTTCTCGCGGGTAGCTATTTCTTCGCGGCACTGGGCTTGGCGGTTGCATATTTCGCCAACACGCTCCCGTTGACAATGGCCGGCCTTTCGGGAGCGGCCTTCTGCCTGTTCGGCGGGCTCGCCCTGTTTGGCGCAATCGTCCTCGAGTTCGCGCCGCCCGGCCGAAGTGGGACCTACGCCGGCACCGTCACGACTGCCGGTCAGATCGGCGGAATACTCGCGCCGGCTCTGATCGGCCATCTGGTTGGGCAATCTGGAGCGTTCGGCGGCGGGTTTGCCCTTATGATCGCAGCATTCCTCATCGCCGCGATCTGCATGCTTGGATTGGCACCGCGTTCGAAGCGACTCCTTCAGCGCAGCAGTCAGCAAACAAGCGTGACCGCTTCATGATTGTCTCAACCCACACAGCCTCGAACTTCTCATCACGCACGGCGGCAGTGCGCCCAAGGGAGAATATGATGAACACAAGCACTCGATCTCGCTTGCTCCTGGCAACTTCAGCACTCGGTTTCACCTTTGCGGGTCCGGCCAACGCGCAAACAGCACCGGCTGCTGCGGACACGCGGGCAAGCACTCAAGAGGCCGTTGAGGCCCCGCCAAATCCTCGCGCGGTGGGAACGGGCACAACGCCAGCGAGCGACCAAGAAATCGTGGTGACCGGTTCACGCACTGTAAGCAATGGCTTCGCAGCTCCCACTCCGGTCAGCGTCATAAGTGCCAGTCAGCTGTTAAACGCGCAGCCGCAGACGCTTTCGCAAGGCCTGGCCACTCTGCCACAGTTCCGTAACTCCGCCTCGCCCCAGTCATACGGCACCGGTACGTCCCCCGGCAGCACCCTGGGTGCCAGCTACGTCAACCTGCGCGGCCTCGGCGCACAGAGGACCCTGATCCTGCTTGACGGACATCGTGTTACACCCTCGTCTTTCTTGGGCTCTGCGGACATCGGCATCCTTCCAGAAGCACTGATTAGCCGTGTCGACGTTGTCACTGGAGGCGCTTCGGCCGCTTATGGATCGGATGCGATCTCCGGCGTTGTGAACTTCGGATTGAATACCAAGTTCACTGGGGTTAGCGGGTCCGCGCAAGGCGGCATATCCCAGCGTAACGATGGCCAGAACTACAAGGTCACCGCAGCCCTGGGCCTCAAGTTCGCAGGCGACCGCGGTCACCTGCTTGTCAGCGGCGAGATGTACGACAACAAGGGCGTGCCCGACTACTACGGCCGTGACTGGGCACTGCGGGGTTATGCGGCCATCGCGGTGCCGGGTGTTACCCTTGCGAACAGCAGCCCGACCAATCCCAGGACCGTCATCGTCCCGAACGTCACCTTCGCCGCGGGCACCTATGGTGGATTGATCACGAACTCCGTCCTTCGTTTAACTCAGTTCCTACCCGGCGGGGTTCCAGCGCCGTTCGCGCTCGGAGCCTTCGCCACCGGCGCGACCATGCAGGGCGGCTCAGGGATCGATGCTTATCGGGACATTGGGTTGCAACCGCAGCAGCGGCGGAAGAACCTCTTCGGGCGCGTTGACTTCGCGCTGACCGACCACGTCTCGGTCTATGCGCAGGCCGTTTACGGCGAGAACAAGGTCATCTTCGTCTCGGGTCCCGGGGCAGCAGTCGCATCATCGTCCTTCACGATCTTCCGGGATAATGCCTTCCTCCCCTCCGCCACGAGAGATGCGATGACGACTCGCAATATCGCCAGCTTCACGCTTGGGCGCGTCAACCGCGACTTCTCGTTCGTGACGTACGACAGCTTGAACCGTACGTTTGAAGGCAATCTTGGCGTCAAGGGCGAGCTGGCGCCTGGCTGGAAGTTCGATGCGTATTACTCCCACGGTCAGAACACGAATACCTCGAATATCAACAATCAGCAGATCCTCCCGAACCTTTATCGAGCAGCGGATGCCGTCGTAAACCCTGCGAACGGACAGATCGTGTGCCGATCAACGTTAACGAGCCCTGGCAATGGTTGCGTACCGATCAATCTGTTCGGAGAAGGCTCACCCTCGAGCGCCGCGGCGGCCTATGTCACCGGCAACGCGGTCGCGCGTCAGATCTTCAAGCAGGACTATCTCGGCTTCTCGATCAATGGGAACCTGCTCCGACTGCCGGGTGGACCGCTGGCCATCGCTGCGGGCGGCGAATACCGGTCGGAGTCCGCGCGGCAGACATCCGACGCACTGTCGAGTACCGTGATCACGGCCGCGTCGGTCGCCGACGTCCGTGGCTTCCCCGCCGTCCTGGTCAATCGTGTGGGGGTGTTCGAGCGTCAGAACCCGCCGGCATTCTCCGGTTCGACGCACGTTGCCGAAGGGTTCGTTGAGGTCAACGCGCCGCTAGTGCGAGGCGCGACCTTGCTTCGTGCTTTCGACCTAAACGGCGCGGTGCGCTATGCCAACTACAAGAACAGTGGTGGAGTGACGACTTGGAAGGCCGGTGCCATCTGGGAGCCTGTAAGCGGGTTGCGCCTGCGGGTGACGAAGTCGCGAGACATTCGCGCGGCTTCGTTGTTTGAACAATATCTGCCGCTGAGTGCTGGCGCGGTCGGTGGCCCGATCACCGACCCCTTCAACGGGGGCGCCTCAGTTCCGTCGATCAACGTCAATGTTGCAGGCAATCCGAATCTCAAGCCGGAGAAGGCCGACTCGCTGAGTTACGGTGCCGTTCTGCGCCCACGGCTCATTCCGGGGTTCGGCCTGTCGGTCGACTACTGGCGGGTCAACGTCAAAAATGCGATCAGTCAGCTGTTCCAGAGCACGCCAGCGACGAATGCACAGCTGCTGATCAACCAATGCTTCGCTGGAAACGCGGCGCTGTGCGGCGCAATCAATCGCTTCAATGGAACGATCACCAGCGTCAACAACAATTATTTCAACATCAGCCAACTCAAGGCCTCCGGGGTGGATATCGAGGGCAACTACAGGGTGCCATTGACGTCGTTATTCAGGGCAAGCGGAACCACGCTCGACCTGCGTGCCGTTGCTTCCTACCTTCACGAGTTGTCGAGCCGCCTCCCGGGAGGCGTCACTATTGACCGAGCCGGGGACAACGGCCAGTCGGCCGCCGGCAGCCCGCATTGGACTGGAACGGCAACCGCCGACCTCAATCACGGCCCGCTCGAACTTTTTGTCCAGGCGCGCTACATCGGCTCGGGTAATATCGACAACACACTCGGGGCGGCTGATATCAATATCAATCATGTTCCTGCGGTCGTGTACGGCGATATGACGTTCAAGATCAGGTTTTCTCGCGTCCCTGCGGCAGGAGAATTCTTCCTGACGGTCAACAACGTTTTTGACAAAGATCCACCGATTGATCCTCGGTTTGTGAATTACGGAACAGTCGGCACGAACCGGAACCTGTATGACGTCGTGGGGCGACAGTTCACCGCGGGCGTAAGGTTGAAGATTTAATCTTGAACCCGCCGCAACGGTACTTGATCCAACGCCCAACGGCGACGTGGACCATGACGCCCAGCTGATCAGCCGGTCGGTTCTGCGGTGAGCAGGAGTGCTAGACTGGGAGATGGGTGTCACTACATCACCTTCGGCGAGGCTCTCCCGAGCGTAGTCCAAGGGCGGATGCACAACGGCTACTTCCTCGCTCAGATCATCGCTCGCCGATGAGGGTTTGGCGGAGACGCCGTTCGCGTATTCCGCCCATCTTCGGTCTGGGCCGCGGAGCTGGCGCAAGGGTTCCGGCCATGGGCGACTGCCAAGCCAAGCAGGTAGTCGTGCAACCGCTCGTGGAAAGCGCACTTTGAGCTGCGTTTGTTGGTAGTCCGCACACGTGGACGGATCTGATAACGGCTCTTGGTGCGACGCGGTCGCGCCAACAAGGCGAGGTGTGGAATTTGGCCCTACGCTGCTTATGCGAGTCCAGTGCGCGGATGCACGTGGGAGTTGCGCTGAAGTGAAGAACAATCAGGAGTAATCCGAAAGATGAGCAATCGCGACGGCGGCGACACGGCCAACCATGCGGCCGTCAAGCTCAAGACCGAGGCTTCCTCCTTGTAAGCCCATGCACCAAGGCGCTGTCCGCGGAGGGCAACAGGTTCATCGTCGGCTCATCACAGCGGTTTGTACATCAGTCAGCGCAACCTCGCGGAGAAACCGATCTGTAGGCACCAAGCTCCTTATCAGCCGAAGTGATTGGGCGACGCGCAGACGACTTCGCGATCATGCGAAGCTGCGACCGACGAACCAGAAGGTGCCGACTGCGACCAGCGTTGCCGCAGACACGTCCACAACGATTGGACGGGGCAACGCCAGCTTCGTTTGCGCCAGCAACGCGACAAGTCCGGTCAGCAGAAGTACGATGCTGAGCTGCCCGAGTTCTACACCGAGGTTGAAGCCGACTAATATTTGAGCGAGCTTTTCAGTGGGCAGCCGGCTTTCGAGCAGGTCGGCGGCGAAGCCGAAGCCATGGATCAGCCCGAAAACCATTGTTACCACGAGCCGCACGCGCCCCGCGTTGCGCAGATACCCCGACAGCATCAGATAATTGGTCGAGAAAATCGCTGCGCCAATGAGCAGCAGTGGCGGCAACAGGCCTATCCCGAACAGCCGCATCAACGCCATCAACGCCAACAGGACCCCTACGCCAACGGCAACAATCCGCGGCTGACCCGAGGCGGTCGACACGTTCTCTGCGCCGATCAGCGCGATCGTTAGCGCGACGAGCGCGTCAATAAACTCGGCATGGGGACGGATGACCCCCGTGACGGCCAGCGCGAGGGTCAAGCTGTGACCAATCGTGAATCCGGTGACCACAAACACCAGGTCGCGCAGGTTGCGCGAGATCAGCACCAGGCCGATCAGGAACGAGATATGATCGATCCCGGTGAAGATGTGCATCACCCCCATCTCGACAAATTCGAGAAAGCTCGCGCTCCCTAGCCCTCCGCCGTCCACTCCGGCGAGGTCGAGCCCCGGATCGCCGGCGGTGATGAGCTGTTCGACGAAGTCGCCGTTGGGGCGCTGCACCTGCGCGAAGTTGATGTGGGTGGGGACGAACTCGAAGAAGGCCGAGTCAAGGAGACGCAAGTTGATTGCGGACGGACAGGCATACTGAAACTCGGCCCGGCGGAACCCGGGAGCCGCGGTCAAGGTGCGGGGCGGCGCGACAAGCTTGCAGCGTGCGCCCGCGGCCATGACTCCTAGTCGGGGGGTAAGGTACCGCAGGAGAGCAGTGTCGGTCGGCACGTCGCCGTCACGAGAGATGCGCCTGGCCTCCAGCTCGGCGACGCTGAAGCTGAGGTGCACGATCGGGCCGTCGACAGTCCACGCGCTGTGCGACTCGCTGCGGGTGTGAGCGGCGGCGGGGGTTGCGCACCGGAACAAGCAAATCAACAGCGCGGCCAGCAGGCGGACGCTCATTGGTACCCCCGCGCGACCTGGATGTCGGCCCGCTTCCGGAGGAAGCGGTCGTTGGCTTGCGTTAACAGCTTCGCCTGTGCATCGACATAGGCGGTTAACACCTTGTCGCGAACGTCCTCGAACCGCGCCGGAACGGGGGGCGTGTTGCGCACCATGACCAAGAGGTGAATGCCGTCGGGCATCGCTATCGGCGGTGAGACCTGCCCCGATCGCAAACGCCGCGCCACCGCGAACAAGCGGTCTCCGAGATGGAGCCGCGCGGCGAAATAGAATTCCGCGCCGTCTGCCATCCGGTCCGAAGGCGACCGCATCCGGTCCGACGCCGCGCTGGTGCCCACAATGGCGAGCGCCGCGCGCGCGGTTGCGACGGCCGGCGCCGACGTGTCACGCGCGAGGACGTGATCGGCTGCCTCCATCACGCCCTCGTCTGCAAAGGCCGCGAGGTGCGTTTGGTAATAGGCCCGCAGCTCAGCCTCGCTCGGCTGCGCCATGTGAGCATCGGCGGCGGTCTGCGCTTCCACCGCGCCGACCAGCGCGTCGCGAACTTCGACTGTGTCCGACTGCAGGCCCAGCTCCACCCCGCGCTGGACGTAAAGCTCCTCCCGTACCATCCCGTCGAGCGCCACCCGCTTCTGCGCCTGGCTCGCCCGGTCGAGCGGGACATCGTACAGGGAGCGAAGTTGCTGAACGTAATCGCTCATTAGGATCGGCACCTGATTGACGATTGCGACGTCCTCCGCCGGAACGGCTGCCATCCGTGTACCTTTGGCCGTGAACAATCCGACCCCCGCGATGGCGAGCCCGATCAGCGCTCCTAGGGCGCACAGGATCAGGGACCGCCGCGCGCTGGACTGCGTCGGCGACCAGATGGAGGAACGCGCGCGGGTGTCAGTCATTGGCCGGTTCCTTGCCGTGGCCGTGCGACAGCCATGCGACATAGACCGAAATTCCCCGCACGTCGCTGGCGCTCAGTGTGCGTGCGAAGGCCGGGCTGAATCCCGCGCGCCCACGCGCGACACTGTGTTCGATCGCTGCCGAGCTGCCGTCGCCGTACAACCACACATCGTCAAGGAGGTTCGGCGCGCCGATCGCGGGATCTCCGGCCGCGTCTTTGCCATGGCAATCATAACAGCCGCCGGTCTCGGCGAAGAGCTGGCCCCCGCGCGCCGCCGCCCTCTGGTCGGTCGCGCGGCCGTGCTTGAACATCAGGAACTGGGTGACGTCACGGATTTGGTCGGGCGTCATGGGCGGTATCGGTTCGGCCGCATAGGGCTTGGGGCTCGCGTAAGCGGGCATGGACGCCAAGCGCCAGCCGCGTGGATCGCCGGAACGGATGCCGTGAAGGACGATCTGTTCGATCTCGCTCACTTCACCGCTGCCGTACAAATACTCGGCGTCGGTGAGGTCGGGGATGCCGCGCGCCGGATCGCCGCCACCGTCGCCGTGGCACGACGCACAATGAGCTGCAAATCCCCTCCGCCCGATGGCAAGCGCAATGCAAGCCAGGGCGGGGTCGGCAAGAACCGCTTCTGGGTCTTCGCGGATCAGCGCATCGCGCGCAGCGCGGTTACGAACGCCCATCGCAAGCCCGCCAAGAGCGATGGCGGCAAGCACAAACGCGACTAGCCCTGTGCGTCCGGAGAGAATTCGACGCAAAAGCCACTCCTTTCCTGTCCTCGATATGACTGCGGTCAGGATGGCTAGTGACGACTGGCTGCCAGGAAGCCCAAATCCACGG
>CAXSDY010000020.1:22949-23270 GCA_964235835.1 uncultured Sphingomonadaceae bacterium | reverse complement strand
CAGCGTCCGTCGTCATGCCCGCCGCAGCCTTCGCCCAGTCGACCGGGTCGATCGACTTCAACAAGGACACGATCGTCGTCACGGGCACACGCCAGTCGGCCGTGGATGGTGTAGCTACGCCCGATGGAACCAAGTCGCGCGGTGTGCTCACACAGGAGTTCATTGCCAAGCAGCGCCCTGGCCAGTCGATCAACGACATCATCAACATGCTGCCCGGTTAGCACTTTTATGATGTCCGGGATCGAGATTTCAGCCGTGCCAATAGCAATGTGCGCCAGGATAAGGACGATAAGCAGTGTTACTCCAACGAACAGAACAATC
>CAXSDY010000020.1:22349-22939 GCA_964235835.1 uncultured Sphingomonadaceae bacterium | reverse complement strand
GCTGCCCGGCGTCAGTTTCCAGAACAACGATCCCTATGGTTCGTCGGGTGGCACGCTGACCATCCGCGGCTTCGACGCGAGCCGCATCTCCCAGACGTTCGACGGCATTCCGCTGAATGATACGGGCAATTACGCGATCTACTCGAATCAGCAGCTCGATCCCGAACTGATCGAGCAAGTCAACGTCAACCTGGGCACCACCGACGTCGACAGCCCCACGGCTGCGGCCAGCGGCTCGACGGTCAACTATCGCACCCGGCAGCCCACCCGCGATTTTCACGTGCGGCTGCTCGGCTCGCTCGGCCAGTACAGTTTCGCGCGCATCTTCGGCGTGGTCGATACCGGCGAGTTCACGAAGCTCGGCACGCGCGCGTTCGTCTCCATCAGCAAGGGCGGTAACGAAAACCCGTTCCAGCACACCAGCAGGACGAATAAGACTCAGTACAATGCGAAGGTCTATCAGCCCGTCGGATCGAACGGCGACTTTATTGCTGTCGCCGGGCACTGGAACCGCAATCGCGCCGGCAATTTCTCGTCGGTGCCGCTGCGCGTCGACACCACCCAAAGTGCGACCAACTCCGCCATCCGCA
>CAXSDY010000020.1:20846-22339 GCA_964235835.1 uncultured Sphingomonadaceae bacterium | reverse complement strand
GGTCGCCTGATCGGCCAGGAGGACGCCAACAGCGTCGCCGCCTCGGCCAATCGCTTTCCGATCACGCGAACCGAGCGCAACTACTCGTATTCGCCGTGCGCCACCGACGCGCCCCAGACCGGCGTGGCAGACGTGCCGACGACCTGCGGCACCGTGTTCGACTACAGCTTCAACCCTTCGGACACGGGCAACATCCGGATCAACTCGCGCTTCACCCTGGCGCCCAACCTGGTGCTGACGGTCGATCCGAGCTTCCAGTATACCAAGGCCAACGGCGGCACGGGCGCGGTCAAGGGCAATGAAGGATTCTACACCCGGGCGGCTGGAGGAGCGCTCGGCACGGCCATCATGACGCCGATCTTCGGCTACATCGGCGGCCAGCCTTATTTCGGCGGTGTCGACCTGAATGGCGACGGGGACGTCATCGATACCCCCGGCCGCAATGTCGCGACGGGCGCCCTCACCAACACGACCCAAGGCGTGGAAGTCTATGCGCCCAGCCTGACGCGGACGCATCGGTATGGCATCATCGCCAACCTGCGCTACGACTTCACGCCAGATCAGAGCGTTCGGGTGAACTTCGCGCACGATTACGGGCGGCATCGCCAAACGGGCGAAGTGACCCTGCTGCAGTCGAATGGGTACACCACGCAGTATTTCCCGATCGATGCGGCGCTGAACGACCGATCGGGCGGCGTAATCCAAAAGCGCAATCGCCTGTCGTACGCCATTCTTGATCAACTATCCGGCGAATATCGGGGCGAATTCTTCGGGAAGCTGACCGTCACCGCGGGTCTCTCGCGAAAGTGGTTCAAGCGCAATTTGAATAACTTCTGCGTGACCGAAGCAGGCGGAGCCTTCGTCGATTGCTTCAACGACCCGGGGTCGCAAACGGCCTTCCTGGCGGCCAGCCCCACCTCAGTCGCGCCGAAGAAGCAGACGTTCACATTCAGCAAGCTGCTGCCGTCGGTCGGCTTCAACTACGATCTGGTCGATCGCCTCAGCGCCTATGGCAGTTACAGCAAGGGCATTCAGGTCCCGGGCACCGACAACCTGTACCAGTCACTCGGCTTCGCGCCGGGTACCGCAACGCCACGGCCTGAGACGACGGACAATTTCGACGTCGGCCTGCGCTACCGTTCTTCGAAGATCCAAGCGCAGCTCGCTGCATGGTACACGATCTTCAAAAACCGGCTTGCCTCCTCGTACGATCCCGAGCTGAACCTGACGATCTATCGCAACCTGGGTCTCGTGCATAAGTATGGCCTTGACGCGCAGATCGCCTATTCGCCGGTCCGCGACTTCACCGTCTATGCTTTCGGATCGGTCCTGAAGTCGAAGATTCGTGACAACGTCATCACCGGCGAGTGCACCGCCGCAAACGTCACGGCACGCCTTTCGACCGGGACCGGCAGCTGCAGCACGGTTGGCGACGCGATCTTCGCGCTCACCGCCGGCAAGCGCGAGGGCGGCGCGCCGACCTACACGGCCGG
>CAXSDY010000020.1:0-20836 GCA_964235835.1 uncultured Sphingomonadaceae bacterium | reverse complement strand
CGCGTGAGGATCGCCTGGACGGTCGGCAGCCCCTCCCCGGCCGGCGGCCGCTTGGAAGGGACGCTCGGACCCGTTCTGATCGGTGCACAGGCGAAGCGCACAGGGCCGCGCTACGTCAACGATCAGAACCTGCCGATCCAGCCGACCCTGGGCTACACGGTCTATCCGTCGCGGACGCCTGCCTACCTGGTGGTCGACCTCGATGCCCGGATCAAGCTCAACCCCACGGACCGTGGGCCGCAAAGCTATGTGCAGCTGAACCTAACCAACCTGTTCGACAAGCTCTACGTGGCAGGGTTCACCGCGAACACGCTGACCACGGCGATCCCATTCTCGTACATCGGGGCACCGCGAACCTTTTCGGCATCGCTGAACATCGAGCTCTAAGAGTCGCGATCTCGAGCATTAGCGGCGTCGACCCATGTGGGTGGGCGCCGCTTTTGCTTGGTGCTCATGGGCCGAACGCCGCGACCTCCGTTCGCCGTGCGCGCAGGAAGGCGTCCGCGACGAGGCGGAAGGGGGCTAGGTCGACGTCGCTGCGGCGCGTCGCGATGAGGTCGGCGAAGCGGCGGTAGAGGGCGGCGTATTCGGGCTCCTCGCCGACGTCGACGGGCTTGCCGTCGATCGCGAGGCGCGAGCCGCCTTGGGTCAGGGCCAAGGTGCCGCCGTCGGTCTCGACCATGATGTCCCACTGCTGCGGGCCCTGCTGATCCCAGTCGAACTCGGCGGCGATCGGTTGGTCGGCCGGGCCGCACAGCGACAGCGACGCGGCGATGGGCGCCGGCTTATTGGCCGGAAAGCGAAGCTTCGATGACTCGAGGCGGAGGGGACCGGGCAGGATGCCGGTGATCACCGACAGGGCGTTGATGCCCGGGTCGAACACGCCGATGCCCGGCTCCCACACCCACTCCTGACCCGGGTGCCAGACGCGGACGTCCTCGCGCCAGTCGATGCGCGCGCTGTGGATGGTGCGGTCGGCAAGCCACTCGCGGGCAGGCTCGACCGCGGCGGCGAAACGCGCGTGCCAGGTCATGAACAGCAGGCGTCCGGCCTTGTCGGTTATCGCCCCGAGTTGCTCGGCTTCGCTCAGCGTTCCCGCCGGCGGCTTCTCGAGCAGGACGTCGAGGCCGTGGTCGAACGCCTCGGCGACGAGCGCGAGCCGGCCGATCGGCGGGGTGCAGATCGCGATCGCCTGGACGCCCAGGTCGGCGGCCATCATCTCGGCGACGGTCCGGAAGCCCGGCACGCCTTCGGGCGCATCCTGACGGGTGATCGCCGCGACGAACTCGAACGCCGGGTTGGCGCGGATGTGGGGGATGTGCTGGTCGCGGGCGATCTTGCCGATGCCGGCGACGGCGATGCGGGTCATGGTGCCTGCTCTCCGTATAGGAGCGCCGCCGCCGAGTGACGCGCGCACCCCGAAAACACGTCGACCCGGACGAGCGGTTGCTCATCCGGGTCGATCATGCGGCGACTGTCCAGGGACAATCAGCCCGGCGTCTTAGCCGCGCTCACCCCGGGCCGGGGGCGGCGGAGGAGGCGGAGGCGGCGGCGGAACCGGGCACGCTGCCGTGGCGTCGATCACCGAACCGTCCGGGCACGTCTGCGTCGCCGGGGGCGGCGGAGGCGGCGGGGGCGGAGGCGGCGGCGGCGGCGGCGGAGGCGGCGGCGGCGCGAAGTTGAAGATCAGGCTGGCGAGCAGGCTGTGCGCGTGAACGAACGAACGCGCACCGTTGTAGCCAGGCGTGTTGCCGGCAACCGCGAAGGCACCGTAAAGATCGCTCTTCAGGTGACCGGCCGAGAAGTAGCGATACTTCAGGCCCGCATCGATCGTCGGCGTGATCGCGGTGCGAACGCCGGCGATGAGCTGCCACGCGAGGCGCGTGTCCTTCAGATGGTACTTCGACGAGCCCAGCTGATCGACCGTCATGCTGGTGCGAGCGATACCCGCGCCACCACCGGCGTAGAAGCTGGCACCCTCGGTGCCCAGATCGACGAGAGCATTGACCATGCCGCTCGTGATGCTGGTGCGGCCGTTGGCATTAACGACGCTGCCGCGGGCGATGCCGCCCGGGAACGGACCAGGCGCGTTGGCGTCGACGTTGTAGCGCTTGTGCTTGGCGCGCTTGTAGGCAGCTTCAGCCTCGAGGCGGAACATGCCGAAGTCATAACCCGCAATCGCGTCGACGTCGTAGCCCAGCTTGTGCTTGACATCAAGGAAGTCGAAGTAGCCGGCGTTTGTCCTGCGATCCCAGTCGGAATGCTGCGCCTTCATGAGGCCGCCTTCGATGCCGACGTACGGCACCCCATCGGCAGCCATCGCCGGAGCGGACGCCCCGATCATGGCAGCAGTTGCTAACAGTAACTTTTTCATAAGCTTACCCCTTATTCAGTTCAAAACGACCATGAACACTGTAGTCGGGCGCGAGTAACAATGGAAGTCACGTTCACAGCATCCGCAATAGCCCGCGTCCCCGAGATGTTACAGCGCTTCAAACCGTTTGCGACCCGATCGTTCCTGCACTTGCGAAACAAGCATGGCGGTTGTGTCCTTACCGCAACAGTCACATCCAGCCTACATTTGGCCCTTCTCTCCCCTAAGCGCCTCTAACCACGCAATATCTTCCGGTCTCTGGAGGTTTCGTGGGCGGAGTTCGAAAAGACGGCCGTTCCGCGGAGCACGCGGCTTGCGAGCGCGCCGATGCCCGCCTATCGGCTCGCTTCCTTCCTCCCTCGCGAGTGTTTCGTCATCCCCAGGCAGCCCAACAGAGTGGTCGTGCTCGGCCTCATTCTGCTGGCTGGCGCGGCGCTGCGCCTGATCAACATCGGTTTCGGCCTGCCCGCGATGTACGATCCCGACGAGCCGATGTTCGTCCTCAAGGCCTTCAAGCTGCTCAACGACGGCACGTTGAACCCGGGCTGGTTCGGGCATCCGGGAACCACCACGATCTACCTGCTGGCGATGGTCGACCTGCTAGTCGTCCTTGCCGGACTGGCGAGCGGCAGGTTCGCCACGATCGGCAAGTTCGCGGCGGCGGTCTATGCCGATCCGCGGCTGATCTTCGTGCCGAGCCGGCTGGCGATGGTCGTCATCGGCGTGGCGACGATCTGGCTGACCTTCATGCTCGCGCGGCGGCTGTTCGACGCCACCACCGGCCTCGTCGCCGCGGCGTTCCTGGCGATCAACGCGCTGCACGTCGCCTGGTCGCAGGTCATCCGCACCGATATCCAATGCTCGTTCTTCATGCTCGGATCGCTATTGTGCGCGGTGCGGGCAGCGCAGGGCTGCCGGATGCGCGAGTTCGCGCTGGCCGGGCTGCTGGCGGGGTTCGCCATGGCGACCAAATGGCCCGGCGCGAGCATCCTCATCGCGGCCGGCGGTGCGGCGGCGCATTGCTGGCACGAGCGGCGTGACACGGCCACGGCGCTGCGCCAGGTGCTGCTCGCCGGCGGCACGACGCTGCTCGGCCTGTTCCTCGCCTCGCCGTTCGTGTTCATCGACTGGCGGACGGTCATTGCCAACGTCGGCGGGGAAGTCGCCACCGGGCACCTCGGTCACTCGGGCCACGGCCTCGTCGCCAATCTGTGGTGGTACCTTCGCGAGCCGGCGGCGGGAAGCATGGGCTGGCTCGGCCTGGCGCTGACGCTCGCGGGACTGGTCATGCTGCTTCGCCGCCCGATCGGGCGCGCGACCCTGCTGCCGGCGGTCCTGGCCTTCCTGATCCTGATCGCGGCCCAGCAGCAGATCTGGTCGCGCTGGCTGACCACGGTGCTGCCGCTGCTGTGCATTGCGGCGGCGTTCGCGACCGTCCGGCTGGCGCGATGGGCGGGGCGCCGGGTCCAGCCAAGCGCAAGGACGCCTCTGCGGTACGCGGTCGTGTTGGCGGCGCTGGTGCCGTCGGCCGCCGACGCGATCGGCGGCGCCAGCGAACGGGCCAACGACACGCGCGCGCAGGCTTCGGCCTGGGCGGGCGCCCACTTCCCGCCGGGCAGCAGCGTGGTCGTCGAGCAACTCGCGCTCGACCTGCGGCCGCGGCCGTGGCGGGTGGTGTTCCCGATCGGCGCGGCCGGCTGCGTCGACGGCAAGCAGTTGCTGCGCACCGGCGTCAAGTTCGAGGACGTCCAGAAGGCGCGGCGCGGTTCGGCGATCGTCGACCTCGGCAACGTTCCCGCCCAGGCGCTGGACAGCTGCCGCGTCGACTTCGCGATCCTCACCTATTACGACCTGTATCGCGCCGAGGCGCCGAGCTATGCAAAACAGCTCGCGACCTATAATGCGCTGATCGGCAACGGGCGGACGCTCGCCCTGTTCGTACCCGAACCGGGCGTCAGCGGCGGTCCCACGACGCGCATTGTGGCGCTCGGGTCACAGCGCGCAGTCAATGCGAGCGTCGGGCGGCCGGGCTCGCCGCCGCCGGGCCAAATTCGTTAACGCGGCGGTCACCGTTCCACTAGGGATGCCGTTGCACTAGGGATCATCGTACGGCGCGGGTGCGGCGGTCCGGTTCAGCATAGGGGCGATGAATGCAGGCAGTGATTCTGGCTGGTGGGCTCGGCACCCGCCTCGGCGAGGAAACGTCTGTCCGCCCCAAGCCGATGGTCGAAATCGGCGGGATGCCGGTGATCTGGCACGTGATGAAAATCTATTCGGCTTATGGAATCAACGACTTCATCGTGTGCCTCGGCTACAAGGGCTATATGCTGAAGGAGTATTTCGCGAACTACTTCCTTCACACCGCCGACGTGACGATCGACCTCAGCAAGAATGCGATGGAGGTCCACCAGAACTGGAGCGAGCCGTGGCGGATCACGCTGGTCGAGACCGGCGCCGAGACGATGACGGGCGGGCGGCTGAAGCGCGTGCGCTCCTATTTGAAGCCCGACGAGCCGTTCTGCTTCACCTATGGCGACGGGGTCGCGGCGATCGACATCGGCGAGCTGGTCGCCTTCCATCGCAGCCACGGCCGGCGCGCCACGATCACCGCGGTGGCGCCGCCCGGCCGGTTCGGCGCGCTGGAGATCGACGGCCACTTCGTCGAGAGCTTCCGCGAGAAGCCCGCGGGTGACGGCGGGATGATCAACGGCGGCTTCTTCGTTGCAGAGCCGAGCGTGCTCGACCTGGTCGACGGCGACGACACGATCTGGGAACAGGGCCCGCTCGAAGCGCTGGCCAACAACGGCGAACTCGCCGCCTTCCGCCACGACGGGTTCTGGCAGCCCATGGATACGCTGCGCGACAAGCTGCACCTCGAGGAGCTGTGGCGCACCGGGGCTCCGTGGAAATGCTGGTGAACCCCGCGGCCTGGCAGGGGCGGCGGGTCCTCGTCACCGGGCACACCGGCTTCAAGGGCGGATGGCTGTCGCTGTGGCTGCAGCGGCTGGGCGCCGAGGTGACCGGCTTCGCCCTGCCCGCTCCGACCGAGCCGAGCTTCTTCGCGCAGACCCGGTTGGCCGAGCTGGTCCGTCATGTCGAGGGCGACGTGCGCGACGCGCGGGCGATCGAGGACGTGATTGCCGACTGCCGTCCCGAGGTCATCTTCCATCTCGCGGCGCAGCCGCTGGTCCGTTATTCGTACCAGGAGCCGGTCGAGACCTACGCCACCAACATCATGGGCACGGTCCATGTGCTCGACGCCTGCCGCCGGGTCGCCGGGGTCGCGGCAGTGGTCTGCATCACGACCGACAAATGCTACGAGAACCGCGAGTGGGTATGGCCCTATCGCGAGAACGACCCAATGGGTGGCTACGACCCCTACAGCAGCAGCAAGGGCGCCGCCGAGCTGGTCATCGCCGGCTATCGCCGCTCCTACTTCCAGGACGAAGGCCCGGCGGTCGCCTCGGTCCGGGCGGGCAACGTCATCGGCGGCGGCGACTGGTCGACCGACCGGCTGATCCCCGACATCGTCCGCGCGCTGCTCGCCGGCGAGCGGCCGCTGATCCGCTCGCCCGGCTCGATCCGCCCGTGGCAGCATGTGCTCGAAGCGCTCGGCGGATATCTGATGATCGCCGAGCGGCTGGCGGCCGGCGACCGCTCGATCGCGACCGCCTTCAACTTCGGCCCGGCCGACGACGACGCGCAGCCGGTGTCGTGGGTGGTCGAGCGGATGCTGGAGCAATGGGGCGCCAACGGCTGGGACCGTCCGCAAGGGAGCCAGCCGCACGAGGCGTTGCTGCTCAAGCTTGACTGTAGCAAGGCGCGCAGCGAATTGGGCTGGCGGCCGGCGCTTCGTCTTAAAGAGGCGTTAACCATTGTCGTCGATTGGCATAAGCAAGTAGCCGACGGCGCTGATGCACGGGAAACCAGTTTGCAACAGTTAAAGGGATACGCCGACGTGCGCAGCAGGCTTATGGCAGATGGGGACGCGGCGTGAACGAGATCGCCACCAACAGCCTTCAGGCGATCGCCGATGGCGCCGACGAGCCCCAGCTGCGGCAGCTGATCCTCGACCTGGTCGGCCAGTATGCCCGGCAGCACCATGCGCCCAAGCCGTTCATCCCGGGACAGAGCCCGGTGCCGGTGTCGGGCAAGGTCTATGGCGCCTCCGACATGCAGTCGCTGGTCGACAGTGCGCTCGACTTCTGGCTGACCACGGGCCGGTTCAACACCAGCTTCGAGGAGCGGCTCGCAGCCCGGCTCGGCGTCCGCCACGCGCTGACCGTCAATTCGGGGTCGTCGGCCAATCTCGTGGCGCTGTCGTCGCTGACCTCGCACTATCTGCGCGGTGACGCGCTGAAGCCCGGCGACGAGGTCATCACCGTCGCCACCGGCTTCCCAACGACGGTCAATCCGTCGCTGCAGTACGGCCTGGTGCCGGTCTTCGTCGACGTCGATATCCCGACCTACAACATCAAGCCCGAGATGATCGAGGCGGCGGTCACCGACAAGACGCGGGCGATCATGATCGCTCACACGCTCGGCAATCCGTTCGACCTGGGCGAAGTGATGCGGGTCGCCAAGAAGCACCATCTGTGGGTGGTCGAGGACTGCTGCGACGCGCTCGGCGCGACCTACGGCGGTCAGGGAGTCGGCACGTTCGGCGACATCGGCACGCTCAGCTTCTATCCGGCGCACCACATCACCATGGGCGAAGGGGGCGCGGTGTTCACCGACAAGCCGCGGCTGAAGCGGGTGCTCGAATCGATGCGCGACTGGGGCCGCGACTGCTGGTGCGCGCCAGGCATGGACAACACCTGCGGCAAGCGGTTCTGCCGCAAGCTGGGCGACCTGCCGATGGGCTACGACCACAAATATACCTACAGCCACTGTGGCTATAATCTGAAGATCACCGACATGCAGGCCGCGGTCGGCGTGGCGCAGCTCGACCGGCTGGAGGATTTCATCGCTGCGCGCCGCCGCAATTTCGATGCGCTGACCGCGTTGCTGAAGCCGATGGAGGATGCCTTCATCCTGCCGCAGGCGACCCCGAACAGCGAGCCGAGCTGGTTCGGCTACCCGATCACGCTGCGCGAGGGCGCGCCGTTCAAGCGCGACGATTTGACCCAGTTCCTCGACGCCAACCGCATCGGAACGCGACTGCTGTTCGGCGGCAATCTGATCCGTCAGCCGTATATGCGTAATCGCGAATATCGCGTCGTCGGCGACCTCACCAACGCGGACATCGTAACCGAGCGCACGTTCTGGATCGGCATTTACCCAGGACTTAACGACGATCACCTATCGTATGTTGCCGAAAGGATACACCAGTTCATGTCGGAGGCTAATAGTCGTTCGTAAATTGCGGCCGCCTGTTGTAGCTTTCGCGGGGTCGTTATAGGGGACAGGCTAGGGCACGTGCTGTCGGGCAACTTGATGTCCGTGGAAGGATTGTGAACCACATCAAGCGCTTGTCAGCGCATCACCGCATCGCCCCGAAGCGCTCGTTCGGCTTTGGCCGGGACCGACGGGATCGTTGCAGGGAAGAGTACAGGGAGAATACTCGTGTCTGAATCCATCTTCGAAAACCTGTTCGTGCTCGAACTGGCGAACAATCACTGGGGGAAGATCAACCGCGGACTGAAGATCATCAGCGACTTCGCGCGGGTGGTGCGGTTCAACGACGTGCACGCGGCAATCAAGCTTCAGTTCCGCGACGTCGATTCCTTCGTGCACAAGGATTTCCGGGATCGCTCCGATATCCGCTACATCAAGAAGACGCTCGACACGCATCTCTCCTGGGAGAACCTGCGCCGCATGGTCGAGGCCGTGCGCGAAGCCGGCATGGTGACGATGGTCACGCCGTTCGACGAGGTGTCGGTCGACAAGTGCGTCGAGTTCGGCGTCGAGATCCTCAAGATCGCCAGCTCCGACATCCGCGACAAGACGCTGCTCGAGAAGATCGCGTCGGCCGGCTTGCCGGTGATCGCGTCGTGCGGCGGCGCCAACCTCGACCACATCGACGATCTCGTCGCCTTCTTCACCGATCGCAACATCCCGTTCGCGCTCAATCACTGCGTTTCGCTTTATCCGTCTGAGGACAGCGACCTGGAACTCGACCAGATCGACTTCCTCAAGGCGCGTTATCCGCACATCACGATCGGCCTGTCGACGCACGAATATCGCGATTGGCACGATTCGATGCTGATCGCCTACGGCAAGGGCGCGCGCTCGTTCGAGCGTCACATCGACATCGATCACGAGGGCGTTCCGGTCAGCTCCTATTGCACCAAGCCGGAGCAGGCGGACATCTGGTTCCGCGCGTTCAAGAAGGCGCAGGAGATGTGCGGTGGTCATGCCGCTGCCCGCCGCGAGGTTCCCGAAGGCGAGCGGCGCTACCTCGATGCGCTGGTCCGCGGCGTCTATGCGCGGCGCGACCTCGAGGCCGGCGAGACGCTGCAGCGCCAGGACATCTACTTCTCGGTGCCGCTGCTCAAGGGCCAGATCTCGACCCGCGAGTTCGTCGGCGGCGAAGTGCTGACCGCGCCGCTCAAGGCCGACAAGCCGCTCCACATCGATGCCATCGACGCGCCGCTCAAGCGGAATGCGGCACTGGTGTCGCTGATCAGCGATCGCGGCCTCGAGGACGAGCCGGTCGTCACCCCCTTGTCGGTTCGCGTCGCCTCCTAAGGCTTCAAGCTGCCGTTTCACCGACTGCAGGTTGAAGCATGACCCTCGTTCGACTTTCCGACTATGTTGCGCAGCGGCTGGTCGACCATGGCGTTCGCCATGTCTTCATGCTGACCGGCGGCGGCGCGATGCATCTCAACGACGCGTTGGGCCGCGTGCCGGGGCTGACGTATGTCTGCTGTCATCACGAGCAGGCGCTGTCGATGGCGGCCGAGAGCTATACGCGGCTGTCCGGGCGGCTGGCGGCGGTCAACGTCACCACCGGGCCGGGCGGCATCAACGCACTGAACGGCGTCCACGGGGCCTATACGGACTCGATCGCGATGATCGTCCTGTCCGGCCAGGTGAAGCGCGAGACGCTGCGCCAGAACGCGCCGGTCGCGCTGCGCCAGCTCGGCGACCAGGAGGCCGACACCGTTGCGATGGTGCGGCCGATCACCAAGTTCGCCGAACTCGTCACCAACCCGCTCGACATCCGCTACCTGCTCGAAAAGGCGCTGTGGCTAGCCGAGACGGGGCGCCCGGGCCCGGTTTGGCTCGACCTGCCGATCGACGTCCAGTCGGCGCTGATCGATCCCGAAACGCTGCATGGCTTCGAACCCCGCGTCGAAGGCTATGGCCGCGACTTCGCGATTCCCGCCGAATATGGCTGGCTGACGGGCGAGCCGATGCGCGAGGCGGCGCGCAGCCTGATCGACGCGGTCGCCGCGTCCAAGCGCCCGGTGCTGATGCCCGGCACCGGCGTGCGCATCGCCGGCATGCACGACGTCTTCCTGCAGATCGCCGACCGGCTCGGCATCGCGGTCACGCCGGCGTGGAACGCGCAGGACGTCGTCGCGGACGACCACCCGCTCTACGTCGGCCGGCCGGGGACGGTCGGCGACCGCGCGGGCAATTTCGCGGTCCAGCGCGCCGACCTGCTGATCGTGCTCGGCTGCCGCCTCAACGTGCGCCAGGTCAGCTACAATTTTCCCGGCTTCGCCCCGCTCGCGCGCAAGATTATGGTCGATGTGGATGCGGCCGAGCTGCACAAGCCGACGCTGTCGATCGACATGCCGATCCACGTCGACCTCAAGACCTTCCTGCCGGTTCTGCTCGAGGAACTCGACGGCTATCAGCCCAGGGCCGAGCACCGCGCGTACGTCGAATGGGGCATGGAGCGCCGCCGCCAGTACAGCGCCGTGCTGCCCGAATATTGGGACACCAAGGGCACCGTCAACCCCTATTGCTTCGTCGAGACGCTGTTCGACCAGCTCGGCGAGGACGAGGTGGTGGTCATGGCCGACGCCACCGCGGCGGTATGCACCGTCCAGGCGGCGAAGTTGAAGCGCGGCCAGCGACTTTACTCCAATTCGGGCGCGGCCTCGATGGGCTATGACCTGCCCGCGACGATCGGCGCGTGGCACGCGATGGCCGAGGGATCGCAGCGGATCGTGTGCATGGCCGGCGACGGCAGCATCATGCAGAACATCCAGGAGCTGCAGACCATCTCGGGCCAGCGCATCCCGGCCAAGATCTTCCTCTACAACAACAGCGGCTATCACTCGATCCGCCAGTCGCAGCAGGCCTATTTCGACGGTTTCTCGGTCGGTTGCGGGCCGGATTCGGGCGTGACCTTCCCCGACTTCGCCAAGATCGCGGCCGCCTTTGGGTTCGGCTTCACGCGCGTCAATGAGCATGACGACATGGCGCGCGCGGTGCGCGAGACGCTGGCGACCGACGGGCCGGCGATCTGCGAGATCATGGTCGACAAGACGCAGAACTTCGCGCCGAAGGTCTCGTCCCGCCGGCTTGAGGACGGGTCGATGGTGACCGCGCCGATGGAGGACCTCGCGCCGTTCCTGCCGCGCGACGAACTTGAGCGCGCGCTCGCCCTGCCGGAATGAACGTCCGCCACGTCATCTTCGATCTCGACGGCACCCTGGTCGACAGCGCGGTGCACTGTGCCGCGATTTTGAGCGAGATGCTGGAAGAGCGCGGCAGTTCGCGGCGCGTGACCCGCGCCGAGGCGATGCCGCAGATGAGCTACGGCGGGCACCACCTCGTCACCACCCTGCTCGGCGAGGAATGCGGCGACGGCGCGGCCGAAGTGATCGACTTTCGCGCGCGCTATGCCGCCCGGCCGACGCCCGAGACCTGCATCTATGCCGGCGTGCGAGCGGGCCTGCGCGACCTGGCGGCGCGCGGGTTCACGCTCGCGGTCTGCTCCAACAAGCCGCAGGGCCTGTGCGACAAGGTGCTCGACGACCTCGGGCTGCGCCCGTTCCTCTCCTCGGTCGTCGGCGGTCGGCCCGAGCTGGCGGCCAAGCCGCATCCGGCGATGATCGAGCGCAACCTCGCCGACATGGGCGCGAGCGCCGCCACCACCTTGCTCGTCGGCGACAGCGAGGTCGACCAGGCCGCCGCGGTTGCCGCCGGCATCCCGTTCTGGCTGGTCGGCTACGGCTACCCGGGCGCGGACTGGACGCCGGTCGCGGACGCCCGGTTCGACAGCTTCCCGGCGGTGGTCGCCGCCCTTGCCGCGCCGGGCAGGCGACGCGCCCGGGCGTGAGCCGATGACTTATGCGCTTTCGCCCAACGTGCGCGCGGCGCTGTGCGCGAGCGACCGGCGGATCGTCATCACCGGCGCCGGCGGGTGGCTGGGCCTGGCGACCCTCGAGCTGCTGGCCGAGGCGCTCGGCAGCGAACTCGCCGACCGGGTGCGATGCTTCGGCGCCAGCGATCGGTCGCTGGCGCTGCTCGACGGGACGCGGGTCGACCAGCGCCCGCTCGACCGGCTCGCCGAACTCGACGAGCGCCCTACCCTCCTGCTCCACCTCGCCTTCCTCACCAAGGACCGAGCCGAGGACATGGCCGAAGCCGACTACCGGCGGGCCAATCGCGGGCTCAGCCAGCGCGTGCTCGACAACCTGAACCGGATTGGCGCCACGGCGGTTTTCGTTGCCTCGTCGGGTGCCGCGCAGTTCGCCGACGATCCGAGCCGTTCGGCCGCGATGCGCCTCTACGGCGAGCTGAAACGCGCCGACGAGGAGGCCTTCGCGGGCTGGGCCGCACGCAGCGGCAGGCGGGCCACGATCGCGCGCATCTTCAACATCGCGGGCCCGCACATCAACAAGCTGCAAAGCTATGCGCTGTCGACGTTCATCCTCGATGCGCTGGCCGGCCGGCCGATCACCGTGCGGGCGCCGCACCGCGTCGTGCGCGGCTATGTCGCGATCCGCGAACTCATGTCGCTGGTGCTCGCCCTGCTGCTGGACGAGCAGCCCGGCGTCCTGCGGTTCGACACCGGCGGGACCGCGATGGAGCTCGAGCAGGTCGCACTCGCTGTCGCCGCGACGACCGGCGGCGCAGTCGCCCGGGCGGCTGTCACCAGCGCGGCCGAGGACGTCTATGTCGGGGAGGCGGCAACCTACGATCGGCTGCTCGCGGAACGCGGCATCGCCACCGTGTCCTTCGCGCAGCAGGTCGCTGAAACTGAGGCCTTCCTTGCCCTTGGCGCAAACGCGTCGGCACGCATTGGGGGTAGCCCGTCCCGCTGACCCGTGTTAGCAACCCCCTCGGAGCCGGGCGACGGGGTTCCGATTTTCGTGGAATCAGGTGCGGTACCCCCCGGACAGGGCGACCGCGGGGATGGGTGAAGTGCTGAACTTGAAGAATGCGCGCCGCGTCGTAAGCGCGCTGATGACGATCGCGCTGCTGACCGCCCCGGTAGGCATCACAGCCCAGACCGGGCCCGTCGACCCACGCATGGTGCCGTCGGGCTCGCCGCTGTCGGGCGATCCTCAGTCCGGCCAGCAGCAGGATCAGGGCCAGCAGCAGCAAATCCCCACCCGGTCATCGAGCAGCAGCAGCGGGACGTCCCTCGGCGCCCAGCAGGACTCGCCCTCCTTCTCGCCGACCCAGATCGGCGATTCCAGCGGCAGCGGCTCGGACGCCCAATCGTCCGACACTTCGCGCAATGGATTGCTGAGCAATTCCCTCCTGCGCAGGCCGGCCAAGCCCGGCGAGTTCGAGGACTATATCGCCCGGGTGCTGGGCCGCCCCCTGCCCCGCTTCGGCGCCAACCTGATGCTGCCGAGCGAGCGCGACTTCGCGACGCCCGCGACGGCGACGGTTCCGCCCGACTACATCCTCAACGTCGGGGACACGGTGTCGGTCGCGCTGACCGGCTCGATCGATGGCACCGTCGACCGGCAGATCGACACGGACGGCCGCATCTTCCTGCCCAAGGTCGGATCGATCACCCTTGCCGGTGTGCGCTACGGCGATCTGCGCTCGCGCATCTCCGCGGCGATCGGGCGCCAGTATCGCGGCTACAGCGTGACCGTCGGGATCAAGCGGCTGCGCGGCATCCGCGTCTACGTGACCGGGTTCGCGAACAATCCCGGCGCGTTCACGGTCAGCAGCCTGTCGACTATCGCCAACGCCATCTTCTCGGCCGGCGGACCGACGGCGGGCGGCAGCTTCCGCTCGGTCAAGCTGTACCGTCGCGGCGCCGAAGTCGCCGACTTCGACATGTATCAACTGCTGCGCGGCGGCAATCGGCTGGAGGATGCCGTCCTTCAGAACGAGGACGTCCTGTTCATCCCGCCGGCGGGTCCGCAGGTGGCGGTGATCGGCAGCGTCAACGAGGAAGCGATTTACGAGACCCGGCCCGGGGAGTCGCTCGACACGGCGCTCGCCTTCGCGGGCGGCCCCAACTCGCTGGGCGACCCAAGCCGAGTCATTCTCTATCGCACGTCGGACACGCGCATCGTCGGTCCGCAGCAGATCCGCCGCGAACAGGCGGGCGACGTGCAGGTGGCGGGCGGCGACGTCCTGCAGATCCTGTCGAAGGGCACGCTGACCCAGCCGATGGAGCGGCAGGCCGTGCTCGTCCGCATCGAGGGCGAGGTCAATCGTCCGGGCAACTACTATGTCGCGCCGAACACGCCGATGGGCCAGGTGATCGCCAGCGCCGGCGGACTGACGTCGCGTGCCTTCCCGTTCGGCACCCGGCTGCAGCGCATTTCGGTGCGTGCCCAGCAGCGCGAAAGCTATCTCGACGCGATCAGGCAGCTGGAACTGTCGATCGCGGCCAGCCCGATCACCGCCGATCGCAGCACCGATGCGGGTGACCGGGACCGGCAACTGGCGGGCGGACGCGAGGTGCTCGAGCGTCTGCGCCGCGCGGAACCGGACGGCCGCGTCGTGCTGGACATTGCGGCCAACGCGACCAGCTTGCCGGGCGACATCCTGCTCGAGAACAATGACTCGATCGTCGTTCCGCCGCGCGCCACCACGGTCGGCGTGTTCGGCGCCGTCTATCGGCCGGCATCGTTCCTGCTGAGCGATGGCCGTCCGCTGCGGGTCGCCGACTATATCGAGCGGGCGGGCGGGACGCTGCGCGCAGCCGACCGCGGCGGAATCTTCGTCGTGCGAGCCAACGGTTCGGTCCTGTCGACCAAGCGCGGCGCGCTGAAGGCCCCGGTCCTGCCCGGCGACGTGATCTTCGTGCCCGTTCGGACCCAGGGCAGCTCGTTCTGGGCGAAGCTGCGCGACATCACGACGATCCTGTTCCAGATCGGCCTGAGCGCCGCCACGATCAGCGCGATCAACTGATGCAGCCTCGTCCAACCCTGATCGGAACGATCGCCCGGGCGCCGGTGATGCGCAATGTCTGGCTCGGCCGGGCGATCCTCGCGATCATCCTGGCCGTCCTGTTGGTGCTGACCTTCTTCCCGGAGCGATATCGCGCGGCGGTCACCCTGACTCCAACCGACCCCGCCAGCCTCGGGCTGAGCGGCACGCTCGGCCAGCTCGGCGCGCTCAACAGCGTGTTCGGGAACCAGGCGGCGGTCGAGGTCGCGCTGAAGATCGGGCGCAGCGTCGCCGTTCAACAGACCGTGACCAGACGGCTGAACCTGGTCGAGCGGATGCACGAGAAGGATCCGCTGGCGGTCTATCGCTGGCTTCAGGATCACGTCACGACGCGCTCGCTGCGCGGCGGGATCATCCAGTTCGAGACGCTGAACAAGGACCCCGAGCTCGCGAAGGACATCGTCGGGGCTTATGCCGGCGCGACCCAGGCGGAGCTGGCGCTGATCAGCCGCCGGCAGACCGAGTACAAGCGCGACTTGCTGGTCAAGCTGGTCGGCGACGCGTCCGACCGTCTGTCGCGGGCCCGCGGCGCCTACGACAGTTTCCGACTTCAGAACCGCTATGCCGATCCGACCACGTCGATCGGCGAGATCGGCTCGCAGATCCCGCAGCTTGAAACGTCGATCCGCGCCAAGGAAGTGCAGCTCAGGACCGCCCGCCAGTTCGCCACCGACGACAATCTGCAGGTGCAGCAGATCCTGGCCCAGCTTTCCGCGATGCGGGCCCAGCTGGCGCGGGCGCAGGCGACCAGCACCTCGCCGGACAATTCGGTCGGGCGTGCGGTCGCGGCTTCGACCCAGGCCGAGCGGCTGCAGCGCGAACTGAAGATCGCCCAGACGCTCTACGACAACTATATGCGATTCCTCGAAGGAACGTCCGTCGAAGACCTGACCTCGACCGCCAGCGTCCGCGTCCTAGAGCCCGCGTTCGTCGACACCGACCGGCAGGTGAACTGGTCCGCGCTCACCGCGGCCGTGGCCATCTTCCTGCTGTGGGCGGCCATCGAATTCTATCGCCTTCGCCCGCCGGTCGGCGAAAGGATCGTGGTTCGTGAGGCCTGACGACCCGCTCCGTCCGGAATTTTCAGTCATCATTCCTTGCCTGAACGAAGAGGGCAACGCCGAGGCGATCGTCGCCGCCGTCACCGCGCAGCTGGACCCGATTGCCCAAAGCTTCGAGATCATCCTGATCGACAACGGGTCGAGCGATCGCACGGTCGAGATCGTGCGCGCGATCTGCGCCCGCGATCCGCGGGTCAAGCTGATCGTCAACACCCGCAACTTCGGCCAGCTGCGCTCGCCGACCCACGCCCTGTTCCAGGCGTCCGGGCGGGCGGTGATCGGCGTCGTCGCCGATTTCCAGGACCCGCCGGAGCTCATTCCCGAGTTCGTCCGGCGCTGGCGCGACGGGGCCGACATCGTGCTCGGCGTCAGCGAGACGAAGAAGGTCTCCCCGCTGCTCGCCGCGGCGCGGCGGCTGTCCTATTCGCTGCAGCGGCGGTTCGGCGATTACCCGATCATCCCCAATGCGACCGGCTTCGGGCTGTATGACGCGCGCGTGATCGACGCAATCGCCAGGCTGAAGGAGCCGGAGCCTTTCTTCCGCGGCATGCTCGTCGAAACCGGCTACCGCATCGAAACCATCCCCTTTAAGCGGCCGGAGCGGGCGGCGGGCGAGTCCAAGAACGGCTTCTTCGCTCTGCTCGATTTCGCGTTGTCCGGTCTGGCCGGCTCGTCGAAGGGCCTGCTGCGGATGCCGCTGTACGTCGCCTTCTTCACCTCGCTGCTGACCTTTGTGACCCTGATCGGCGCGATCGTCGCGGCGGTTGCAGGGGGCAGCGTCCGCCTGTGGCTGTGGGCCGGCGCGATCGAGGTGCAGTTCACCTTGCTGTTCCTGTTCCTGGGCCTGATCGGGGTCCAGGTGCGGCTCATCTCGGACCGGACGCGCGGGACGCCGCTGGTCGTCGAACGCGAGCGGGTCAATTTCCTGAACGGTCGATGATGCGTTTGTCGGCTCCACTCACCACCGCGGCGCGGGTGCTGCGCTATTACCAGGCCGGCATCATGAACATGGTGTTCGGGTTCGGCCTGTACGTGCTGCTCGTGCGGCTTGGCGTATGGCCTTATCTTGCGCAGCTGATCGCCCATGTGACGGGCGTGGCGTTCAACTACATGACCTACAGCCGGCTCGCCTTTCCCGACGCGCGCACCGCCAAGTGGCGGTTCATCCTGTTCTACGCCGTCACCTATGTCATGAGCGCCGCCCTGCTTGCCGTCGCCCTGCGGTTCTTCCGCTCGCCCTATTCGGCCGGCTTCTCGGCCGCGGCCGTTGCGTCCGTGATCAACTATTTCATCCTGCGCCAGTTCGTGTTCCTCGCGCCCCCCAAGCCGCTGTGACGACGCAACCGGACACCAAGCCGCCGGGATGGTGGATCGAGCGGCTGTTCGCAATGGCGGTCCTGATCGGCCTCGGCTGGTCGCTCAGCTACCTGGCGATCTACAAGTATCTTCCGACTCCGTTCTACTTCGAACCGTACGACACGTGGATGGACTTCTTCAACACGGCGTACTGGGCGCACGAACCGGGCGCGTACGACAATTGGGGAACGCTCTATCCGCCGCTGTCGTTCGTCGTGCTCAGATTTATCACCGATCACCGCTGCTATGCCTTCGCCGAGCAATACTCGTCACGCGACTGCGACGTGTTCGGACTGATCAACCTCCACCTCATCTATATCTTCAATATCTTCCTGACCGCGCGCACCTTGATCAAGCTGGACCGGCGGACGGCGGTGCCCCGCGCGATCGCACTCACCGCCGGCCTGCCGATGCTGTTCGCGCTCGAGCGCGGCAACATCATCATCCTGTGCTACACCTGCCTGCTGCTGGCCTACGGACCGCTGGTCCGCTCGGCGCGGGTCCGCTGGTTCTTCGCGGCCTGCACGGTAAACTTCAAAGTCTATCTGATCGGGGGGATCGTCGCGCAACTGCTGCGGCGCCGCTGGCGCTGGTTCGAAGGCTCGCTGCTGATGACGATCGTCATCTACCTGCTGAGCTATTCGTTCATGGGCGCAGGAACCCCGGCGCAGATTTACGCGAACATCACCTATTACCAGACCGGGTTCCTGGCCGCGACGCCGCTCGACATCATGTACACCAGCACATACCTGCCGCTGCTCTACGTGCTGCGCGGAAATACGTTTCCGATCATCAACGCGATCGGGTCAGGACCGGTCGAGTTGCTGACGTGGCTGCTGCCCGTGCTGATGAATTCGACTGTCATTCTGGCCTTCTTCGCGGCGCTGACCGTCGCCATCCGGCCCTATGCCGTCCCCCTCCACCGCCTCCTGGTGCTCAGCATCGGATCGGCGTTGGTGTCGTCGGAGGCGGGGATCTATACGGTCATGTTCATCGTGCTGTTCATCTTCATGGAGCCGTTCCGCGGGCCCGGCAGGATCTACTCGATCATCGTCTCGTACATCATCTGCATCCCGGCCGACATTCCGCTCTACTATATCCCGCCGCTGGTCCGGGAGAGCTACCTCGGCGGCGGGCCGATCGTGGCCGAATATATCGTCGGAACGGCACCGTTCATCCGCCCGCTACTGTTATTGACGCTGGTCGTCGTGATGTCGCTCGTTACGATCCGGCAGGTCTGGGACAAGCTTCGATCCGAAGGGTGGGAGCCAGGCTTCGGTCGCGATCAGATGAGGCTCCTCATTTCAGGCGCGCGCCAGCCGCGGCCCCTTTGATGCGGCACAAGGGAGAACAGGACATGCACGCGAACAGGGCCGTCGACCGTCGCCAGCCCCTCGTCTTCTACGGTCTCGGCGCGATGGGGCGGACCATCCTTGACGAGCTGCTGGACGCCGGCGTGACGGTCGACCTGATCCTCGACCGGGGCAAGCGCGGGCAGCACTATCGCGACATTCCGATCCGCGGAGTGGAGGACGTAGCGGGCGATGGCCTGAGCGGCAGGACCGTGCTGATCGGGCTCCACAACCATTATGTCGACGTGAAGGCGCTCGACGGCGAGCTGCGCGCCGCGGGGGCGGCGAGCGTGCTGATGCCGATCAACCTGCCGCAGCTGCTCGACACCCCGCGCACGACGCCGGGCTACTGGCTCGAGCCTTCGTTCGACTATGACGCGCATGCCGCCGACTTCGACCGGCTCCGCCGGCTGCTCGCCGACGAGCGCAGCCGCGACCTGCTCGACCAGATCCTGCGCTATCGCCGCAGCGGCGCGCTGGGCGACTGCCCGGAGGCGAGCCTCACTGACGAATATACGCCCGCCGATCTGCCGCGCTACACCGGCCCCCTACGGGTCGTCGACTGCGGCGCCTTCACCGGCGTGGCGATCCACAAGCTGATCCACGCCGGCTATGCGCTCGACACGGTGGTCGCGTTCGAGCCGGACCTGGTCAGCTTCAACACGCTTGCCTCGCGCAGCTTCCCGGCCAACCGCACGCTGTGCCTGCCGCTCGGCACCTGGTCAGAGACCAAGCAGCTCAAGTTCGCCTCTGACGGATCGATGGGCAGCGCGCTGAGCGACAGCGGCGAGGTCACGATCCAGTGCGTCGCGATCGACGACGTGCTCCACGGCGAGCCGATCAACCTTCTGAAGCTCGACGTCGAGGGCGCGGAGATCGAGACGCTCAAGGGCATGTCGCGCATCATCCACGACCAGCGGCCGAACCTGCTGCTGTCGGCCTATCACACGCCGGGCCATCTGTTCGAGATCGCCGACCTGATCGCCGGCTGGCAACTCGGCTACCGCTTCCACCTGCGCGTGCACGAGTACAACACGTTCGGGATTGTGCTCTACTGCCTCCGCGACGAGCTGCTGGAGAACGCGTCGCCTAGCGCTTGATCACCACCGCCTGGCCGGTGCTGAGCGAGAAGGGCCGCTCCGGCTTGTCGGCGAAATACTCGTCGACCGCGCGCCGCGCGCCGGGGCACGAGGCGAAGCCATAGTCGTCGAACACGATCACGCCGCGGCTCGACAGGCGCGGGTAGACGAACGCCAGCGTGTCGAGGATCGACTGGTAGAGGTCGAGGTCGATGTGGGCGAAACACAGGCGCATGTCCTGAAGCCCGGCGAAGGTCTGTGGGATCCAGCCCTGGTGGAACTGCGCGACGCCCTTTGCGTCCGGGCCGGCATTGCCGGTGACGAACTGCTGGACGTGGCCCAGCGACGTGTCCCGGAAGTCGCCGACTTCGTGGCGGTCATGGGCCTGCTCGACATGCGCCATGCCCTCGAAGGAGTCGAACAGGTGGAGCTGCTTCGACGATCCGCTGGCGATGATCTCGTCGCGAAGCAGCTTGGCGCTGCCCCCGCGCCACACGCCGGATTCGATCACGTCGCCGTCGAGCGCGATCACCTCGCGCAGGAAGTGGATGAGGGTGTAGATGCTCTGTCCGGTCAGCCCGGTATTACCCTCGACGGCGCGCGATCGGGCGACGAACTCGGGTTCCAGCCATGGCGAATAATGCGGGTTGTAGGCGTAGCTGTGCGGGATGTCCTTGATCACCGCCGCTCGGTACGCAGCCTTCCACAGCAGCGGCGGCACCAGCTGCTTGGCGAAGTCGATCTTGCGCGACGCATTCACCTTCAACGTAACGAGCTTCATTCACCTGCCCTCGAGCATGGACCGCACCAACTGCCCGCCACCTGTGCCAGCCACCGGGCAAAGGCAAGGGGACGCGGGGTCAGTTCGCCGACTTGACGTTGCCGCCGGTCACCGGCGGGATCCAGCTGTCGTCGATCATCTTGATGATGGCGGAGAAATCCTTGGTCTCGCCGCCGCGGTCGGCAAAGCGCTGGTATAACTCGGCCGCCTCGCCGCCCATCGGCGTGTAGGCGCCCGCCTCCTGCGCCGCCTCCATCGCCAGCTTCATGTCCTTGAGCATCAGCGCAGTGGCGAACCCGCCTTCGTAGTTGCGGTCGGCCGGCGTCTCCGGCCCGACGCCAGCGACCGGGCAATAACTCGTCATCGACCAGCTCTGCCCCGACGCCTTGGACGAGATGTCATAGAAGGTCTGCGGATTAAGGCCGAGCTTCTGCGCCAGCGCGAACGTCTCGCACGTCGCCGCCATGGTCGCGCCGAGCAGCATGTTGTTGCAGATCTTGGCC
>CAXSDY010000019.1:0-23632 GCA_964235835.1 uncultured Sphingomonadaceae bacterium | reverse complement strand
CGGTCCTGGATGCCCCGCGAGGATTCGAACCTCGATTGACGGAGTCAGAGTCCGTAGTCTTACCATTAGACGACAGGGCAAGGGCGCGCCCGCAGATAGGTAGGGGGCGGAGGGCTGTCAACGCTCCGGGTCTCTGCGGGCGCCATACGCCGCGCCGGTTGCGCAGCGCCCGCAATGCGGCCTAGGGTGGCGCCAGGTCAGCCGAGGGTAAGTCCCGCGGCGAAGTTTGGATTGGGCGCGACGTCATGGCGCATTCTGCCGCCACCGCGCCGGCGGCCGTGCCGAGCGGCGCCGGTGCATCGCCGGGTTCCGCGAGCCGTTCGCAGCGGCACACCTACGGCGCCATCGACCTCGGCACGAACAACTGCCGCCTGCTCATCGCGCGACCGGAGGGCGGCGCGTTCACGGTGCTCGACGCCTTCTCGCGCATCGTCCGGCTCGGCGAGGGCCTCGGCCAGACCGGGCGGCTTTCCGCCGAGGCGATGGACCGCGCGGTGGCCGCACTGTCGATCTGCGCGGAGAAGCTGCGCCGGCGTCATGTCTCGCTCAGCCGATCCGTGGCGACCGAAGCCTGTCGCCGGGCTGAGAATGGCCGCGAATTCATCGAGCGGGTCCATGACGAGACCGGCCTCGCGCTCGACATCATCCCACCCCAGGAGGAAGCCCGACTGGCGGTGCTCGGCTGCCACAAGCTGCTCGAACCTGGCGACGGCCCGGCGCTGATCTTCGACATCGGCGGCGGATCGACCGAGTTGGTGCTGGTCGAGCCCGGCGAGGAAACGCCGCGCATTCGCGCCTGGTGGAGCGCCCCGTGGGGAGTCGTGTCGCTGACCGAGACCGAGGGCCGCGCCGCGATCGAGGGCGATGGGCGGGTCGCGGCCTATGCGCGCATGCGTCAGCGGGTGCTGCGCAGCTTCGCCCGCTTCGTCGACATGCTTCCGCTCGAGCGCAAGGACATCCGCCTGCTCGGCACCAGCGGCACCGTGACGACGCTCGCCAGCGTCCACCTGGCGCTGCCGACCTATGACCGCCGCGCCGTCGACGGGCTGCATGTGCCGATCGGAGCCATGCGCAAGATCAACACGATGATGGCCGAATTCGATTTCGACCAGCGCGCCGCCCTGCCCTGTATCGGCGCCGAGCGGGCCGACATGGTCGTCGCCGGCTGCGCCATCCTCGACGCCATCCTCGACATCTGGCCGGCCGAGAAGCTCGGCATCGCCGACCGTGGCATTCGCGAAGGCATCCTGCGCTCGCTGATGGCGCGCGACGGTTACTCGCTATGAACTTCCCGCGATGAGCAGGGGCGGCGGAGGCGGCCACACCCGCGTCCGCACCGCGCGCGGCCGGACCGTCAGCTCCAACCGCTGGCTCGAGCGGCAGCTCAACGATCCCTACGTGCGCCGCGCCAAGGCGGAGGGCTATCGCAGCCGCGCGGCGTACAAGCTGCTCGAGCTCGACGAGCGGTTCGGTTTCCTCAAAGGCGCCAGGTCGGTCGTCGACCTCGGCATTGCGCCGGGCGGCTGGAGCCAGGTCGTCCGGCGCCGCGCCCCCTCTGCCCGGATCGCGGGGATCGACCTGCTGCCGACCGACCCGATCGAAGGCGTGGACATCCTGGAGATGGACTTCATGGCGGACGACGCGCCCGCCCGGTTGCGCGAGGCGCTCGGCGGCGACGCGGACCTGGTCCTGTCCGACATGGCGGCGAATACGGTCGGGCACCCGCAGACCGATCACCTGCGCACGATGGGGTTGGTCGAAGCCGGGCTGGCGTTCGCGACCGAGATCCTGCGCCCGGGCGGGGCGTTCGTGGCCAAGGTCCTGGCGGGCGGGGCCGACCATGCGCTCGTCGCCGAGCTCAAGCGCCACTTCGCTACCGTCAAGCACGCCAAGCCGCCGGCGAGCCGCAAGGGATCGAGCGAATGGTACGTAGTGGCCCAGGGGTTCAAGGGCCGCGCCGACGCTAGCGCCGAATAACGAACTCGCGCGCACCCTTTGCGCCGGCGCCGCGTTCTCGCCCGGAACGAGGAACCCCGACATGGATGAAAGCACCGGCGTGGCGATTGCGGCCGAGGCCGCCACGAGCGCGGCCGAAGCCGCCAAGTCCGCCACGAGCACCGCCGACAGCCGCGCCGTCCGCGGTCGCCAGCGCACCCTTACGTTCATCATTGCCGCGGCCGCCACCTACCTTGCTCGCAGCTTCCTTGCGCCGGTCGCGCTGGCGGCGGTGCTCGCTGTGTCGATGTGGCCGCTGTACCGCCGGGCCTGCGGCGAAGCGAACCGCCGCAGCCAGGCGGTGGCCGGACTGTTGACCCTGGCCACGGCCGTCCTCGTGATGGTTCCCGTGGCGATCGCCGGGTCCGCGGTGGTCCATGAAAGCCACGATGCGCTCGCCTGGTTCAGCGGGGTCCAGCGCACGGGCATTGCTCCCCCGGGGTGGCTGAAGTCCCTGCCTCTCATCGGGCCCCGCGCCGCCGCCACCTGGCAGGAGTCGGTGGGCAGCCCACAGGCCGCCGCGGCCCTGCTCGGCGGGATCAAGCCGGCCGCCGTGTTCGGCTACACCCGCACGATCGGCGGCGAAGTAGCAGGCCTGATCTTCGAATTCCTCATCACCCTGCTTGCGCTGCACGTCATGCTGGTGCGCGGCGAGCATGTTGCGGAGCAGGCGCGGATCGTGTCCCGCCGCTCGCTCGGCGAGTTCGGGCTGCGCTTTACGGAGCGACTCGCCGGTGCGGTGCGCGGGACGGTGACCGGGACGGTGCTGGTGGCGATCGGCGAAGGCACCCTGATCGGCATCGGATACGCCGTCGCGGGCGTGCCCCGCCCGCTGCTGTTCGCCATCCTCACGATCTTCGTCGCCATGCTGCCGTTCGGCGCCTGGTTCGCCTTTTCGATCGCTACCCTGATCCTGGTCGGCCAAGGGCACCTGCTCGCCGCCGCCCTGCTGTTCGGCTTTTCGATCACGGTGATGTTCATCGGCGACAACATCGTCCAGCCGGCACTGATCGGGTCGTCGGTGCGCCTGCCCTTCCTGTTCGCGCTGCTCGGGACGTTTGGCGGGCTGGAGACGTTCGGCCTGGTCGGCCTGTTCCTCGGCCCGGCGATCATGTCGGCGCTGTTGCTCGCCTGGCACCAGTGGGTGAGCGGAAGCGAGGCGCCGACCGCGCCGGTCGCCAACCTCTCAGCGGGGTAGTCGGCGCGCTCAGCCCTTGGCGCTGCGCGCTTGCTCCACCGCCTGCTTGAGTTCGTCGTAACCGACCGCCGCATTTATCACGCGGTCGCCGACGACGAACAGCGGCGTGCCCGTCGCGCCGAGCTGGCCCGCGAGTTGGAAGTTGCGCTTCAGCTCGGCCTCGTATTCGGGCACATCCCGCGGCGTCCCCGGCACACCAAGCTTGCCGGCCACGCCCGCCACCGCCTCAGGCGTCGGCGCGCCCTCCGCGTAGAGCGCATCATGATATTGCGCGAACTTGCCCGCCTTGGATGCGGCGAGCGCAACGCGCGCCGCGGCGACGCTGTTGGGGCCAAGGATCGGCAATTCGCGGAACACGACGCGCAGGTCCTTGTCCTCCGCGAGCAGCCGCTCGATGTCCGGGATGCTCTTGCGGCAATAGGTGCATGCGTAGTCGTAGAATTCGACCAGCGTGACGCCTGGCTTGGCCGCGCCCTTCCACGACGAGCCGAACGGCGCTTCGATCGCGATCCGGTTGGCGGCGAGCACCGGCGCATACTGCCGGTCGCGCAGCGCATTGCTGGCGTCGAGCAGGATGTCCGGGTTGGCGACCAGCGCCTGGCGTACCAGCTGCTGCCCGACGAGCCGTGGGGCGAGCGCCACGCCGGCCGCCCCGGTCAGCACCGCACCGACAACCCCGCCCGCGATCGCCGGTCCCCAGATGCTGCGTCCCCGGGGTGCGCCGATGTCGCTCATTTGCGCTTCTTGTCCTTCTTGAGCGCAGCTTCGCTGACCATCGCGATATCCTGGGCGCGAAGATAGTCGGGTGTCCCGGACTTGAGGCCGCTCATCGCCATGCGCGCGCTCGCCAGCGCCAGCTTGTTTTCGCCCTCGAGGTTCTTGCGCTCGGCGGTCGCGAGCGACGCGCGGGGCGCATCGCCGTCGTGATCGTAGACGATGCCGAGCTGATACCAGGCGTCGGGATTGTCGTTGTCCCGCGCGATCGCTTCCTTGAGGACGGCCTTGGCCTCCGGATAGTTCTTCGCGTCCTCGGTCGCGACCAGCGCGTGGCCGAGCAGCGCGGCGATCATCGGCTTGTCGGGCGCCTTCGCCACGGCCTGGCGCAGGGGCGGGACTGCCTCGCGCGGCTTGCCTCCTTCGAGCAGGATTTGGCCTTTCAGCTCGAGGAAGTATGGGTCCGTCGGTGCGATCGCGAGCAGGTCATCCGCCTCCTGCGCCGCTTTGTCGGGGTAAGCGCCGAGGTGATAGGCGTAGGCGCGCGCGTAATGCGCGGGCACGCTCTTGTCGCTCTCCGGATAGACGGTCGTCGCGCGCTTCGGATCGACGAAGCCGATCAGCTTGGCCTTGACCCGCTCGAACCGCGCCTCGAGCAGCGGGTCCATTGGCTTGTTCCACGCCGGGTCGCGCTTGTAGATCTGCTCGAGCGCTTGGATGCGGTCCGAATTGAGTGGGTGGGTACTGGCGTAATCGTCGGTCTGCGCCATGGCCAGCCGATATTCCTGGTTTTGCAGCTTCTTGAAGAACGCCAGCGTGCCCTTCCCGCTGATCCCCGCCTTCGTCAGATAGCTCGCGCCGGCGAGGTCGGCGGTGCTTTCCTGCGCCCGGCTGAACGAAAAGAACTTGCCCATCGCGGCCTGCTGACCGGCGGCCATGATGCCCATCCCGGCCTCACCCGCTCCGGCGGCCATGGCGGCGGCCCCAAGCAGAAGGGACAGGAGCGAGATCTTGCTCGCCACCGCCTCGCCTTCGAAGATGCGGATCGAGTGGCCGCCGGCGACGTGGCCGAGTTCGTGGGCGATCACGCCCTGCAGCTGGTTGACGTTGTCCGCCGCGACCAGAAGCCCCGACTGGATGTAGACGGTCTGGCCCTGGGCGACGAACGCGTTGATCTCGGGATCGTTGAGCAGGACGACGTTGACGCTCTTCGGGTCGAGCCCGGCGGCCTGGATCATCGGCCGCGAGATGTCCTTGAATAGCGCTTCCGTCTCGGTGTCGCGCAGCACCGACTGCGCGAGCACCGGCTGCACCGCAGTCACGGCGAGCGCGAGGCCGAGCACGATCGCTCGCGCGCGGCGAGAAAGCCGATTGCTCATGCCGCCCTGTCGCGCCGGGTGGATGAACGCGTGATGAAATGGCGGCGCGGAAACAGGATCCGGCGCCGCCGCTTCATCTAGCCGAACGTCCGCGACCACCAGCCGCTGCGCGGCTTCTCGGCGGGCGCTTCGGCGGTGTCGTTGCTTGCTACCGGGGTGTCCGCCGGAGCAGCGTTGGGCTCATCGAACGGCAGCACGGCTTCCTTCGCAGAAGCTGCCCCGTCCTCTGCCGGGACGGCAGCGGGCTCGGCCGCTTCCGCCTGCGGTTCGGTCAACTCGACGACCGGCGCCTTCTTGGCACGCGAGCGGCGCTTCGGCTTGGGCGCTTCCTCCTGGGCGATCGGCCCGGGCTCTGCCGCGGCATCTGCTGCGGCGACCGCCGGGTGGGGAGCCTCGACAGCAGCATCGGCCGGCTTGCGGGCACGCGGCCGGCGGCGGGTCTTGGGTGCTTCCTCGGCGGCCGCCTCGACGGTCTCGTCAGCGGCCGGCGGGTCCTCGGACGGGACCGGCTCGACCATCGGCACGGCGTCCGGCGCAATCACCTCGGCGGCCCCGGACTCGGCATCGGCATGGGGCGCGTCACCCTCATAGCCACGCTCCCGCCGGCCACCGCGACCGCGGCGTCCGCGACGCGAGCGGCGCGGCTGCTCGTCGCCCTCGGTGCCTTCGGCCTGCTGCGCATCCCCGTGCTGCTCGTCGCCCTCGGAGCCTTCCTCGACATCGGCCACGATCCGCTCGTCGCCGTGTACCTCGCCGCCGAGCGGCTCCGCACCAGCCTCGCCGCCCTCGTCGCGGCGGCTGCGGCCGCGTCCGCCGCGCCGGCGACGTCGACGGCGGCGCGAGCCGTCGCCTTCCTCGCCCTGTCCGCGCTCGTCGCCCTGTCCGCGCTCGTCGCCCTGCTCACGCTCGCCGCGAGCCTGCGGCTCGTCGTGATCGCCCGGCTCATCGACCTCGTCGAAATACTCCTCCTCGGCCTCATCCTCGATCTCATCGACCTCGTCATCGGCCTCGGCCTCGTCGACGGCCGGCATGGGCGCGGCGCGCACCGGCACGATCGGCTTGGCGCCCGAACTGTCGACGCTCATCCGCGCGCCTTCAAACGATTCGTCGACTAGCACTTCGACGATGACGCCGTAGCGCTCCTCGATCTCGGCCAGCTCGTCGCGCTTCTTGTTGAGCACGTAAATCGCCGCCTCGCGCCCGGCGCGCAGGCAGATACGGTCGCCGCGACCACGAGCCGCCTCGTCCTCGATGATGCGCAGCGCGCTGAGTCCGGCCGACGATGCGGTGCGCATCAGGCCGGTGCCCTCGCAGTGAACGCACGGGCGCGTCGATGCCTCGAGCACGCCGGTGCGCAGCCGCTGCCGGCTCATCTCCATCAGCCCGAACGAGCTGATGCGGCCGACCTGGATGCGCGCGCGGTCGTTGCGCAACGCGTCCTTCATCGCCTTCTCGACCTTCCGCACGTGGCCCGACTGCTCCATGTCGATGAAGTCGATCACCACCAGCCCCGCCATGTCGCGCAGGCGCAATTGGCGGGCGATCTCGTTCGCCGCCTCGATGTTGGTCGCGTAGGCGGTCTGCTCGATACTATGCTCGCGCGTCGACCGGCCCGAGTTGATGTCGATCGACACCAGCGCCTCGGTCGGATTGATGACCAGATAGCCGCCGGACTTCAGCTGAACGAGCGGCTGGTACATCGCCGACAGCTGGTCCTCGACGCCGTGGCGCTGGAAGAGCGGCGTCGGATCGGCATAGTTGCTGACCCGTTTGACGTGGCTGGGCATCAGCAGCTTCATGTAGCCGCGCGCCGCCTTGTAGCCCTCGTCGCCCTCGACGATCACCTCGTCGATATCCCGGTGATAGAGGTCGCGGATCGCGCGCTTGATGAGGTCGCTGTCGCGGTAGATCAGCGCCGGCGCCGAGCTGCCGAGCGTGCGCTCGCGAATCTCGTCCCACAGGCGGGCGAGATAGTCGAAGTCGCGCTTGATCTCGACCTTGGTGCGCTGGAGGCCCGCGGTGCGGACGATCAGGCCCATGGTCGAGGGCAAGGACAGGTCGCTCATGATCGACTTGAGCCGCTTGCGGTCGGCGCCGTTCGAAATCTTGCGACTGATCCCGCCGCCGTGCGACGTATTCGGCATCAGCACGCAATAGCGGCCCGCCAGGCTGAGGTAGGTGGTCAGCGCCGCGCCCTTGTTGCCGCGCTCCTCCTTGACGACCTGGACGAGCAGCACCTGCCGGCGCTGGATGACGTCCTGGATCTTGTAGCGACGGCGCAGCGCCTGGCGCTTCTTGCGCAGTTCGTCGGCGGCATGTTCGTCGACCGGCGAGCGTGACGATCCGGTGCCGGTCTCGGCAATGCGGGGCTCGCTGTCGGCGTCGTCGGCCAGGTCATCGCCGGACTCACCGGTTTCGTCATCGTGATGATCGTCCGCGTCCTCGGCAACATCGCCTTCGACGAAGCCGTCGCCCGAATCGTCGAAATCATCGTCGTCGTCGAACCCGGCGCCGCGCAGCCGCTCTTCCTCGGCGGCATGCTCGGCCTCTTCGCGCAGCAGCGCGTCGCGGTCGGACTTGGGGATCTGGTAATAATCGGGATGAATTTCGCTGAACGCGAGGAAGCCGTGCCGATTCCCGCCGTAATCGATGAACGCCGCCTGCAGCGACGGTTCGACCCGGGTCACCTTGGCGAGGTAGATATTGCCTTTAAGCTGTTGGTGCTCCTGGGACTCGAAGTCGAATTCTTCGATCCGGTTACCCTTGGCGACCGCGACCCGGGTTTCCTCCGGGTGGCGCGCGTCGATCAGCATGCGCATGGACATTAAGTTTACTCCGGCCGCGCGCGGCGGGCTCTCGTGCCTCGCGGCGCGCGCGCAATTGAGCCAGGCCCGGCCGAGTGCCGGCGAGCAGGGCGATTGTGTCAGAATGTGCCTCTGCTGCATGGGCCATCCCGACACGCGTCGGGAAGGACGCGGCGCCGGGCTCTGAAAAGAGCGGGCGGGGTGCGTCCTGTAGCATCATGCAGCGTCAACCTTGAGAGCCGCGCAAGACGAGAGGACCGCGCGGCGTCGCCGTCGTTTGCCGACGGACGGACGTGGGTAGCATCGCACCACGCGGATCGCAACCGAGCACTGTTCGCTTGATGCGAATAACAAGCGTTCACGTCGCGTCGGCTTTCGTGATAGCCGGGCAGACGGGATGACGAGGGTGGGATCAGCCAAGGTCCGGCGCGCCACGGCGCTCGCCGGCGGATCGTTCGCGGTGCTGACGGTCGTCGCGCTGCTCGCCGGGATCGTGCGCCCGGGCGGGCACGACATCGGCCGCGCGCTGGTCGGGGAAGCGCGCGAACAAGCGCTGACCGTCGACTTGCCGCAGGCCGTGTCGGATGTGCCGGTCAGCGCGGCGCGCGCGCCCGGGCGGCCGATCGTCGTCATCGATCCGGGGCATGGCGGTCACGACCCCGGCGCCATCTCGGTGTCGGGACACGCCCAGGAGAAGGCACTGACCCTGGCGCTGGCGAGCGAGTTGCGCGACCTGCTCGCGGCGCGCGGGCGCGTGCGCGTCGCGATGACCCGGCGCGACGACCGCTACCTGACGCTCGATCAGCGTGCCGACATCGCCCGCCGGCTAGGCGCGGGCCTGTTCGTGTCGCTGCACATGGACCATGCGCCCAACCCGCTGGCGCGCGGAGTGACGGTCTATTCGCTGTCCGACGTCGCGTCGGATGCCGAGGCGGCGCGCTTCGCCTCGGTCGAGAACCGCGCCGGCGGCGGGCTGACCAGCGAGCCCGTGGGATCGGTGCGCGCGCTGCTGTCCGACCTTGCCGTGCGCGGCGAGATGGAGGATTCCGCGGCACTAGCCCAGCGCATCGTGCGCCGCGCTGCGGGTCCGGTCCTGCTGCGCCCCCGCCCGCACCAGTTCGCCGCCTTCCACGTCCTGCGCCGGGCGGACGCGCCGGCCGTGCTGGTCGAGGCCGGCTATATCAGCAACGTCGACGATGAGGCCGCGCTGGTCACGCCGAAGGGCCGCGCCGCGCTCGTGCTGGCGCTCGCCCAGGCGATCGAAGCGGACCTCGCCACGCGGCGATAGGCCGACGCTCCCGGCGCGCTAACTCGTTCTTCCCGCACGCAGCGAACGGCGCTAGACGAGCCGTTCGATGCTCAAGATCCCCGCCATCCGCCTGCCTGAAGGCCGGCCACGCTTCGCGTTTCTCGACCGGCTGCCCAGCCTCGCGGCGTTCAACGATCGCGCGCATGCCCGGCTCGATCCGCTGTTCCGTCGCCGCTGGGTGCGCTGGCTGAGCATCCTCGCCAGCGCGCTGTTCATCCTGTTCGCTGTCGTCTGGCTCTACTTCTCGGCCGGCCTGCCGAGCTCGCAGAAGCTGCTCGCCTATCAGGCCGCGCTGCCGACCAACGTGCGCGGCTACGACGGCGACCCTGTCGGCACCTTCGCCCGCGAACGCCGCGTCGAGCTGGCCTACGACGAGTATCCACCGCTCGTGATCCACGCGTTCATCTCGGCCGAGGACAAGACCTTCTTCAGCCACGGCGGCATCGACTATCCCGGGCTAGTCGGCGCGGTGCTCGACTATTCGGTCAAGAAGGCCACCGGCGGCCCGCGCGCGCGCGGCGGCTCCACGATCACGCAGCAGGTCGCCAAGCACCTGCTCGGCGACGACGAATATTCGGTCAAGCGCAAGGTCCGCGAGGCGATCCTCGCCTTCCGCCTGGAATCGACGCTGTCGAAACCGCAGATCCTCGAAATCTACCTCAATTCGATCTTCCTCGGCCGCAACGCCTATGGCGTGCAGGCAGCCGCGCGCGCCTATTTCGACAAGGATGTCGCCGACCTGACCCTGCCCGAGGCGGCCTATCTGGCGGTGCTGCCGAAGGCGCCGTCGAACTATGACCCGAACCGCGCCACGCAGCGCGCGCTCGACCGGCGCAACTATGTGCTGCGCGAGATGCTGGCGAATGGCTACATCACCCAGGCGCAGCACGACGAGGCGCGCGCGACCGGCCTCGGCACCATCCCGATGGGATCGAACACCCGCATCCGCGAGGCGGGCGGCTATTTCCTCGAGGAGGTCCGCCGCGAACTGCTCAAGAAGTTCGGGGAGAAGGCCGAGAGCGGCCCGAACAGCGTCTATGCTGGCGGATTGTGGGTGCGCTCGTCGATGAACCCGGTGATGCAGGACGCCGCCGCTGACGCCCTGCGCGAAGGCCTTGCCAATTTCGACGGCGGGCGCGGCTGGGTCGATCCCAAGCTCAGCCTCGACATGGACCGCGATTGGCGCGGGCAGCTACTCGCGACCCCGCTCGGCACCGGCTTCGCCGACTGGACCAAGGCGGTCGTGCTGCAGAAGGAAGGCAATGCCGCCACGATCGGCCTGCCGACCGGCGCGACCGGCATCCTCCCCGCCTCGAACGCACAGCAGCCCAAGCGCGGCGTCGGCGGCGCCGCCTACTCCTATCTGCGGCGCGGTTCGGTGATCATCGTCAAGGCGGTCGGGGTCAACGTCTATGCGCTGCGCTCTATCCCGGAAGTCGGCGGCGGGATGGTCGCGCAGGAAGTCCGGACCGGCCGCGTGCTCGCCATGCAAGGCGGCTTCGACAACATCGGCTCGTCGTACAACCGCGCCATCCAGGCGCTTCGCCAGCCGGGCTCGGCGTTCAAGCCGATCGTGTATGAGACTGCGCTGGAGAATGGCATGACCCCGGCGACGATCCTCGTCGACGCGCCGTTCTGCGTCTACCAGGGCGCCGGCCTTGGCAACAAGTGCTTCAAGAATTTCGACGCGGGCTATGCCGGTCCCAAGACGATGCGCTGGGGCGTCGAGCAATCGCGCAACCTGATGACCGTTCGCGCCGCGTCGCAGACCGGCATGGCGAAGGTCGTCGCCACCGCCGAGAAGCTCGGCGTCGGCAAGTACGACCCCTATCTGTCGATCGCGCTCGGCGCCGGTGACACCACCGTGCTGCGCCTCGTCAACGCCTATGCGATGCTCGCCAATGGCGGCAAACAGGTCAAACCGACGCTGATCGACTACGTCGAGGACCGCAACGGCAAGGTCATCTATCGCACCGACAATCGCTGCGCGATCATGGAGGGCTGCAACGCGCCCGACTGGGACGGCCGGCCGATGCCGCGCCCGCCCGAGCGCCAGCGCCAATTGCTCAATCCGCTCGCCGCCTATCAGATGGTCCACATCATGGAAGGCGTGATCGAGCGCGGCACGGCGACCACGCTGCGCGACCTCAACCGGCCGATGTTCGGCAAGACCGGCACCACGTCGGGCCCGACGAACGTCTGGTTCGTCGGCGGCACGCCCGAGATCGTTGGCGGCGTCTACCTCGGCTACGACCAGCCGCGCAGCCTCGGCGGGGCCGCGCAGGGCGGCCGCGTCGCCGCGCCGATCTTCAAGCAGTTCGCGCAGAAAGCCTTTGCCGGCATGCCGCCGATCCCGTTCATCGCTCCGTCCGGGATCCGCATGGTGCGGATCGACCGGGTCACCGGCAAGCGCGTATTCGGCACCTTCCCGACGCAGGTCGATCCGAAGTCGCCGGTGATCTGGGAAGCCTTCCAGCCCGAGACCGAGCCGCGCCGCACCTATCGTCGCAGCGAGGATGTCGCGCGCGGCGGCCAAGCCGGCGGGGAAGCCGCTCCCACCGCCGCCCGCCGCCCCCCGGCCCACGCCAAGGCTCGGCCCAAGGCTGTGGCCAAGCCGGCCGACGATTTCTTGCAACGCCAGGGCGGTATCTACTAGCGCCGACGATCAGGTGAGGAAAAGAAGATGCGCGCCGAAGCGCAAGCCCATGTCGACCAGATCAACGCCGCGACCGCGCTGCTGCGCCGCTTTCTCGATTGGGACCGCGCGCTGCGCCGGCTCGAGGAGCTGAACGCCAAGGTCGAGGACTCGTCGCTGTGGAACGATCCGAAGGCGGCGCAGGAGGTCATGCGCGAACGCCGCCGGCTCGAGGAGGCGATCGCCGCCACGCGCAAGATCGAGGCCGAGCTGACCGACACCGTCGAGCTGATGGAGATGGCCGAGGCCGAGGGCGACACCGGGCTGGTCGACGACGGCAGCCGCGCACTGGCCGAACTCGCCGAACGCGCCGAGAAGGACAAGGTCGCGGCGCTGCTTGCGGGCGAGGCGGACGCCAACAACAGCTATATCGAGGTCAACGCCGGCGCCGGCGGAACTGAGAGCCAGGACTGGGCCGGGATGCTGCAGCGAATGTATTCGCGCTGGGCCGAGCGGCACGGGATGAAGGTCGAGCTGGTCGACTTCCACTCGGGCGAGCAGGCCGGCATCAAGTCGGCGACGCTGCTGATCAAGGGCGAGAACGCCTATGGCTATGCCAAGACCGAAAGCGGCGTCCACCGCCTGGTCCGCATCAGCCCGTACGACAGCTCGGCGCGCCGCCACACCAGCTTCGCCAGCGTGTGGGTCTATCCCGAGGTCGACGACGACATCGACATCGAGATCAACGAAAGCGAGCTCAAGATCGACACCTATCGCGCGTCGGGCGCGGGCGGGCAGCACGTCAATACGACCGACAGCGCGGTGCGCATCACCCATTTGCCGACCAACATCGTCGTCCAGTGCCAGAACCAGCGGTCGCAGCACAAGAACCGCGCCGAGGCGATGAAGCAGCTCAAGGCGCGACTCTACGAAGCCGAACTGCAAAAGCGCGAGGCGGAATCGAACAAGACCGAGGCGGCCAAGACCGACATCGGCTGGGGCCACCAGATCCGCAGCTACGTCCTGCAGCCCTATCAGCTCGTCAAGGACCTGCGCACGGGCGTCATCTCCACCGCGCCGTCCGACGTGCTCGACGGCGACCTCGACCGCTTCATGGCCGCGGCCCTGTCGCAGCGCGTGACCGGCGAAAAGGTCGAGGTCGAGGATGTCGACTAGATTCCTCGTCGGCACCGGGAGGGGCACCCCGATCTCAGATCCTGGTGGAGGGTGCCGCTCGTCCTGCATCGGGCCCCCTCCACCATGCTGCGCATGGTCCCCCTCCCCGTTCCGGGGAGGAATGTTGGGCGTTATGTTGCTCCTCGGCGCGTGCCACCCGCAGGCGAAGGCGCGCCAGGGCTTTCCCGAGGCAAACCGCGACGTCGCGCCGATCGTGTCCGAGCGCTTCTCGACCGAGGACGCGCGCGACCGGGTCGGCGAGGCCGACGACGTGATGCGCATGGCCGGCCTCAAGCCCGGCATGTCCGTCGCCGACATCGGCGCCGGCGAAGGTTATTACACCGTCCGGCTGGCGCGGATGGTCGGTGCCCATGGCCGGGTGCTCGCCGAGGACATCGTCGCCGACGTTCGCGATCGCCTCGCCCAGCGGGTCCAGCGCGAGCACCTCGACAGTGTCTCGGTCAAGCTCGGCACCGCCGACGACCCGAAGCTTCCGGCCGCCTCGTTCGACCGCGTCTTCCTGGTCCACATGTACCATGAGGTCACCTCGCCCTACGCCTTTCTCTGGCACCTGCGCGAAGGCCTGAAGCCTGACGGCGAGGTGATCGTCGTCGATGCCGACCGGCCGACGAGACGGCACGGCACGCCGCCCGGCCGGCTCTCCTGCGAGTTCGCGTCGCTCGGGCTCAAGATGGTGCGGCAGCAGCCGATCCAGGGCGCGGACGCGTACTTCGCCGCCTTCAAGATCGACACTCCGCGGCCCAAGCCGAGCGCCATCGAGCCTTGCACCCAGTGAGCGTCGCCGCCTCGCGCGCCGAGTTCGCCTTCTTCGGGGAGCTGATCGTCCGACTGTCGAGCGCTTCCGTGCCGATCGCCCACGCGCGCGCGCTGGACGTGTACGCGGGCGGCGCTGAAGCGAACGTCGCCGTCGGTCTGGCGAGCCTCGGTCACGCGACGCGCATGATCAGCTGCGTTCCCGACAACGATCTCGGCCGGCTGGCCGTCGCGTCGCTGATGGCGGCTGGCGTGGACTGCAGCGGCGTGTCGCGCGCCGCCGGCCGGATGGCGCTCTACTTCCTGTCAGTGGGCAACGGCGTGCGCGCGCCCGACGTGCTCTACGACCGCGCCGGCTCTGCCTTCGCCCGGGCGAGTGCCGCGGATTTCGACTTCGACCGGCTGCTCGACGGTGCAACCCATCTCCATCTGTCGGGGATCACGCCGGCACTCGGGCCGCGTTCCGCCGAGCTGGCGATCGCCGCGGCGCAGGCGGCGAAGGCGCGCGGCATGACGGTGATCTTCGACGGCAACTACCGCGCGCAGTTGTGGCGAAGCTGGGAGTCCGACCCTCGCGCGATCCTGGGGACGCTCGTCGGCCTGACCGACATCCTGTTCGGCAACCATCGCGACATCGCCCTGCTGCTCGGTCGCGAGTTTCCCGGCGACGACGCGGCTCGCCGCCGCGAAGCCGCGGAGGCCGCGTTCGACGCGTTCCCGATCCTCAAGCTGATCGCCGCGACCGACCGCGTGGTGGAAGACGTCTCGCGCCACCGCTTGACGGCCCGGGTCGACAGCCCCGAGGGCTCGGCCGAGACGGCACCGATGATCGTGGCGGATATCGCCGACCGCATCGGCGCGGGTGACGCGTTCGCCGCGGGCGTCCTTCACGCCATGCTGACCTCGCCCGGCGACCTGGAGACGATCGCCCGCACCGGTCTCGCCTTGTCGGCGCTCAAGCACTCGCTTCCGGGCGATGCCTCGTTGTTCCGCCAGGAGGACCTTGAAAGCGTCCTTCGCGGCGAGCTGGACGTACGCCGCTAAATCCTCGTCGATCCGGTCTAGCGCGTGAACAGGCCGTTCACGCCATCGCAACACCTTGGCGGCCATTAAGATGGATACAGCGTTGTGCCGCGATTCCGGATGACGCATGACAGGCCGACCGGACAGCAGGGCCGACGCGCATGGAGTCGGTCCCGCTCACGGTTGGGGGAGAGCAGACGATGCAACGCCGGATCAAGGAATTCGTCGAGGTCAGCGACCACACGTCGCTCGACATGCTGATCAAGACGCTGACGGCCATCCGCGACAGTTTGCCGGCATCGGCCGAGCCCGAGTTGAAATTGCGCGGCGACGATATCTTCGGGCGCCGCCTGTCGATCAGCTTCTTCCGCGAGCTCAGCGAGCAGGAAGCGGCGATCGAGGATCGCTATGCCGATGCTCAGCGCAGTGCGGAGTCGGCCGCGATCGACCGTCTGCAGGGCATCCTCGACCAGATCCCCTCCCGCCGCACAGGTGGCGACCGGCGCAACGGCGACCGCCGCGCCGCATAGGACGCGCTCACCTGTCCAAGCGGCAGCTCACCATTCCGCAAAGCTGCCATCCTTTTGCCGCCAGACCGGGTTGCGCCAGCGGTGGCCGTCGGCGGAGGCCTCTCGCACTGCCGTCTCATCGACTTCGACGCCCAGCCCCGGCCCATCCGGCACGGGCAGATAGCCGTCGGCTGCCGTCAGCACCGCCTTGTCCGTGATGTAGTTGAGCAGGTCGTGCCCGACGTTGTAGTGGATGCCGATGCTCATCTCCTGCAGCGCGACGTTCGGGCTGCACGCGGCGAGCTGCAGGCAGGCACCGAGCGCGAGCGGCCCGAGCGGGCAGTGCGGCGCGACCGCGACGTCGTAGGCCTCGGCCATGGCTGCGATCCGCCGGCATTCGGACAGGCCGCCCGCATGTGCCAGGTCGGGCTGGATGATGTCGACCGCGCCCGCCTCGAAGAACGGCTTGAAGTCCCACCGCGAATAGAGCCGCTCGCCGAGCGCGATCGGGGCCGAGGTGATCCGGGCGATGTCGGCCAGCCCCTCGTGGTTCTCGGACAGCAACGGCTCCTCGATGAACAGCAGGCCGAGCGGCTCGAGCGCCTTGGCGAGCTGCTTGGCGAGCGGCCGGTGGACTCGCCCGTGGAAGTCGAGCCCGACGTCCATGCCCGCGGCCTGCGCCGCCTGGACGCGCTGCACGACCTCTTCAAACAGCTTCGGAGTGCCGATCCAGCCGAGCTCCGCCGTCGCGTTCATCTTGACCGCGGAGAAGCCCTGCTCGCGCCTCGCCGCCGCGGCCTCCCCGATCTCATTGGGCCGGTCGCCCCCGATCCACGCGTAGGCGCGCACCCGGTCGCGCACACGCCCCCCGAGCAGCTCCCACGCCGGCACGCCGAGCCGCTTGCCCTTGAGGTCCCACAGCGCCGTGTCGAGCCCCGATAGCGCCGACATCAGCACCGGCCCGCCGCGATAGAAGCCGCCGCGATAGGCGATCTGCCACATGTCTTCGATGCGGTTGGCGTCGTGGCCGATGAAGCGGTCTTTGAGCGCCTCGAACGCGCCGACCACCGCCTCGCCGTGCCCCTCCAGGCTGGCCTCGCCCCAGCCAACCGCGCCGTCCTCGCTCTCGACCCGCACGAATACCCAGCGCGGCGGCACCAGGAAGGTCTCGATGCGGGCGATGTTGCTGCTGGACAGGGACATCATGCGGCATCCGGGTTGGCGGGCTGGGCCTGGGCGTCGGGGCCGTCGTCGACCTTCTGCTCCGGCCCGCCCGGCTGGCGCAACCAGCTCTTCTGGCCTGGCGGGACGATCGGCACGGCGAGGCACAGGCTGGACGCAGGCAGCACGTCGCGCCAATCCTGGATCAGCTTCTTGTACGCCACCCCGACGTTGCGGATCTTGCGATCGAGATCGTAGAGGCCGAGCGGGTTCACATTGCCGTTCTTCTCGCGGAGCGCCGTGTCCCAGTCGATCTGGTCGGTCAGCGAGTACCAGGTGAACCCGACCGTAGGGATGCCGACGTTGCGCAGCCGCAGCACGTTCGCCCACTCCTTCCACAGCCAGTGCACGGCCTCCTGCCCGGTCGGGCCTTCGCGCAGGTTCGTCTCGGTGTGCATGATCGGCACGCGGTAGCGGTTGTGATACTGGCGGGTGATCTCGCTATACCCGAACACCTCGCCCGACGCCTCGGTGTGCCCATCGGCGAACACCCGGTGCTCGTTGGTCATGTAATAGTCGTTGCCCAGGATGCAGTGCTGTTTGAGCCGGTTGTTCATGAAGAAGTGATACTCGTCCCGAGTCATTCCGTTATCCATGAGGTATTCGTACATCTCGCTGTCGACGCGCCGGCCGTAATTCAGGTCGAGGCTGAGGAAGCGGCGCGAATTGAGCACTTCCGCCTGACCGATCGCCTCCGGGCTGTCGGCATGGAAATATTCGGAGGATTCCGACTGAATAAAGATCGCGTCGGGCCTCCGCTTGAGGATCTCGGTCATCGCCAGGACATTGGCCTTGACGAGGTTTTTAAGCGCGGTGACGAACCCCAGGTCCGTCGTCAGCTGCTCGTTCCACCAGCCGTACCTGGCCGAGAAGACTGCGCAGATGAACATCTCGTTGACCGGTGTGTAGAGCTGGATCCACGGGTAGCGCTCGGCAAAGGCGGCGGCATAGACGGCGAACAGCGCGGGGAAATCCGTATTTTGGAAGTTGCCGATCCAGTCCGGCACGCCGAAGTGGCACAGGTCGATGATCGGCGTGATCTCGCGCCGATGCAGATCCGCGAGCGTCTTGTCGGCGAACTCCCAATCGTAGCGGCCCGGCGCCAGCCACGCCTTGTGCAGCGGGGGCCCGAAGCGCAGGAAATTGATCCCGATTTCCTGGACGCAGTCGAAATCCTCCTGCCACCGCCGGTAATGGTCCGACGCCTCCATCTGGTCGACCCGCACGGTGCCGTTGTGGATCGTCGGGATGCTGTTCTCGATCCCCGTGGCGAACATGAAATTGGCGATGACGGATCTCCTGGGGAACGGGTCAGCCGGCGAACGGCCGATCGGCGATGCCGACACAGCCGGCTTCGAGCATAAACAGCGCGCCCGCCGAAGGTTGCACGGACAAGGCTGCGCGATCGAGCCCGATGCGGGCGGACGTGACGTACAGCCGGTCGAGCGCCGAGCCGCCGAATGCGACGCTGGTCGGCCGCTGCACCGGCACGTCGATGTGGGTCATCATGTCACCGTCGGGCGAGAAGCGCCGGAGCGCCCAGCCGTCCCAGAACGCCACCCACAGGCAGCCCTCCGCATCCACGGTCATGCCGTCGGGATAGCCTTCCTGCGCAGTGAAGTGCGCGAAGGTCCGCCGCTCGCCGAGGCTGCCGTCGGACGCCAGCGGGAAGGCGTAGATCGTCCGCCGCGAGGAGTCGGTATGGTAGAGGATCGTCCCGTCGGGGCTGAACGCCGGCCCGTTGGTCACTGCATAGCCATTGTCGACCCGCGTGCAGCGGTCGGGCGCGTCGAGCCGGTAGAGCGACCCGGTCGCGTCCTGCTCGGTATCGTCCATCGTCCCCGCCCAGAACCGGCCGGCGCGGTCGACCTTGCCGTCGTTGAAGCGGTTGTTCGGCCGGTCCGCTTCGGGGTGGCATAACGGCGTGAAGCGCGCTTCGTCACGGTCGAGCGAGATCGCGACGAAACCCTCGTCCGTCCCCGCGACGAACCCGCCGCCGGCCCGTGGCGCGATTGACCCGACGCGCATCGGAGTCGCCCATTCGCGCACCCCCGCCTCGTCGAGCCGGAAGATGCGGCGGCCCTTGATATCGACCCACAGCAGCGCGCGCTCGGCTTCGACCCACACCGGTCCTTCGCCCAACAGGGCTTTCACATCGGCCACGAGGTGGATAGCGGGTTGCATGCCGGGCGTTCGATAAGCGCCGCGGCGGCAATTGAAAGAGGCACGATCCCGATGGCAGCGAAGATCGAGTGGGATCGGGGGTTCATCGCCGTCGACTGGGGCACGACCAATCGCCGCGCCTACCGCGTCGTGCCGGGCGGCGAGCACGATGCCGAGTTCGAGGACAACAAGGGCGTTCTCGCGATTGAGCCGGGCGGCTTCCCGGCGGCCGTTGAGCAGATTCGCGCGCGGCTGGGCCAGATGCCGATGCTGCTGGCCGGGATGGTCGGCTCCAACCGCGGCTGGGTCGAGGCGCCCTACCTCCCCTGCCCGGCCGGTCTGGACGGCCTCGCCGCTTCCCTCATCGCGCCCGCAGCCGACATTGCCATCATTCCCGGCCTGTCGTTCCTCTCAGGCGATCGTGCCGACGTCATGCGCGGCGAGGAGGTCCAGCTGCTCGGCGCTGCCGCCTCGGCCCTGATCCCGGGCGACGGCCTCGCCTGCCATCCCGGCACGCACAACAAGTGGGTGACGCTGCAGGGCGGCAAGATCGCTTCGTTTCGCACGGTGATGACGGGCGAGCTGTTCGACCATCTCAAGCGCAAGGGCATTCTCGCTGACTGGCTCGACGGCCCGGTCGAACCCGGCGAGGCGTTTGCGTCGGGCGTCAGGCAGGGGCTTGAAGGTGGGACGCTCGGTGCCGACCTGTTCGCGGTGCGCGCCCGCATTCTGCTCGGCCGCGCGCCGAGCGAGGATGCCGCATCGTACACCAGCGGATTGCTGATCGGCTGCGACGTGCGTTGTGGGCTCGCCGAAGCGGCCGGGCCGGTAACCGTGATCGGCCGCCCCGAACTGACCCGCCTCTATGCCGCGGCGCTGTCCGAGGCGGGCCGCGAGGCGCGCGAAGTCGATGGCGAGACCGCGTTCATGGCCGGCGTCAACGCGATTTCCAGGAGGCTGCAATGACCGATGCGTTCCGCCAGGCTTTCGCCCAATGCCCGCTCGTGGCGATCATCCGCGGGGTCACCCCAGCGGAGGTCGAGGGCGTCGGCGAAGCGCTGATGGCCGCGGGCATCCGCATCATCGAGGTGCCGCTCAACTCGCCCGACCCGCTCGACAGCATCGCCCGGCTGTCGAAGAGCGCCGGCGAGCGCGCGCTGGTCGGAGCCGGCACCGTCCTTTCGCCCCACGACGTCACCCGAGTGAAGGATGCCGGGGGGCGGCTGATCGTTTCGCCCAACACCAACCCGGCGGTGATCCGCGCGAGCGTCGCGGCCGGCCTCTCCTCCTGCCCCGGCTTCTTCACGCCGTCCGAGGCTTTCGCTGCGATCGAGGCGGGCGCGACCGCGCTGAAACTGTTCCCGGCCGAGGCGGCGAGCCCGGCGGTGGTCAAGGCGCAGCTCGCCGTTCTGCCGAAGGCGGTGCCGCTACTCGTCGTCGGCGGGATCTCGCCGGAGACGATGAAGGAGTGGACGACGGCCGGCGCCGCCGGTTTCGGGCTCGGCTCCGGCCTGTACGTGCCCGGTCGCCCGGCGGACGAAGTCGGCCGCCGCGCGCGCGCCTACGTCGAGGCTCTCGCCGCCACCTGAACCGACCCGTCCGGCAGCTCCTCGATCATGTCGAACCGGCCATAGTCGATCGTCCGCGTGCCGTCCTCGGCCTGGCCGATGATGTCGACGAACCGCGCGTTCCAGCGCAGGTCCTTGGGCGTATAGGCCCAGCGGCCGTGGATCGGCTGGCCGATGCGATCGTCGACTCCGGACAGGACGACGATGATCTCGAACCCTGCCGGCGCCTCGCGGCTCTCGAGCCATTGGTGGAGCGGGCTGGCCTCGTCGATCGGGTGCATGATCGTCCACGTCAGGGTGAAGATCGGGTTGGCGTTGCGGACCAGAGTGAGATCGCGGAAGCGACGCATCCGCACGCCCTCGAGTTCCTCGTCGCCGAGCAGCGAGACGCTCGCGCTCGCCTCGAAGATGAGATTGTGGCGCTGGTTGGCGGCCCGGAACATCAGCGTCGGTACACCGTCGACCGGTGCCACCACCGCGACCTTCGAGAACAGGATGCGCGCGGTCGGCCGCGAGAAGCGCGCGAAGATGATCCCGGTGACCAGAGCGATGAACAGGATGCCGAGCGAGATCTCCACCGTCGCCACGACGTTGGTGAAGAGCGACGCAGGGACGATGTTGCCATAGCCGACCGTTGCCACCGTCTCGACGCTGAAGAAGAACAGCTGCCAGAACTTGCCGCCGGCCTGCGTCCGGTCGCTCCAGACCAGCCCGTTCGGATCGAGCATGTAAAGGCCGGCGAACAGCAGGTTGAAGAGGAAGAAGGTCGCCCCGAACACCAGCGTCAGCTGCGTCCACGAGGCGCGCAGCAATTGGTGATAGAAATCCGGCGCCAGCAGCCCCTGCCGCCCGAGCGGGCGAACGCGCAGCTGCGTGTCCGACTTGATCATCCGCGAAAGGGACGTCGCCGGGTTCTGCTTGGGCGGCTTGCTCATCGAAGGGGCTTAGCGCCGCGAGCCGCCGCACCCAAGCGCGAGATCAACCGTGCGCGCCGCTGATCCAGTGGCCGATGCGGCTCTTCAGCGAGGGGCGTGACGCGACATAGCCGGTGTCCGCCTGGTCGCCGCCGACCACCGCCACGTCGTAGAAGGTGAGGTTCTCTGGCATGCGTTGGCGGAACGTCTCGCGGCCGCGCATCACGTCTTCGGCCATGGCCAGGCTGCGGTGCACATCCTCGGCGGTGAACGGCTTCATTAGACAGCCCAGCGCGAGGTCCGGCATCGGGAAGTCGGGCGCCTTGCCGGTCACGAACAGCACCGGCACGTCGTCGTCGTTGAGCCGCACCGCGACCGAGAAGCCGGTCGTGCCGTTGGCGAGCCGCAGGTCGACGAGTGCGAGGTCGGGTCGGTACGCCGTCGCCGCCTCGAGCGCGCTGTCGAGATCGTCGGCGATGGCGACCACCTGGTAGCGCGGGTTGTCCTCGACGAGATATTTCAGCGTCGTGGCGAGCTGCCGGTCGTCTTCGACCACAAGTATCCTGAGCATCGCGACCCTTATCTCGCCCCTAGACGCCACAGGGTGACGCCTTTCAAGCGGACAAGGGAATCCCCCGGTGGGACATTAACGACGAAATGTTGCTGGCCGTCGGCCAGACGACGTAGTCGTTAACGCCCTTGGCTTAGGCGCGATAGAAGATGTGCGCGCCGATCTGCTCGACCTTGATCAGCGCTGCGCGCCAACGCGGGGCGACATAGTCGGCATGGTACCACAGCACATCGGCCGGCAGCGCGGCGACGAGCTGCTTCTGTGCGATGCGGGCGATCGCCTGCGCCTTGCGCCAGGCGGCACAGCTCGCGTCGTGCCACGGGAACGCGCCGCCGCGGACGAACGAGAATTGCGCGTGCTGCTTGACGACACCGCATAGCGTCGGCGGGTAGCGGCCCGAGTGCGCGCGGTTCATGACCACCTGGGCCACTGCCAGCTGGCCCTCGATCGGCTCGCCCTTGCTTTCGAAATAGACGGCGGTGGCGAGGCAGTTTGCTTCCTCGTCGAGTTCGCCTTCGCTGTTCGCGTCGATCAGCGCGGCGAGCGGCGTCCCCGCCACGAAGCCGCCGGCCCGGGAGGCGCTGTAGGACGGGCCAATCCCTTGGAGGACCACGACCGGGCCACCCGCGCGCGGCGAGACCAATGCCGGCGGAACCGGCAGCAGAGCCCCGGCACCATTCTGCGTCGCGCGAAGGACCGCCTGCACGGCCTGGGAGATCGTCGGCTCGCCCGCGCCCGCCAGGGGAGACGATACGGCCGGGCCGTAGTGGTTGCTCTGGACCGCCTGCATCGGGCCGGTGTCCTGCCTCGTCTGGATGGAGCCGGTGCTCGTCGGCGCAACAGCCGACACGAGCATCGGTGAGGCTGGAGCGGCTGGCTGGACTTGCCCCGAAGCAGCGGTCGATCCGCCGATCAGCGACAGCAACAGTGCTCCGGCCGCGGCAATGCCGCGGACTGCCCGCAAGTGGGTCAATCTTCGCTCTATCTCGTGCGGCCGCTTGCCTGGCCCCGCGCACCTGATCGATGCCGCGCCGGCAGTCCGTCCGTCTCGCCCCGGAGCCCTTGCGCTTTCACTCGCGCCGGTGCTCGCCCGCTCTCACAAACTCGATGTCCCAACGCCTAAGGCGCAATCCTTAACGATTGGAAGCATTCAGCGGCGAACGGAGCCGTTAGCGGGACGGAAGCCGGAACAGATTGATTCTACGCCGCTTTCGAGGCTCGCGAAGCACGCTTCCGGTCGTGCGGATCGAGGTGGATCTTGCGCAGCCGAATCGATGTCGGCGTGACCTCGACCAGCTCGTCCTCGTCGATGTAGGCGATCGCCTGCTCCAGCGTCATTCGCTTGGGCGGGGTCAGGCGGATAGCGTCGTCCTTGCCGCCGCTGGCACGGAAGTTGGTCAGCTGCTTGGCCTTCATCGGATTGACCTCAAGGTCGTCCGGCTTGGCGTTCTCGCCGACGATCATGCCTTCGTAGAGGGCCTCCTGATGACCGACGAACAGGATGCCGCGCTCCTCGAGCGGGCCGAGGGCATAGTTGTTCGCTTCGCCAGCGCCGTTGGAGATCAGCACACCGTTCTTGCGGCCCTCGATATTGCCCTTGTGCGGTCCGTACTTCTCGAACAGCCGGTTCATGATCCCGGTGCCGCGCGTGTCGGACAGGAACTCGCCGTGATAGCCGA
>CAXSDY010000018.1:0-24374 GCA_964235835.1 uncultured Sphingomonadaceae bacterium | reverse complement strand
GCAACCGCGTGTTCATTTCCATGAACCAGATGCGGTCGGCGCGCAGGCCCTCGCTCGCATCCGCGATGAACTCGATCGTCCCCGCGCCGACATAGTCGACCGCCTGCGCCGCGCGCACCGCCGCGCCGCAGATCGCCGCGCGCGTCGCCTCGTCCATGCCCGGCGCGGGCGCTTCCTCGATGACCTTCTGGTGGCGCCGCTGCAGCGAGCAGTCGCGCTCGAACAGATGGACGACGTTGCCGTGCGTGTCGCCGAACACCTGCACCTCGATGTGGCGCGGCGAGAGGATGTATTTTTCGAGCAGCACGCGGTCGTCGCCGAACGAAGACGCCGCCTCGCGCTTGCAGCTGTCGAGCGCGTCGTCGAACCCGGCCGCCTCCTCGACCCGCCGCATCCCCTTGCCACCGCCGCCGGCGACCGCCTTGATCAGAATCGGGTAGCCGATCGCGTCCGCCTCGCGCTTCAGCGTCGCAGGCGACTGATCCTCACCGAGATAGCCCGGCGTGACCGGCACCCCGGCGGCGATCATCCGCGTCTTGGCGGCGTCCTTGAGGCCCATCGCGCGGATGCTGTCGGGGCGCGGGCCGACCCAGATCAGCCCGGCGTCGATCACCGCTTGGGCAAACTCGGCGTTCTCGGACAGAAATCCATAGCCGGGATGGATCGCCTCCGCCCCGGTCGCCCTGGCGGCCGCGATGATCTTCTCGCCGACGAGATAGCTCTCGCGCGCCGGGCTCGCCCCGATATGCACCGCCTCATCCGCCTGCCGCACGTGCAGCGCCTTGGCGTCGGCGTCGGAATAAACGGCAATGGTGCGAATACCCATCAGCCGCGCCGTCCGGATCACCCGGCAAGCGATCTCACCGCGGTTGGCAATAAGGAGGGAGGCGATCATGACGAAATCCTCCCCGAGCTTGTCTCGGGGAGGGGGACCATGCGAAGCATGGTGGAGGGGCAATCGCCATGCGCAAAGCGGCCGGACCAAGGGGACGAGCGAACGCCGTGCGCCGCGCGCGCCAACAGCGCCGCGCCATGACCCCTCCTGAGATCGCGTTGTGGACGGTGCTCCGACAGCGCCCGGCGGGATTCAAGTTCCGGCGACAACATCCGATCGGCGACGAATTGTCGCTGGATTTCTATTGCAACGATGTGCGCCTGTGCATCGAAGTGGATGGGGCGGCGCACGCGATGGGTGATCGGCCCGACCGCGACGAGCGGCGCGATGCGTTCCTCGCGGTGCATGGGATCGAAACGGTGCGTATCCGAGCGAGCGATGTCCTGCGCAACCTGGATGGCGTGATCGTGCATGTGCTGGACCTGATCCGCGCACGCTTGCCCCTCCACCACCCGGCTGCGCCGGGCGGTCCCCCTCCCCCAGCGGAGCTCGGGGAGGATTTCGATGGGTAGGGTCCGCCTCACATCCGGAACACGCCGAAGCGCGCCTTCTCTTCGATCGGGGCGTTGAGGCAGGCGGCGAACGCTAGCCCCAGCACGTCCCGCGTCTGCGCCGGATCGATGATGCCGTCGTCCCACAGGCGCGCGGTCGCGTGCCAGGGGTTGCCCTGCGCTTCGTAATCCTCGCGGATCGGCTGCTTGAAGGCCTCCGCCTCTTCCGGGCTCCACTTGTCGGCGTCGCGGTGGACGGTGGCGAGGACGCTCGCCGCCTGCTCGCCGCCCATCACGCTGATGCGGCTGTTGGGCCAGGTGAACAGGAAACGGGGCGAGTATGCGCGGCCGGCCATCCCGTAATTGCCCGCGCCGAAGCTGCCGCCGATCAGCACCGTGATCTTGGGCACCTGCGCGGTGGCGACGGCGGTGACGAGCTTGGCGCCATGCTTGGCGATGCCCTCGGCTTCATACTTGCCGCCGACCATGAAGCCGGAGATGTTCTGCAGGAACAGTAGCGGGATGCGGCGCTGGCAGGCCAGTTCGATAAAGTGCGCGCCCTTCACCGCGCTCTCGGAGAACAGCACGCCGTTGTTGGCGAGGATGGCGACCGGCATGCCCCAGATGTGGGCGAAGCCGCACACCAGCGACGAACCGTACAGCGCCTTGAACTCGTGGAACTCGCTGCCGTCGACGATGCGGGCGATGATCTCGTGCACGTCGTACGGCGCGCGGACGTCTTCCGGGATGAGGCTGTAGAGGTCTTCCGCGTCGAACCGGGGCGGGCGGGGCTCGCGCAGCTCGACGTCGGGGGTGCGATTGTCCGGAACGGTGCTGACGATGTCGCGCACGATGGTCAGCGCATGCTCGTCATTTTCGGCGAGGTGATCGACCACGCCCGACTTGCGCGCGTGGAGGTCGCCGCCGCCGAGCGCTTCGGCGCTGATCTCCTCGCCCGTCGCCGCCTTGACCAGCGGCGGGCCGGCGAGGAAGATCGTGCCCTGCTCGCGCACGATGACGCTTTCGTCGGACATCGCCGGGACATAAGCGCCGCCGGCGGTGCAGCTGCCCATCACGCAGGCGATCTGGGCGATGCCCTTGGCGCTCATGTTCGCCTGATTGAAGAAGATCCGGCCGAAGTGATCGCGATCCGGGAAGACCTCGGCCTGGTGCGGCAGGTTGGCGCCGCCCGAATCCACCAGATAGATGCACGGCAGCCGGTTCTCGATCGCGATCTCCTGCGCGCGGAGGTGCTTCTTGACCGTCAGCGGATAGTAGGTGCCGCCCTTCACCGTGGCGTCGTTGCAGACGATCATCACCTGACGCCCGGACACGCGGCCGATGCCGGCGATCATCCCCGCGCCCGGCACCTCTCCATCGTAGAGGTCGTTTGCCGCCAGCTGGCCCATCTCAAGGAACGGCGAGCCTGGATCGAGCAGCCGCTCGACGCGCTCGCGGGGAAGCAGCTTGCCGCGCGCCGTGTGACGTTCGCGGGCCTTCTCGGTGCCGCCTCGCGCGGCGCTCGCGACATCGGCACGCAGGCGCTCGGCAAGCGCGCGGTTGTGGCTGGCGCGCGCCTGTGCCTCGGGCGACGACAAGTCGATCCTGCTTTCGAGGCGCGGTCCGCTCATCGGCCGCTCCCTTGCGCGAACGACAGCCGATAGATCGGCCCGGCAGGGACTTGCTCGCCCAGGCCGGTCAGCGGCACGCCGTCGAGCCAGGCGTAGCGTTCGTCGCCGCAGCCGATCACCGCCCGGGTGCGGATTTCGTACGTTCCGGCCTTCATCTGCTCGCGCCGCCGAAAGATGGCGAGCGCTTCCGGCGTGCCGGTCAACTCGCCCTGATAGGCCAGCGTCATGAAGGCATCGTCGTCGGTGTGCAGGGTCAGCCGAACGTCGATGCCGAGCGTGCCGTCGGGGCGGCCGACGAACCAGTCCTCGCCGCCGAGCACCGTCGCGGCGATCCGCTCGCCCTCGAGCCGGCCGCCGCTGACGAAGGCCACTCCGCGATGGCCCTCCGGACCGGGGCCGATCGGCAGGCTCTCGCTGAAGTCGACCTCTAGGCTAAGCGTCGCGAAGAAGGTCATGCGCCGATCAGCTCCCGGCCGATGAGCATGCGGCGGACCTCGTTGGTGCCCGCGCCGATGTCGAGCAGCTTGGCGTCGCGCAGGAAGCGCTCGACCGGCCAGTCCTTGGTGTAGCCCGCCCCGCCGAGCGCCTGGACCGCCTCGCCCGCCACCTTGAACGCGCTCTCCGAGGCCAGCAGGATCGCGCCGGCCGCGTCGAACCGCGTGGTCCGCCCGGCGTCGCACGATCGCGCAACCGCGTAGACATAGGCCCGTGCCGAGTTGAGCGCGACGTACATATCGGCGATCTTGGCCTGCATCAGCTGGAACGAGCCGATCGCAGTCCCGAACTGCTTGCGCTCACGAACGAACGGCAGGACTACGTCGAGGCACGCCTGCATGATGCCGAGCTGGATGCCCGCAAGCACCGTCCGCTCATAGTCGAGCCCGCTCATCAGCACGCCGACGCCGCCGTTCTCCGGCCCCATGACGTTCTCCGCCGGCACGAAACAGTCGTCGAACACCAGTTCGCTGGTCGGGGAGCCGCGCATCCCCATCTTGTCGATCTTCTGCCCGATCGAGAAACCATCCATGCCTTTCTCGATCAGGAAGGTGGTGATGCCGCGCGAGGGCTTGTCGTCGCTGCCGCCCGTCTTGGCATAGACCACCAGCACGTCGGCGTAGGCGCCGTTGGTGATCCAGAACTTGGTCCCGTTGAGGCGGTAGCCGTTGCCCGACTTCTCGGCCTTGAGCTTCATCGAGACCACGTCGGATCCCGCGCCCGCCTCGCTCATCGCCAGCGCACCGACATGCTCGCCGCTGATCAGCTTCGGAAGATATTTGCGCTTCTGCTCGTCGCTGGCCCAGCGCCGCACCTGGTTGACGCACAAGTTGGAATGGGCGCCATAGCTGAGGCCGACCGAGGCCGAGGCCCGAGCGACCTCCTCCTGCGCGACGACATGCTCGAGATAGCCGAGGCCGAGGCCGCCCCACTCCTCCTCCACCGTGATGCCGTGCAGGCCGAGCGCGCCCATCTCGGGCCACAGCTCGACCGGGAAACGGTCGGCGGCATCGATCTCCGCCGCTATTGGCGCAATGCGGTCCGTCGCGAACCGCTGCGTCGACTCGCGGATCGTGTCCGCCATCTCGCCGAGTTCGAAATCGAGTCCGGGTGCGGACATAGGCCCCTCCTGCTGGGGCGCCGGGCTAGCAGAGCGCGGGACGTTTGAACAAGGCGGGCGGCTGGCCTATGTGCAGGTGCACAAACAAGCCCGCTCATCCTGAGTAGGGCCGAAGGCCCGTATCGAAGGACAGGCTCCTTCGATACGCCGCTGTGCGGCTACTTAGGACGAGCGGATGCAGCGGACACGAAGGAACCCTTACGCCATGGCCACCACCCCGCACGACCCGATCGTCATCCTGTCCACCGCCCGCACGCCGATGGGCGCGATGCAGGGCGCGCTGGCGGACGTCAGCGCGACCGACCTCGGCGCGACGGTGGTCAGGGCGGCCGTCGAGCGCGCCGGTATCGACGGCAGCGACGTCGACCGCATCTACATGGGCTGCGTCCTCCCGGCCGGGCTCGGCCAGGCTCCGGCGCGCCAGGCCGCGATCAAGGCCGGCCTGCCCAAGTCGGTCCAGGCGACGACCGTCAACAAGGTCTGCGGATCGGGCATGCAGACCGTGATCATGGGGGCGGAGGCACTCGCCGCCGGCAACGCCAGCCTGATCATCGCGGGCGGCATGGAGTCGATGACCAACGCGCCCTACCTGCTCAAGAAGCACCGCGGCGGCGCGCGCATCGGCCACGACAAGGTCTACGACCACATGTTCCTCGACGGGCTGGAGGACGCCTATGAGGAAGGCCGCGCGATGGGCAGCTTCGCCCAGTGCACCGCGGACGAGTATCAGCTGACCCGTCAGAACATGGACGATTACGCAATCGAGAGCCTGTCGCGCGCCAAGAAGGCGATCGAAGGTGGGGGGTTCAAGGACGAGATCGTGCCGGTCACGGTCAAGGGCCGCGCGGGCGACACCGTCGTCGACACCGACGAGGCGCCCGGCAAGGGCCGCCCCGACAAGATCCCGCAGCTCAAGCCCGCCTTCGCCAAGGAAGGCACGATCACCGCCGCGACCTCCTCGTCGATCAGCGACGGCGCCGCCGCGGTCGTGCTGATGCGCGAGAGCGATGCCGCGGCCAAGGGCCACAAGCCCGTCGCCCGCATCATCGCCACGGCGGCGCATGCCCAGGAGCCGGCGCAGTTCACCATCGCCCCGGTCGGCGCGATCCACAAGCTGCTCGACAAGGCCGGGTGGAAGGTCGGTGACGTCGACCTGTGGGAAGTCAACGAGGCGTTCGCATGCGTCGCGATGTTCGCCATGAAAGACCTCGGCATCCCCCACGAGAAGATCAACATCCACGGCGGCGCGACTGCGCTTGGCCACCCGATCGGCGCAAGCGGCACGCGCATCCTGGTAACGCTGGTCAACGCGCTGAAGCACACGGGCAAGAAGCGCGGCGTCGCGAGCCTGTGCATCGGTGGGGGTGAAGCGACAGCGATAGCGGTGGAGCTGATCTAGCTTGACGCCACGGGTTTTCGTATATACATAAACAGTGTCGATTAGCTACGATCCGGAGAAACGGGAGCGCACCCTAACCAGGCGCGGGCTCGACTTTGTCGATGCGATTCGCGTCCTGAATGGACCCAAGTTCCAGTTTGTGGATGATCGGCACGACTATGGTGAGGAAAGGATCACCACCGTCGGGCGGTTAGACGGGCGGATGATGATCGTGGTTTGGACTTCGCGCGGCGACGTGCGCCATGTCATCTCGATGCGAAAGGCGAATGAACGTGAGCAACGACGATATGCCCAGCGACTGGATTGATCCGGACGATGCGCCGGAACTCGACGATGCTTGGTTCGACAAGGCTGATTTCATGATCGGCAATAAGGTCATCCGTAAGGGCCGGCCGCTCGGTTCGACCAAGGCACCCGTATCCCTTCGCCTCGACCAGGCCGTGTTAGATCACTTTCGTGCTAGCGGTCCGGGCTGGCAGACGCGGATGAATGAAGCGCTACGGACGGCCGCGGGGCTTTAGTCGACCGCCTCACCCTCGCCTAAGCCCCATACGTCCCCTGCAGCGACATAGCCGTCGCGCTTCGCGATGACGATGTGGCACCAGCCGGCGGCGCAATGGTCGATCTTCCCGACCACCCCGGGCTCCGCCTGATAGGCGATGTGGCTTGAGCCGTCCGGCTTGTTGCGGATCGGCCTGGGGGCACCCGGCCTGATGATCGCGCTGCGCTTGTCGCTCAGCATCGTCACCAGCATCCAGCCCTGCTGCCCGTCCGGATCCTCGATCTTGCGCCAGGTCTGGTACACGCCGACCACCCGCACCGGCAGGTCGCGCCGCTGATAGAGCCAGGTGCCCGGGTAGTTGCGCCCCGGCCCGGTGCGCATCATCGCCTGGCCCGAGGCGATGGAGGCCCAATAAGGCGGCTTCTTCTCGGCCTGGGCGGGGGTCGCGAGGAGCAGGATAGCGGCAGCAATCGCGGCTCTCCTCCCGGGCATTTGCCGGGGAGGTCGCAGCGCGAAGCGCTGACCGAGGGGTTCTGGACGGGAGAGCCTGAAGAACCCCTCCGTCAGCCTGCGGCCGCCACCTCTCCGAGAAACCTGCCGGAGGATAATGTTCCTGCCCCGCATCACGCGCCCGTCAGGATGCGGTCGACCAGCTGCTTGACCGTCGGCACGAACCCGTTCGAGTAGAACGGGTCGGTCTTGAACCGGAACGCGGCATGGCCGGCGAACATCAGGTTCTGCTCGACCGGCCCCCCGTGCGCGATGTCCTGCAGCGTCTTCTGGATGCAGAACGAGCGCGGGTCGGCCAGCCGACCGGTCGTGTTCTTCTCATTGTCCGCCCAGCTCGAAAAGGCGCACTGCGACAGGCAGCCCATGCAGTCGGCCTGGTCCTTGCGGATGATCTTCTCGTCCTCGGGCGTGACGAACACCAGCGTGTCGTCGGGGGTCTTCATCGCGTTCGTATAGCCCGCGCCGTACCATTCGCGGGCGTGCTGCAGGTCGCCCTTCGTCACCCAGTAATTCTTCTTCGTGCCGATGCCGACGTCGAGCTGGAACGCATGGTCGCCGATCGCTTCCTTGGTGAAGGCGACCTGGCGCTCGCTGCGCGCCTCGAGCCAGCGCAGGAACGGATTGCGCACCGCGCTTGAGTAGAAGCCGGTGGGCGAGAAGCGGTGGAGCAGGATGTCGCCTTCCTCCAATGTCATCAGCCGCGCCTTCCAGTCGGGCGGGATCGGGCTTTCCTGGGTCAGCAGCGGCCGCGTGCCGAACTGGAACGCGATGGTCCCGAGCTCGTCGTTGCCAATCCAGTTCTGCCACTCATCGAGCCGCCACACGCCGCCGGCCATGACGATCGGCACGCTGTCCGGGATGCCGCCCTCGCGCATCGTTGTGCGCAGTTCGGCGACCCGGGGGTACGGATCCTGCGGCTTGCGCGGGTCCTCGGCATTGGACAGGCCATTGTGCCCCCCGGCCAGCCAGGGGTCTTCGTACACGACCGCCGACAGCCACTCGGCCGCCTTGGAATAGGCCCGCTTCCACAGCGCCCGGAACGCCCGCGCCGACGAGATGATCGGCAGGTACGAGACACCGTGCGACGCCGCGATTTCGCTCAGCTTGTACGGCATGCCGGCGCCGCAGGTGACGCCGCTGACCAGCCCCTTGGTCCGCTCGAGCACGCCTTCGAGGACGCGCTGGGCGCCGCCCATCTCCCACAGCACGTTGATGTTGATCGCGCCCTTGCCGCCGGCCAGGTCATATGCCTTGCGAACCTGCGCCACTGCGCCGTCGATCGCATATTGGACCAGCTCGTCGTGCCGCTCGCGCCGCGTGAGCGCGCGATAGATTTGCGGTACGATTCGACCCTCGGGATCATAGCTGTCGGCGTTGACGGCGCTGACCGTCCCGATCCCGCCCGCCGCGGCCCACGCGCCCGAGCTCATGTGGTTCGTGGCGCTGACGCCCTTGCCGCCTTCGATCAGCGGCCACACTTCGCGGCCGCCGTAGAGGATGGGCTGCAGCCCGTTGAACACGCACATCTCCCTGTTTGCGTGGCACCCGTATAGCGCCCGCCAGCCCAAACGCGCGCGAAAAAGAAAAGGGCCGAGCGTCGCCGCCCGGCCCTCCTTCGGTCCGCTGTCGAGCGCGCTTAGCAGCTCGACTTGCCGACCTCGTTGCCGACCAGCGCGCCGATCGCGGCACCCAGGATGGTGCCGGTCGCGCCACTGCCGCGGTTGTAGCCGTAGTAGCCGCCGCCGCCGCGCCCGATCGAGCGACCGATCAGCGCACCCGCGCCGCCGCCGACGATGGCGCCGGTCGTGCCGCTGCAGCGATGATCGCGGTAGCCGTAGGAGCGGCCATAGTAGCCGTTGTTATAGGCGCGCTGACCATAATAGCCGTTGTTGCCATAGTAGCCGTTGTAGCCATTATTCCCGTTGTAGCCATTGCTGTAGCCGTAGCCGTTTCCGTAATAGCCATTGTTGTAGCCATTATAGCCATCGCCGTTGCCATAGTAGCCGTTCGAGTAACCGCCATGGTAGCGGTGGGCATCCGCAGCAGCCGGGATAGCGATCATCGACGCGGCCGACAGAGCGAGCAGAGCTTTCTTGAACATCGTCTTCTCCTCTACGCAGACCGGACGAACAGATTGCCCGATCGTTGGCTTGCTTGTGCGCCAGTCACGCTGACGTCACCCTGAACCCGCCGTTCAGCCGAGGTTGTTTTCGCAAGGATCCGGTCACGCCAGGACGTAGTCGAGCCCGATGTCGACCGCCGGCGCCGATTGGGTGATCCGGCCGACCGAGACGAAGTCGATGCCCGTCCTTGCGATCGCGCCGATGGTCTCCAGGTTCACTCCCCCAGATGCTTCCAGCGGAACGCGGCCGGCGACGATCGCAACGGCCCCGCGCAAGGTGGCGGGATCCATGTTGTCCAGCAACAGGCGATCGGCGCCGGCGTCGAGTGCCTCCTCGATCTGGTCGAGGCGATCGACTTCGACCTGAACCGGCAACCCCGTCGCGGCCTGCCTGGCGAGCCGCACTGCAGGCGCGACTCCGCCGGCCACCGACACGTGATTGTCCTTGATCAGCAGTCCGTCGTCCATGCGCAGGCGATGGTTGACCGCGCCCCCCATCCGCGCGGCATATTTCTCGAGCACGCGCAGGCCCGGGATCGTCTTGCGCGTATCGAGCAGCTTGGCGCGCCCTTCGCCAATGGCGTCGACATAGCGGCGCGCCAAGGTCGCGATCCCCGAGAGGTGCTGCAGCGTATTGAGCGCGGAGCGTTCGGCGGCCAGCATCGCCCGCGCGTTCCCCTCCAGCCGCAACAGCACCGCGCCGGCAGCCGCCCGTTCGCCGTCGCCGACGGGCATGTCGATCCGCACCTCGGGGTCGAGCGTCTTAAAGAAGGCTGCGGCGATTTCGACCCCGGCGACGACGATCGGCTCGCGGCAGGCCATCACCGCGGTGAACCGCGCGTCCGGTGCGATCGTGGCGGCGCTCGTCACGTCGCCCCCGTCACCAAGATCTTCGGCCAGCACACGTTCGATGAACGCGGCCCGGTCGAAGCCGCTCAGGACGAATTCTCGCATGGACGCGGAGGGATTGCTCATCCCTCCCCCTATCCGTTCAGATCTAGCGAAGTCGAGACAGTGGGTGGAGCGAACTGGAAATGGCACGCAAGGTTCACGCGGGTTGTTGCGCGACTTCGTCGACCGGGCGGCCGCTCGCCAGTTCCCAGTGGCGCCCGGCCCGTTCGAATCGTTGTGCGTCGCCCCGCACGAACCGTGACCCGTTCCATTGCTCCAGCGTTACGTCGACGGCCGCCTTGGCCGTGACGATCAGGTTGAAGCTCTGGCCTTCCTCGCGCACCCGGGTCGACGTCGCGGTGCCCGCCTGGATCACCAGCGCCCGGCCAGCGCCCTTGGCCAGTTCGCTGGCGATGATCCACGCACGGTGATTGTGGCCGGCAAGCAGAAGGTCGACCCCCGCTTCGGCGATCGCCACCAACGCCAGTTCGTCGTTCTCGACCGCATGCAGCGGCTCGATGCCCTCGCCGACCGGCTGGGCGAACAGCGGATGGTGGGTGACGAGGACGCGCACATTGTCCGGATCGGTCGCGGCGAACGTGTCGCGGATGAAGTCGATCTGCTCCTGGTTGATCCGGCCGCCCTTGAAGGTCGCCGACCGGGCCGTGTTGATCCCCAGGATGGAGGCCCCAGGCACTTCGTGGAACGGGCACAGCACGTCGCTGACATAGCGTTTGTAGCGCGTCAGCGGCGACAGGAACCGCCGCAGCACGTCGTACAGCGGCACGTCGTGATTGCCCGGCACCGCCAGTACCTCGTGCCCGGCGTCACGCAGCCGGGTGAGGAAGCGGCACGCCTCCTGGAACTGCTCGGTTCGCGCGCGCTGGGTGAAGTCACCGCTGATCACGACGAGGTCGGGCTTCTCCTCATCGACGCGCCGCTCGACCGCCTCGACGATTACCGGATCGTGTGCGCCGAAGTGCAGGTCGGAAAGGTGGATCAAGCGCGCCATGCCGGCCCAACGCAGCGCCATGCCGATCGGTTCACCTTTGCACGCCACGCAGCCGCAGCTAGGACGAGAGGATGGATCGTACCCAGGCGAACAGCGGCACTCGTGAAGTTACCGAGCGGCTGCGCTTCGACGAAGCAGCTCTCGTCGGGTGGATGGAAGCCAATGTGCCAGGCTTCGCCGGTCCGCTGACCGTTAGCCAGTTCGCTGGCGGCCAGTCGAACCCCACCTACAAGCTCGAAACGCCCACCCGCGCCTACGTCCTGCGCCGCAAGCCGCCCGGCAAGCTGCTGCCCGGCGCGCATGCGGTGGAGCGCGAGGCCCGGGTGATGTCTGCGCTGGGCGCACAGCATTTCCCGGTGCCTCACGTCCATGCCCTGTGCGAGGACGAGTCGGTCCTCGGCACGCCGTTCTTCGTCATGGACATGGTCGAGGGGCGGATCGTGTGGGACGCCAGCTTCCCCGGCGTGAGCAACGATGTCCGCGCCGCGCACTTCGACGCGATGAACGCGACGATGGCGCAGCTTCACTCGCTCGATCCCGGCGCGATCGGCCTGGCCGACTACGGGCGGGCGTCGGGCTTCGTCGAGCGGCAGGTCGCGCGGTGGTCGAAGCAGTACGAAGGCGACTTGGAGGCCGGCCGCCTTCCGGCGATGGACCGGGTCAAGGACTGGCTCCAGGCGCACCTGCCCCCCGATCGCGGCGAGGCGCGCGTGGTCCACGGCGACTATCGCTGCGACAACATGATCTTCGACGCCGCCGAGCCGCGGGTGCTGGCAGTGCTCGACTGGGAGCTGTCGACGCTCGGCGATCCGGTCGCCGACTTCGTCTATCACCTGATGATGTACCGCATGCCGGCCGCGCTGTTCACCGGCATCGGCGGGCTCGACTTCGCCGCGCTCGGCATCCCGTCGGAGGACGAGTATGTCGCCGCCTATTGCCGCCGCACCGGCCGCGATCATCTGCCCGACGTCGATTACCTGATGGTGTTCGTCACGTTCCGCCTGGCCGCGATCCTGCACGGCATCAAGGGCCGGCTCGCGCGCGGCAATGCCTCGTCGGCACACGCGGCGGACATGGCCGCGCGGCTCGAACCGCTGGCCGATATCGCGTGGAGCCTGGCGCAGACTGCGCGACTGTAGGTCATCCCTCCCGAAGGGGACTCAGAAACTCAGCAGGGCGAGCAGCTTGACGTCCATCGCCAGCCCTTCCGCACGCTTGGCGGCGATGAACGCCTTGACCTCCGGACGCGGCACGCGATGCACGGTGATGCCCTCGCCCGCGACTCCCCCGCCCTCGCCGACCCGCTCGAGGTCGTGCGCCCGCACCAGCGTGAAGCTTTCCGACAGCATCCCCGGCGAGGCGTGGAAATCGCCCAACCGCTCGATCCGTCCCGAGCGATAGCCGGTCTCCTCCTCGAGCTCCCGGACAGCCGCCGCCTCGATCGCCTCGCCTTCCTGCTCGTCGCCGATCAGGCCGGCGGGCAGTTCCAGGCAGCGCGCGCCGACCGGCACGCGATATTGCTCGACCAGCAGCACGTCGCCTTCGACTTCGGCAAGGATGACCACCGCGCGGATTCCTCGGGAGCGCCCGGCGAACTCCCACTTGCCGCGGCGCTGCGCCTTGACGAACCGCCCTTCCCACATCGTCTCCAGCGGCGCGTCCCAGTCCTCCGGAGCGTCTTCAGACCTATCTTCGGGCAGGGTCACAGCTCGATCAGCTTGTCGGGGATCTCGTTGGTGTCCGTCGCCGCCTTGGGGAAGTGCTCGGCAAGCACGCCGCCGATCAGCCCGACCGCGGCGCAGATGCCATCCGCGGGCCGCCCCGCCTTCACGTCGCGGATCAGCGCCGCCATCGCCTCGCCCCAGCTGTCTGGCGTGGTCACCGCCAGGATCGCCTCGTCGCCGATGATCTCGGCGCGCCGCTCGCCTATCGAAACATAAACGAGGATCCCCGTCCGCCCCACCGTCTTCTGCTCGGCACCGACCCTGAACAGCTCGACGGCCCGCCGCCGCACCCGCCGCGACTTCGTCGCCCCGGGCGTCAGCGCGAGCCGCAGAGGCATCCAGCGCAGGACCAGCAGGACGATCGTGAACTTCGCGACCGCGAGCACCATCAGCAGCGTCAGCAACTCGTGGGGTCCCGGCTCCGCCCGCCAGCTGCCGAACAGCAACTCGTCCCACCAGGTCAGCGTGCCCGGGAATGCCGCGAACCAGGCCAGGACCGCGATCAGCACGGCGACCGCCCAGTGCAGCGCCACGTCGTGGTACCGGTCGCTGAGCTCGGTCGCGATCGTCACGATCTCGCCGTTGCTGGTTTCCTCCGCCGCCGCGACCGCGGCCGCGACCCGCGCATGATCCTGAGGCGTCAGCCGCATCACCATCCGCCCGAAGCGCCGCCGCCGCCGAACGATCCGCCACCGCCGGAAAAGCCGCCTCCACCACCGCCGCCGAAGCCGCCGCCGCCAAAGCCGCCACCACTCCAGCCGCCACCGCCACCGCCGAACCCGGGACCCCACAGGATCACTGGCCCGCCGCCGAACCGCCGCCCGCGGCCACGGCGCCGGAACCGGGGCATGATCACGAACAGGATGATGATGATCCAGAACAGGATCGGGATGAAGCCGGGCGCGCCGTTGCTTCCTTGCGCGCGCTGCCGCTGCTGCTCGCTCGCACCAATCTGCGCCGCGCGCTTCTGCATCTCGGCGGCGGGAAGCGACATGAACTGGATCAGTTGGTCGGCGCCGGCGACGATCCCGCCGCCCATGTCGCCGGCCTTGAAGCGCGGCGTGATCACGTCGCGGACGATCATCCCCGACACCGCGTCGGTGACGAACACCCGCGCGCCATAGCCAGCCTCGATCCGCACCCTGCGCTCGTTCGGCGCGACGAGCAGGATCACCCCGTCGTCCTTGCCCTTCTGCCCGATCGCCCAGGTGCGGCCGAGCCGATAGCCATAATCCTCGATCGGCCGTCCCTCGAGGCTCGGCACGGTCGCCACCACCAGCTGCCGGCCGGTGCCCGCCTCGAGCGCCTCCAGCTTGGAATTGAGGTCGATCGCCTGCGAACTGCTCAGCAGATGCGCGTTGTCGACCACCCGCCCGGTCAAGGGCGGAAAGGTCTGCGCAAACCCCGGCGTGGCCAGCGCGACAAGCGCCAGCCACGCCACAAGCAGATGCCGGATCACCGTTGCATCAGCTGTTGTTGCCGAAGTCGACCGGCGGCGCCGTCTGCGAGCTCGTGGGCGCCTGGAACGGCTGCTTGGGCTTGGCGCCATAGAAGATCTTGGCCCCGATCGCGTCCGGGAAGGTGCGGATGCGGGTGTTATACGCCTGCACCGATTCGTTGTAATCCTTGCGGGCCACCAGGATCGAGTTCTCGGTCCCCTCGAGCTGGCTCTGCAGCGTCAGGAAGTTCTGGTTGGTCTTGAGGTCCGGATAGGCCTCCTGCAGCCGCTGCAGCGGCAGGATGGCCGCCGACAGCCGCGACTGCGCCTCGTTGAACCGCTGCATCGCGGCCGGATCGCTCAGCTGGTCCGGCGTCAAGGTGATCCGCGTCGCATTGGCGCGCGCCTCGGTCACTTCGCGCAGCGTGCCACGCTCCTGCGCCGCGGCGCCCTTCACGCTGTTGACCAGGTTGGGGATCAGGTCGGCGCGGCGCTGATATTCGCTCTGCACCTGCGCCCACTTCGCGTTGACGTTCTCTTCCGAGGTCGGGATCGAGTTCAATCCGCAGCCCGCCACGCTGACGGCGGCGAGCGGCGCGATGAGGCCGAAACGGCGAAGTGCGGTCATTCGTTATCCCCTGCTGAAGTGGCGGAAACGTAGAGACGCTCGCGCGTCCTTTCAATGCTCGGTTCGACGGGCGGCGGTTGCCGTCGACACTCGCGGTGCCTAGATGCCGCCTGTGACCGCGTCGCTCCACTCGCTCGCCGACAAGCGCGCCCCCTCCCTCGATCCGCTGCTGGCCCTTACCGGCACCGCCATGAACGCGGTCAACACTGTGATCCTCGACCGCATGCAGTCCAAGGTCGCGCTGATCCCGGAGCTCGCCGGCCACCTCATCGCCGGCGGCGGCAAGCGCATGCGGCCGATGCTGACGCTCGCGTCGGCCGCGCTGCTCGATTATCCCGGCGCGCGGCACCACAAGCTCGCCGCCGCGGTCGAGTTCATCCACACCGCGACCCTGCTCCACGACGATGTCGTCGACCTCAGCGCGATGCGCCGCGGCAAGCGCACCGCCAACCTCATCTGGGGCAATCCGGCCAGCGTGCTGGTCGGCGATTTCCTGTTCAGCCGCGCGTTCGAGCTGATGGTCGAGGACGGCAGCCTCAAGGTGCTCAAGATCCTCAGCCATGCCTCCGCCGTGATCGCCGAGGGCGAGGTCGACCAGCTCACCGCGCAGCGCCGCATCGACACGCACGAGGACCAGTATCTCGCCATCATCGGCGCCAAGACCGCGGCGCTGTTCGCCGCCGCCTGCCGCATCGCGCCGGTCGTCGCGGAGGCGGGCGAAGCGGCCGAGGACGCGCTCGAAGCCTATGGCCGCAACCTCGGCATCGCGTTCCAGCTGGTCGACGATTCGATCGACTACACCAGCGACGAGGCGATCATGGGCAAGGGCCTCGGCGACGACTTCCGCGACGGCAAGATGACGCTGCCCGTGATCCTCGCCTACGCCCGCGGACCGGGGGCGGACCGCGCCTTCTGGCGCGCGGCGATCGGCGGTGAGCGGGTCGCGGACGAGGACCTTGCCCACGCCGTTGCGCTCGTGCGCGAGACCGGCGCCATCGCCGACACGCTCGAGCGCGCGCGCCACTACGGCCGCCGCGCCATCGACGCCCTCGCGCCCTTCCCCGCCAGCCGGGCGAAAGCGGCGATGACCGACGCCGTCGAGTTCGCCGTCGCGCGGGCGTATTGAGGCGGCGGGGCTGCTGACGACCCAAGAACAGAGGTTCCGCTCTCCCCCGCGGGAGAGGGCGACTCCGCGAAGCTGAGCGGGAAGAGCCGCAAGTGACAAGTTCGCTCCCGATCGACTCGGTCCTCGCCGACCTGCTTGCTGCCTTGCACGAGCAGCCTCGTGCCCTGCTCATCGCGCCGCCGGGGGCGGGCAAAACGACCCGGGTGGCGCCGGCGCTGCTGGCCGAGCCGTGGTGCACCTGCGAGGTGTTGTTGCTCGTCCCGCGCCGCCTCGCCGCACGCGCCGCCGCGGAATATATGGCCCGCGACCGGGGCGAGCCGTCGGGTGCGACGATCGGCTATGCCACCCGGCTCGACAGCAAGGTGGGCCGGACGACCCGCATCGTCGCCATGACGCACGGCGTGTTCCTCGCGAGGCTGCAGGCCGACCCCGAACTCGCCGGCGTCTCCGCGGTGCTGTTCGACGAGGTCCACGAGCGCAGTCTCGACAACGACCTCGCGCTCGCCCTCGCGCTCGATGCCGCCGCCGCGCTTCGGCCCGACCTGCGCGTCGTCGCGATGTCGGCGACGCTCGACGGCGCGGCGTTCGCCCGGCTGCTCGGCGATGCGCCGCGGATCGAGAGCGCGGGCAAAGCCTATCCGCTGGATATCCGCTACGTCGGCCGCGACCCCGCCCAGCGGATCGAGCCCCAGCTCGCGGCCGCTTGCCGGGCGGCACTCGCGGACGGGCCGGGCTCGCTGTTGGCCTTCCTGCCGGGAGTCGCGGAGATCGAGCGCACCGCCGCCGCCCTCGGCCCGCTGCCGGCCGGGGTCGTGCTCCACCGCCTGCACGGCCAGGTCGATCCGGCCGATCAGCGCGCCGCGCTGGCGCCGCCGGCGCCGGGCACGCGCAAGCTGGTGCTGGCGAGTGCCATCGCCGAGACCAGCCTGACGCTCGACGACGTACGGATCGTGATCGACAGCGGCCTTGCGCGGCGACCGCGCTACGATCGCGGCGCCGGCCTCACCCGGCTGGTGACCGAGCGGGCCAGCCGCGCCACCGCGACGCAGCGCGCCGGACGCGCAGCCCGCCAGGGGCCAGGGGTCGCGATCAGGCTGTGGGAGGAAGCGGCGCACGCGTCGCTCGCAGCCCACGACCCGGCCGAGATGCTGGACGCCGATCTGTCGAGCCTGCTGCTGACCTGCCTGTCGTGGGGCGAGACCGAGCCGGCGCGCCTGCCGTTCCTCGACCCGCCGCCCGCCGCTGCGCTGGACGAGGCGCGTGCCCGGCTGCGGCGCCTGGGCGCCATCGATGACGCCGGCGCCCTGACGCCGCACGGCCGCGCCATCGCGGACCTGCCGCTCGAACCGCGCCTCGCCCACATGCTGGTCGAGGCGGGCCGCCGCGGGTTCGCGCGGCAGGCGGCGGACGCCGCGGTGCTGCTGACCGAGCGCGGCCTGGGCGGCATCGACCCCGACCTGGAAGTGCGGCACCGCCGCTGGCGCAGCGAGCGCGGGGCGCGAGCCGAAGGCGCGAGGAGGATGGCCGCGAGGTGGGCCAACCTAACCGCTCGGGCCGGCCGCTCGCTGAACGAGTGGGCCGCTCCCGCTTCGGCGGAGGGGGTTGGACTCGCCGTCGCCCTCGCCTTTCCCGATCGCCTCTCCCGTCGCCGCGACCCGGGTGGCGAAACCTGGCAGTCCGTCGGTGGGCGCGGCTTCCGGCTCGATCCGGCCTCGCCGCTCGCGCGCGGCGAGTGGCTCGCGGTGGCGGAAGTGGCGGGCAGCGCCGCGGGTGCGCGCATCCTCTCTGCGGCGGCGATCGACCAGGTCGCCGTCGAACAGCTGTTCGCAGCCGAGATCGAGCAGTGGAGTGACGTCCGCTTCGACCCGGCGAGCGCCGCGGTTCTCGCCCGCCACGGCCGGCGGCTCGGCGCCATCCGCCTGTCGTCCGCTCCGGACTCGTCCCCGCCGGCTGACGCGGTCGAGGCGGTGCTCGTCGAAGCGGTCCGCCGCCACGGACTGGCCCTCCTGCCCTGGTCGGAGGGCGCCACGAGCCTGCGGGCCCGCGCGGCCTTCGCGCGCCAGCACGACGCCGGCATTCCCGATCTGTCCGACGCCGCGCTCCTGGCGGACTTGGCGCGCTGGCTCTCGCCCGTCCTCACAAGCCGCCGCCGGCTGGACGCGGTCGATCCGGGCGCGCTGCGGGCGGCGCTCGACACCATGCTCGGCTGGGAGGGCGTGCGCAGCGTCGACCGGCTCGCGCCAGCCACCTTCACCTCACCCGCCGGCAGTGCGCACGCGATCGACTACACGGCTGCGGGCGGCCCTATGGTCGAGCTGCGCGTGCAGGAGCTCTACGGCCTCGCGACGCACCCCGCCGTCGCGGGCGGCCGCGTGCCGCTGACGCTCAGCCTCACCTCCCCCGCGCATCGCCCCATCCAGACGACGCGTGATCTCCCGGCGTTCTGGCGGGGCAGCTGGCGCGACGTCGCCAAGGAGATGCGCGGCCGCTATCCCAAGCACCCTTGGCCCGACGATCCCGCCGCCGCCGCTCCGACGCTCAGGACCAAGCGGGCGTCCGCTTGATTCGCGCCGCGCCTTGCGGCAGGTCCGCGGCATGACGATCGCGCGCATCATCGAAGAGGACCGCAAGCCGACCCAGTCGGGCAAGGCCAAGGCGGGCCGCTGGGTCCTCGAGTTCGAGCGCGAACAGCCCTTGCGCCCTGACCCGCTGACCGGCTGGTCGGGGTCGAACGACACGCGCCAGCAGGTCCGCATCGCGTTCGACAGCAAGGACGACGCGGTTGCCTATGCCACCCGCAACGGGCTCGACTACCATCTCGTCCCGGCGCCTCCTGCGACCCTCAAGATCCAGGCCTACGCGGACAATTTCCGTTAGACGCGCCTTGCGCTTTCTCCCCGGCTGAGGCAGCTAAGGAGCGCCGAAGACAGGGGGAACGCTGACCGCTTACTGCGTCCAGCTCGTCGTCGGTACTCGTCCGGAAGCGATCAAGCTCGCACCGCTGGCCCACGCCCTGGCCGCGGTCGGCGTCGCCCCGCGCCTGCTGCTGACCGGCCAGCATCCCGCGCTCCGCGCGCGCCATCATGGCCTGGGCGGCCTGCCCCGCGACCGGCTCGATTGCGCCGGCATCGCCGACCCGGTCGAGCATGCCGCCTGCGTCGAGCGCGCGGTCATGCCGGTGCTGATCCGCGACCTGCCCGACATGGTCGTTGTCCAGGGCGACACGTCGAGCGCGCTCGGCGGGGCAAGGGCCGCCGCCGCGCTTGACCTGCCGCTCGCGCACGTCGAGGCGGGGCTGCGCAGCTTCGACCTGGCGATGCCGTGGCCCGAGGAGGGCAACCGGGTGGCCATCGACCGGCTCGCCGACCTGCTGTTCGCCCCAAACGCAGGGCGCGGCCCACAACCTGCGGCGCGAGGCGGTGCCCGGCGCCATTCACGTGACCGGCAACACCGGCGTCGACGCGCTCCACGCCGCCCTCGCCACCTTGCCGCCGGTCGAGCGTGTGCCGACCGGCCCGGACGATCCGCTCCGCCTGCTGGTCACCTGTCACCGCCGCGAGAACTGGGGCACCGGCGTGACCGCGCTGGCGGTTGCCCTGGTTGAATTGGCGGCGCAGGGGAATGCGCGCGTCGATGTCGTGCTTCACCCTAACCCGCGTGCCGCCGACGCGATGCGACTGCTGTTCGCCGGGAAGGCGGGCATCGATCTGATCCCGCCTGCCGATCACCGCGCGATGATCCAGCGGATGCGGCACGCCGACCTGATCCTCAGCGACTCGGGCGGCGTGCAGGAAGAAGCGCCGACGATCGGCGTCCCGCTGCTCGTCCTGCGCGACAAGACCGAGCGGCCCGAAGCGCTGGCAAGCGGCAATGCGGTGCTGGTCGGCACGTCGAGCGAACGCATCGTCGCGGAGGTCCGCCGGCTGCATCGCGATCGCGCTGCCCTTGCCCGCATGGCCCGGCCAGCCGCGCCGTTCGGCGACGGCCGCGCCGCTCCGCGCATCGCCGGGCTCATCCGCCAGTGGCTGCGCGAAGCCGACCGGCCCGCCTTGGCGCGCAACCGGGCCTAGCCCGCGAGATTGACGAAGCCGCACCGACGCGACATAGCGCATCCCCGCAAGGCTCTGCCGCGCGGCCCCTTCGTCTAGCGGTTAGGACGTCGCCCTCTCACGGCGAAAACACGAGTTCGATTCTCGTAGGGGTCACCAGCCGAATTCAATCACTTAGCTGACGTCGCGCAAGTCGTGAGAGCGCACTTCGGTAACGGATCGTAATACACGGCCATGAACAGCAGCGCACGAAACGGCTTGTGCTGGCCCTCGAGATTCATTCCGCGCGGGTCGCGGGTCCTACCTAGCCAAGTGCGCTAGGCGAAGCGGTAGGGCACCGCAGTTTAAGTTTTATGACGCTTAGACCTGCGACCGGATTGTTTTTGGTTTGGAATGGCACGTGGGAGCAAGGGCAGATGCAAGACGCTGACGCTGCGCCTAGCCTTACTACGCTATTCATCACCTGCTGCGTGGAGCTGATCACAGCCGGGGCCCTCTGGATTGGCAATTTCATCCATCCCCTAGCGCTTGGGCTCGTTGGCGCTTTGCTGCTCGTAACGTACACGACCTATCGAAGCGGCAGGCGCAGGGCCCTTTGGCTGGAACCCGTACTCGCGCTCTTGGCCGTGACGGGTGGCTACGGCTTCAAGTCGTGGCAAGATCGGGGTTCGATCGCTGACATTCGGATGACACTAGCTCCAGACAGGATCATCGGGCGTGCGATGCTCGGGCACGTCGTTGTGAAAAACAATCATGCAACAGAACCCCTTAAGATAGTCGGGTACCGGATCGCGGTAGGGAGCGAGGGAGTGGAGATGCAGCAGAAAGCTGCAATCGAGATAGCGCCCGGTCAGACTGGCTCGTTTCCAGTGTCCACGGGAGGGCATTTAGCAGACGGCGGACGAGTTTCTTTCGAAGGTCACTACTCATTTGGAAGTGATGACGAGGCGTCAAAGGCGGCATACGCCGAGTTCAACGTTTCGCCCCGAGCGCCGATCAACGTCCCCATTCAGCCTACTGAATGTTGCGAGCGCGCGCAGTCGGATTTCAAAGCCTTGGATGCCGGCGATTCAGATAAGGCAAATGGAGACGAGGGACGGATGTCCCTGTATCCGCCCGATGCAGATGAGCAGGGAAAGCCACTAAGGCTCTGGGATGCGCACCAGCGGCGCGTATTCATCTTTGATGCGGCTGAGCGCTGGGTCGGCTTCTACTCGATTCTCCGCGGATCTTGGCATGGACTGAAGCTGCCGCTCTCGCGTACCTTCGACGGCAAGCACGATATCATTTATAGATGGCATGAACCAAACGGCTTCATGGGGCTGACCGTCGATGGCGTAGACAAAGCTTTAGATGTGGACACCGGGCATGAAATTGTCACCGATCGGAACGGAAACGTCGTTAATGTAAGCGCCGGCACCTGATGTAACCGAGATGTTCAGCGCGCCCTATCAAGGCGAAAATACGAGTTCGACTCTCGTACGGATCATCAGCGAGATTGTTGTCCACCGCGGCGTGCACCGTCGTCGTCCGGACGCCGAAGCCGTCAGTCACCCACTGTGAGGAGCGTGCCGCCGCAGATTGCAACATCGGGACACTTGGTCTCGCGCCGGCCTATCCGATTGCCCGGCGGCGCTCGCCCAGTCCCTGGTTGAACAGCGGCGGGAAGGCGCTCAGCTGTCCCAGCGTCGGGCGTCCGAGGAGATAGCCCTGCGCCAGCCGCACGCCCAATAGCCGCAGCGTGGCGAGTTCCGCTTCCGTCTCGATGCCCTCGGCGATCACCCGCATGCCGAGCCGGCGGGTCAGGCCGATCATCGCCTCGACGATGGCCCGCTTGGGCGAACTCCCGTCGATGCCGCGGATCAGTTCCATGTCGAGCTTGATGAGGTCGGTCTGCAAATTCGCCAACAGACCCAGTCCCGAATGGCCCGCGCCGAAATCATCGATCGCGGTGGTGAAGCCGAGCTCGCGATAGGCCCCCATGATTGATCGCAGATGGTCGACGTTGGCCTTCTCGTTCTCGGTGAATTCGAACATCAGCCGGTCGGCGGGAAAGCCGACCTCGCGGGCCGTGCGCAGCGTCAGCTGGATGCAGGCGCTCGGCTTGTACACGGCGAGCGGCATGAAGTTGATCGACAGCTTGGCCCGCGTCGCCAGGATGCCGGCGGCGACAGCCTCGCGGATCGCGGTGACCCGGCACTGCTGGTCGAACGCGTAGCGGTTCTCCTCGCCGACCCGCGCGAGCACCTCGCCCGCGGGTTCGCCGTTGGCGCCGCGGACCAGCGCCTCATAGGCGAAGACTTCGCCCGAGACGATGTCGACGATCGGCTGGAACGCCGCGCGGATGGTGAAGTCGAGACCGCTGCCGTCGCGGCAGCCCTGGCATGAGGAGGTCATGCGAGGTGACTAGCCGCGAAGGCTTAACAAGCCCCTGTCAACCGCGCCGGGTGCACGCGAAATGATCCATCCTGACCGAAGAAAGCGACCCGGCCGACGCCGCCACGAGCGTCGAACCTCGCTCGCCCTTAGCCATTAAGCAGGCACGGGACACAGCGCGCACAGCTTGTTGCCGTCGGGATCGCGCAAATAGGCGAGGTAGAGGCTGCGTCCCCCACCCGAACGCACGCCGGGCGCGTCCTCGATCGCCGTCCCGCCGGCGCCGAGCCCTGCCTCATGCCAGGCATGGGCCTGCTCCGGGCCGTCGACGGCGAAGCCGATCGTCGAGCCATTGCCAGGCGTCGCGGGCTGGCCGTCGATCGGGCGGGTGACCATGAAGATGCCGCCCTTGTGCATGTAGCTCAAGCGGCCCTTCTCGTCCGTGCGGCCCGCCTTGCCGCCGATCGATTGGAACAGCGCATCGTAGAATTTGCGCGACCGGTCGATGTCGTTCGATCCGACCATCATGTGGCTGAACATGCCGCTTCTCTCCCTACTCGAACTCGAGGATGATCTGGTCGACCGCCAGGCTGTCGCCCGCCGCCGCCGCGATGCTCTTGACCGTCCCGCTCTTCTCGGCGCGCAGGATATTCTCCATCTTCATCGCCTCGACGACGGCGAGCGGTTGCCCGGCCTCGACCTTGTCGCCGGCGGCGGCTTCCAGCCGGGTCAGCAGCCCCGGCATCGGCGCCAGCAGGAACCGCGACAGGTCGGGCGGTACCTTCTCGATCATGTGCCGGGTGAGGTCCGCGACATGCGGCGGCAGGACGTCGACGCGATGCCGTGCTCCCCGGGTCGTGAGGGTCCAGCCGCGGCCCTTCCGTTCCACCTGCACCGCGATCGGTTCGCCATCGAGCTTGCCAACGAACAGTTTTTGGCCAGGCGTCCACTGACCCTGCACTTCGATCGGCGACTGGTCGTCCCCATTGATATTCGGGAGGAGGCCTTGGTCGCAGCCGTCGAACGCCACCGCGATCTCTCGACCGGCGATACGCACCACGCGCTCGGCACGAAACGGCTCGGGGCCGTTCAGCTGCCCGCTGATTTCCCCCGCCCGCGCGTCGGTCTCGACCCCGATCATCGCCGCGATCGCCGCCAGCCCGTCGATCAGGCGGGCGTCGGCCGGCGCGCCGTGGAACCCTTGCGGATATTCCTCGGCGATGAAGCCGGTGGTGATGTTGCCGGAGCGGAACCGCTCGTGCTGAAACAGGGCAGAGAGGAAATCGACATTGTGCGCGATGCCGCCGATCTCGAACGCGTCCAATGCGGCGACCTGCGCGTCGATCGCGGCGATGCGGGTCGGGCCCCAGGTGACCAGCTTGGCGATCATCGGGTCGTAGAACATGCTGACCTCGCCGCCCTCGACCACGCCGTCGTCGACGCGGACGACGGCCTCGTGAGTGGCGTCCGTCTTTCCGTCATTCTCGGGAAAGCGGGAATCCGGTTTTTCTTTTTGCGCTGGGTCCCCGCTTTCGCGGTGATGACGAGTTTGCGCGGGAGGTTGATATCGCACCAGCCTTCCCGTGCTCGGCAGGAATCCGCGGTACGGGTCCTCGGCATAGACCCGTGCCTCCATCGCCCAGCCGTCGATCCGCACGTCGTCCTGGGTGAAACTCAGCCGCTCGCCGGCCGCCACCCGGATCATCTGCTCGACCAGGTCCAGCCCGGTGATCTCCTCGGTCACCGGATGCTCGACCTGCAGCCGCGTGTTCATCTCGAGGAAGTAGAAGGCGTCGCCGGTCGGATCGTTGCCCGCGACGATCAGCTCGACCGTGCCCGCCGAATAATAGCCCACCGCCCGCGCCAGCGCGACCGCCTGCTCGCCCATCTTGCGCCGCATCTCGGGCGACACGAACGGCGACGGCGCTTCCTCGATCACCTTCTGGTGGCGCCGCTGGATCGAGC
>CAXSDY010000017.1:0-24528 GCA_964235835.1 uncultured Sphingomonadaceae bacterium | reverse complement strand
CACCATTTTCCGCTGTGGACCAATAGTGGATGTTCCAGGCCTGCATATTAGCGGGGGGACGAGCGACCGGCATAGCTGAGATCAGCCTCCCAGCGCGCTGCGCTTGGACTGAGGTCCCGAAAGCAAATAACGAGATCACAGCTAGGATAAGGCCAATCCTACTCATTTCTTGCTCCGTGACACTGAAAACTAGCAGAAGAGAGCTTGCATGGCGGACGGGTGCGCACAAGCCCCCCTGAGGGTGTACCAGAGCAAGGGCATGTACTGTCAGGTCTATACGCGATCTGGTTAGAGCCGCGCGAGTAAGGCCGTTTCACGGCTGTTTACGACCGCACTAAGCCCGCACAAACAAGAGCAGGAACGATACTGCACTTACTACTGCTCAGCCTGCCTTGTTGATACCGCCGCGCCTGTCGTGAGGCAGCGCTTCCCCTGCCTCGGCTCAGTCGGTCGATAAGGACATGCGCTGCATGGTTCTGAGCCAATTCTAAACCAACGCCGGCAAGGACCCAGCGCACAAGCAAGTCGCCGTGGGCACCTCGCTGTACTTCACGGGTCGTGTCACTGCTTGGCTACCCGCGAGCGAGCTACGGTCGAAGTATCGCGCGGAGGCGATGCGGCTCCAGGGTCAAACCGACCGGTCCTATGATGAACGATCGCCTGCACAGGACGCACGCACAGGAACGGCTTACGACAGCAGTGAAGCAGGAGGTCGCCGGATCGTTGACGAAACCAGCGAGGACAGGGGAATTACTAGGCTTACTCGCACCCTGGACGAAAACGGGCAACGGGCTAGCAAGGTCGAGAAAGGAAACGATTGCTAGGCAGCCGGAACCCTACCCTTCCGAGGCCAACTCGTCGATCGCGGCCACGTTGAACGCCAGCTCTGCGCCAACGGCCTCTGCCGAGAGGCGTTCGAGAAATTGCAGTCCGACCTTGGTGCCAGTCGCCCAGGCGACCCTTGCAGTGTGGCGACCACTGTTGCCTTTATACGTCACGATCGCCTGCACGGGTGGCGGACGGTCGCATTCAAGCTGGGCCCCGCCTGCAGAGAGGTCGCGCACGTGTACCGTGTGCTCGTCTCCATCAAACATGATGGCGGCCTTAGGCAGGAAGGATGATCGCTCACCGCCCCATGGTAGCAGAATCGATGGGCGGTTCATCGGAGAAACTCACTAACGCAAACGGGCCAGAAGCGGGCTGCGCATCAATGCGAGCGGCCGCGAAGGGTTCCGGACAACCGAGGGTCACAGCCTTGCCCCCTCTCTAGCCTAGAGAGCGGACCGAGAAACCGCGGTGCGGCACCCGGTCGGACCACAACGCCAGCGGGTGGGCGAGATGGCTGCTCCTGACGTACTGGCCGGCCCGTAAGTGCCCAACTATTCGCTAACCCTGTCCACCTTGATGCAACGGACTGTGCAGCGTCGAGTTTCCGAGCCCATCGCGGGAGGAGCGCTGACCGAGGAGTGCTCAGCCAAGAGCTGCCTGCGCTGGCCGAGGACTTCGAGGCAATTGCGGCACAGTACTTCGTCGTGATCAAGATCAACGTGGCGCCCCGCTTTGGCACACTCAGGGCAAGGCGCCCCATGGGTTCATCGAACCGACAGTCCCGTGTCCCAAAGCTGCCACCACTCAACTAACGCCAAAGAGGCGTTGATGAGGGCCATGTTTGAAGGAGACATCAGTGTTCAAGCTGCCACTCGTCCTTGGTGCAACCGTCTACCTTGCTGGCATGCCTGCGACTGCATCAGCTCAGGTCACCGCCGCGGCCTTCTCAGGGCCTGCTTACCGCATCAATGCTGGAGACGAGCTGGAGATTAGCGTTTGGGGCGAGGACCGGCTCAAACGCAGCGTTCGCCTCCTTCCGGACGGCACTTTCGCCTTTCCTCTGATTGGTCAGATCTACGCGACAGGCAAGCTGCCCTCCGACATCGAGAGAGCCATCTCGGTGGGGCTAAGGTCCCAATATCGTGGATCAGTCCCCCAGGTGACGGTATCCGTCAAAAACCCGGCCGGCTTCCAGTTCTCGGTCATCGGCAAGGTTCGCAGTCCCGGCACCTTTACGCCCGGCCGCTACATCAACGCGCTCGAAGCCCTCAGCATGGCTGGTGGGCCAACCGAGTTCGCTCAGGTCGGTGCGGTGCGGATCGTGCGCAAGATCGCCTCAGGCTTGCAGTCCGTCCCAGTGCGCCTCGCCGCTGTCCTAAGAGGGTCGACGGGTCTGATTAGCCAAGCCGACGTACCTTCGGTCCTGAGCGGTGATACATTGGTGGTGCCTTGAGGCTCTCCGGCAAAGTGCTTTTTGACCGCCACACCGTGTCACGAGCCTGTCTTGTAGTGGGGGCTGTCAGGCGACAAGGCCGCCGCTCGGGGCGCCTCAATTCTCAGCTGGTCGCGGACAAACGAGCGGGCATCGCAATGTGCAAATGAGGTCGCAACCGTTCCTCATCGACCAACGCCTGATACTGCCTGGCGAGTTCTTCATGGATCGCAGCAACATCATGGCGTTCCGCAGCCAAGGCCATGCGACGCTCGGCTGAGGCGCGTCTCCGGTAGAACTCCACATCCGACTCTCGCATCTTCCACCCCCACGCAACCCGCGACTCGGAGCGCGCCGGCAGCCGGCGTTCCGCTTCCGTAACTACTTAGTATAGCGACATTCAACAAGACGAAGTTAACGCGAGTGGACGATCTCCGCTGCCGCGTTGAAGGCGTCCAGGGCCACCTTCGTGCCTACTCCAGCAGAGCAGCCGCGGCCACGCCAAGCGGCTTTGCCAGCTTCTCGACGATCGTGATCGTCGGATTGCGGACGCCACGTTCGATGTCACTAACGTAGGTCCGGTGGATGCCTGCCTCGTGCGCGAACGCTTCCTGGCTCCACCCCTTCTCGTCTCTGAGGCGTCGCAGGTTGCGTCCGAGGCGGCGGCGGATGTCCACGCCGCGACTGAGACGCGGATGTCGACCATCGATCTACAGACGATGAGTGACATTCTGGTTGACTAGACGCGCCCGCAGAGCCGTAGTGTGGTCGCTGATCGGCCTAGGTCAGCCGGAGGGTTGGCTTGGCTAGAGAGATCTCCTGGGAAGACGCGATCCTCACCGTGCTCAAGGATTCCGGCGGCCTGATGCACTATACCGAGATCGCCAGCCAGATCGCGGCCCGCGGCTTGCGCAAGTCACCTAATCCCGCGGCGAACGTAGCGGCTGTGCTGAGCAGCTCGTTGAGGGAGGAGAGCTCGCCTTTTCTTAGGCTCGAGCGCGGGACCTACATGCTCAAGCAGAGCATCGCTGAAGGCCCGCGTGATCTTGAGCCGCTCTCGGTCGATGACAGCGCCGACCCGGAAGCGGGAGCGTTGCGCGCGTTCGGCATGTTCTGGCAGCGGGAGCAAGTAGTCTGGACCAGCAGGCCCAAGTTGCTGGGGCGCCAGGGACTGGGCGCAACCGACGTAAACTTCAGTGAGCAGGTCGGAGTCTATCTGCTCCATGACCGCGAACGGGTGATCTATGTCGGCCGGGCGGCCGACACGCTGTTCACGCGATTGAAGGCGCATACGACCGATCGGCTGGCGGGGCGCTGGGATCGTTTCTCATGGTTCGGCCTCAGGAGCGTCAACCCCGACGGCACCCTTGCCGAACCTTCGGCGGCATGGACGCACTCGGTGGTCATCAACACGCTCGAAGCCTTGTTGATCGAGAGCCTCGAGCCTCCCTTGAACCGCAAACGAGGCGACAACTTCTCGGGCGCAGAGTTCATCCAGGTTGCGGACCCGGAGATCGAACGACGCCGCAAGAACCGACTGCTTGCTGAGCTCGCGACCAAGTTCGACGCGGCTGAGGTGCCGTAATCGCGAAGTGCCGCTCACCAGTGCGCGCCACGCGCGCTCCACCAGGGATCTGCACACGATCAGCGACATTCTCGTTGACTGGGCGCCGGTGGCGAGCATGGTCGTGTGACTTATCGTCTACAGGAGGACTCATGAACCGCACTTGCCGATCCGGCGGGCCCTCAATGGTCAAGCTGACGGTACTCGCGCTCACGCCGTGCGGCAGTCTCATGGGGAGCCAGGCAGCATTCGCCCAAGGACCGATGCCGCAAGTGGCGGTATCGGATCTTCCGGCGTGTAGCTCCGACAACATGGCGATCCCCAAGTTCCAGGTCGTGACCCTCCCATCCCTCGGTGAGGAGCATGAGGTTGAGGTTGGCGGAAGCCTTGTTGCAACGGCACGGGCCGGGATTGCCGAAGCCAGTCTGAAGATCACGGCTGAAGCGACCGGGTCGGGCAAGCGTGCTGGAGCGGGTTACACGATCACCATCGAGCCCATCGAACTGCCTGCCGCGTCCGTGATGAACAACGGCCTTCACCCGGTACGCGGCGCCTCGTTCCGCTACAATCGCGAGAAAGGCGAGCGCCGCGGTCTCTCCAAACCCGACATCAGCGTCTATGTCGATCCTGCGAACGACGCTCTCCTGCGAGCCAAGGTGAACTTCGGCCTGTCGTCACAGGACATCGCGGTGCCTGGCGCAAGGTTCACGGTCAGCCGCTGTCTCAAGATGAACACGAACGGGTTTCGTCGCGAGATCCTCTACTCCGGAGGGAGCAAGGGTACGCTTCACCTGCAGTACCGCGAGTTCATGAACGATCTTGCTCGGCCGGCATTCTCGCAGGAGCTTTCCTACGACCTCGCCGATGGGAACGAGATCGGCTTCAAAGGTGCTCGCATCCGCGTTCTCAAGCTGTCGAACGTCGGACTGCGCTACGTGGTGCTGAAAGCGCTGCCTGATCAAGCCGAGCAGTAAGTCACCGCGCCAATCTGCGGTCCGTCTCAGAGGCACAATCGACTGCGCGAGGGATCCGACTTGCCGGGCGCAAAGACAGAGGCCCGACCTCGTTCAGACGGCCGAGGGGTCTACCAACACAAACATGACCGTTCGCGAAGCGAACCGTGCTCGATGACTCATGTCGGCTGACGTGATCGTCGGGCTACGACCAATGGAGGATCTGCGATGTTGTTGATTGAGCACGAACAGGCGCTGTACCGCGGGCCCGTCTGGGCCTGGCCGACGGAGATCTGGAACTCGACCAGCCACGCCTGGGAGAAGTACCAGGGCGCGGTTTCGAAAGGCAGCACATGGGGCACGCTGCTGACGCCCGAAGAAGCCGAGGAGTATATGCAGCCCATCTAAAGGTCTGCAACGTCTCCAAACATCTGCAATGGATTGCTCCCGAGAGGGCCTGCCTTCCGCTTGTTCAAGTCGGGTTGCCCGCCGAGCTCGCCAGCAAGTTCGACGCCGCAGAGGTCCAGGTGATTGCCGCCGATCCGTTTAGATACCGGCCACCTTCACCATCATCGCGCCACCGTATTGCCGCTTCCGCACCCAGCCTAGGAACTGGGACATGCTGTCGATCTGATCGTCGTGGGCACCGTAGGGAAACTGAACGATTTCGTGGCGGAGCTCCTGCAGCCAGTCGGCCTTGCACGGCAGGAACACTTTGCCAGTCTCGACCGCGATAGACTCGGTCGAAGCCCGGGTGATCTTGTCGGCTTCCGGAGCGATCGCGATCGGCAAACCGGCGCCGCCAAGCTCGCCGGCTCGGAAGTCCTGCGCCAGCGCCATGCCTGAGGCCTTATCCTCGATGAGGATGCTGCGTGGGCGATAGCGCTGCGACTGAGCGACGACTGCTCGGCGCAGTGCAGGATAAAGCAGGCGCTGGCGCAGCACATCGAGGAGGTAGAACTTCTCGCCCACCACCTGCCACGTGGTGCACACGGAGTAGTCGTTGAGCTCCCCTGACTTCGAGGCCGTGTCCCAGCTCTGGACGATGTACCCTTGGCCAGCGGGGATGGCCTCGTAGGTCTGGAACCACTCCCATTTGACGATCTCGCCCTCGGGCGGGATCGGCTGCTGCTGGTATTGAGCTGCGAAGTTGTAGCTGCCAATCGACCGCTTCAGATCGTCGAGCACCGACTGGGGTTCGCGTTTGGGATGGAGCAGCTCGCCGGCCTTGCGATCATAGAACTTGCCCAGGCCGATTGGGATCGCTTCATCGAACTCGGCAATTGCAGGAAGGTTGAGGTGGGCCCAACCCTCCTCCTTGTTCAGCACGTGCCCCACAGGATCTTCGAGGTGCAAGCGCTGCATGATGAGGATCAGCACGTCGTTCTGCTTGTCGTCGAGACGCGAGTAGAGCGTGTTGTCCATCCACTCGTTGACGCCAGCTCGGCGAAGGTCGGACAAGGCTTCGTCGGGCTTCATGGGATCATCGACGATGATGTAGTTGCCACCCCTGCCCGTCAGGCTGCCGCCCACGGACGTGGACAGCCGGTAGCCCCGCTTGGTTGTCATGAACTCGAGCTCGGCGTTGCGCTCGCGGCTAAGGACGGTGTCGGGGAACAGCTCTCGGTACCAAGCCGAGGTCATCACTGACCTGCAGTCGCGGGCATGCTTGGCGGAGAGGTCCGACGAGTAGCTGACGCACACGATCCGAGCGGTGGGGTCATGCCCGAGGATGAAGGCGGGGAATGCCACCGAGGCGGTGACGGACTTTAGCTGACGGGGAGGCACAGTGATGATCAGCCTGCGCACTTCTCGGCGGCGGCAAAGCTCGAGTTGCCAGGCGATCGCTTGCTGGTGCCAGTTGCGGCTGAACATCTGCGCAGGCGCGGTATGGTGGAACGCTTTCGCGGTGAAGCTAAGTAGGTCCGTCCGTAGCGCGGCGCGCAGCGCGGCTTGGGGGCCATCATTCACGGCCTGCCTCCCCCTTGCGGCTGATCAAGTCATCAAGGATGGCCTGATCGGCGTGGCTGAGCCCGACCGTGTTCTCGGGAGCGTCGGCGCCGGTTAGGCGGAGCAGCAGGTTCAACGCGCTGTCGAGCGCGCGCGTGTCGCCCTTGATGCCCTTGACGACCAGGGCCTTCACCAGTGCACGTTGTTTGCTGATCTTGATCGGACGCGCACCTTCCGTGAGCGTGATGGTCTCGCCAAGCTCGTCCAGTAGGTCCGTCTTGAGATTGCGCGTTCCCCTAACGCGGCCCTTGCGGTTCCCAGGATTGCCGCGGTTTCCTGCTCCGAAGCGGGTCGCTAGGGGCGGTTTGCCATAGCCAACCTCGTAATCATCGCGACGATTATCATCGCTGCCGCTAGCACCGCTGCTCACTGGCCGCCCTCCACCAGCTCGGCCGTGCGTCGAGCGCGCAGCTCGTCGAACGAGAGCCCGGTGGCGGCGTGCGTCACCGGGGCTTTGGTAGCGAGACCGAGGCGCTCGGCGGCGAGGTCGACGTAGTAAGGATCGAGTTCGATTCCGAACCCGCGTCGGCCGGTTTGCTCCGCAGCCAGGAGCGTGGTCCCGCTGCCAGCGAACACATCGAGGATCACGCCGCCGCGATTGGAGCAGTCGCGGATCGCGTCGGCGATCATCGCCACGGGCTTGGTGGTCGGATGACCCGCCAGGGCCGCATCCCGGTCAGGCCCGAACGAGTTCGCGCCAGCGTAGCGCCAGACGTTGGTGCGATTGCGACCTAGCGACCCAAGCTGCACATTGTTAATGTGCGGCGACTTGCCGGCCTTGAACACGCCAACCAGCTCGTGCTGCGAGCGGTATAGCGAGCCCATCCCGCCGTTTCGCTTAACCCATACACACAGGTTCTTATACTCGTAACTGCCTTTCGCGGCTTCGAGGAGTTCGCCGATATGGTGATGATCCATGCACACGAAGTGGATCGAACCATCCGAGCTCCATCGGACTAGGAGCGTGATGAAGCCCTGCAGAAAGGCGACGAACTCTTGCCCGGTCATTTCGCCCGAGGCCATGGCGAACTCGGGGTGGCTGATCGCACCTTTGCCCGAGACGTGGCCCGCGATAGGCTGGTTGAAAGGCGGATCGGTGAACACCATCTGGGCCCGCTCGCTCCACAGCAGGGCCTCGTAGCAAGCGTTGTCGAGAGCGCTGCCACACAGCAGCCGGTGACCACCGATCAGCCACTGGTCGCCAGTCCTGGTGACCGCCGGTCGGGATCTCGACCCCGGCAGCGACGGGCCCTCCTCGGAAGGATCGTCGTCCTCGCCGAGCAGAACATCGATCTCGCCAACGTCGAACGCGCTCAATGTAAGGTCCAGGCCAAGGTCGAGTGACTCAAGGTTGCCGAACACGAGCTTCAGCACGCCCTCGTCCCAGCCACCGGACTCGGATAGCTTGTTCTCGGCAAGTGCCAGAAGCTGGACCTTCTCCGAGCTCAGCTCCTCAACCTGGATGGTTGGGACCTGCTTCAGCCCGGCGAGCTTCGCGGCTTCGACGCGGCCGTGCCCGGCGATAATACGTCGATTTCGATCGATCAGGACCGGCACCCAAAAGCCCAATTCCTTGATCGTGCGGCAGAGCCGTTTGATCTGCTTCTTGGAGTGTGTCCGAGCGTTAAGCTCGGCGGCGATCAGGTCATCGATCTCCACATAGATGATACGCAGTTGGTTCATTGCTCGAAACCCTGAGGTTGGCGCTCGCGCGCAAGCGCGACGGATGTTGGGTTATCTGCCCGGCCCCCACAGGCAGACGCGGAAGGTCCTCGTGCCGCGGCTAGCCGCAACAGGGTGGCGCTCATGAAGCTAACCACCTTCCCCAGCCCATCAGGCTGTGGCTCCGGAAGAGGTCGGCGCATTACGCCGATGATCTTCAACAACTTGCGCGTAGCACAAGTACCCAGAGGCGCGCGAGCAACGCACTATATTCTCGATAGCAGTGTAGCCCGATAGTGCAATAGAGTTTTCCTACGACGCTCCGCAGCCAGCATCGATGCAACACGGTGCGCCAGAGCTACCGCGTCTTAACTGGCCACAGAGTTCACTTACTTACTTAACTCGGCCACTTGGCCTGCCAACAACGCGACTTTGCTGATTGTCAATGTTCAATCATCCTCTCGCCGCCGAGATCAACATCTACGCTGGCGGATTTGATGGTGCGTAACATCGAGTAACTCATTGGCGGAATTGAGCGCAAGCCAAGCACCAGTTGACCACGCTGATGGCGGTGCTGGCGGGTCATTCTCGAAGCCGATCCCGGCGACATACCCAACCCAGCTACGTCGTAAGATGATGCTAGATCTGGCTGGTCATGGCGGCTCAGGCACTTACCGTCCGCCGGCTGCCTCGGCATTGCTCGTAGGACCAGGCGTGGAGGCGCTGTCACCGTTCCCAGCAAAGGGGTGGCCTGCAGATTGGAATTCCCGTTCGGGTGCGGCTAAATTCCCGGCTGACGACAACGGGAAGCTCGGGCTGTTTGCCCTGGTTTTCCCTGACGGCTGAACCCAGTAGAAAGTCGATTAAGGCCTGGAAGCGGTGATATTCCCAGCAGATTCCCGTGCGAACGGGAATTTACGATGGGAGACGGGTTCGCACGTGACTGCGTGGCGCACCACTATATCAACGACTTAGCTGAAACCGTGCTGCTTTCTCGTCTATTTCCGCCGCTTCCTTTCGCAAGGGAGGGCATTGAGCGATGCACGCGCAACCGAACATCGGGAGCGCTACGGCGCTTCCCATGAACGCTGCCCACGTCTCGTCACGAGAATGATCGAGCGGTGGGAGAGATCGACGGCGATGCTGACAGCCAGGACTGCGAGGGCCAGGACAGGGTGGATGAGCGTCGTCGCCATCTGTTTTTGATCGCAAGCAGCGTGGGCAGCATACAGGCGGCGTGGGCAGCATAAGCGCAAGGGACCGCTCTTCTCCGCATCCGCTTGGCAGTGCTCGATCAAACGGGCACAATGCCTGTTCGTGCGAGGACCTCTACCGTGCTCGGCGCCCGCGACTTCCGCCCGGTCGGTCCGTGGTGAAGTGGAAGACGGTGGTCGACCGGAACACCTGCCCCGGTCGCAGGACGGTGGTCGGGAAATTGAGCCGGTTCGGGCTGTTCGGAAAATGCTGCGTTTCGAGCGCCAGCGCGTCGCCCTGGCGGATGGTGGTTCCGGCGGCGGACAGGGTGGTGCCGTTGAAGCCATTGCCGGAATAAATCTGGAGGCCGGGCTCGGTCGTGCGCATCTCCATCATCCGGCCGCTGCGCGGATCGTAGAGCCGGGCGGCAAGCCGGAGCGCCTCGCCGGGTGCCTGGCGGAGAACGAAATTGTGATCGTATCCCCGGCCGATCAGCATCTGCGGCTCGGCCGACCGGACGTGCGCGCCGATTGGCGTGAGCTGGCGGAAATCGAGGGCCGTCCCAGCAACCGTGGCGATCTCGCCGGTCGGCGCCTGGTCCGCATCGGTCGGTGTGTAACTGTCGGCCATGATCTGCAGCTGATGATTGTCGACCGTGCCCGAGCCATTGCCGCCGATGTTGAAGTAGAGATGGTTGGTCAAGTTGACGATCGTCGGCTTGTCGGTGGTCGCCTCGTAATCGAGCCGGAGATCGTTCTCGTTGGTCAGCGTGTAGGTGACCTCGACCTTTAGCGCCCCGGGAAGACCCTGGTCGCCGTCGGGGCTGACGAGGCTGAGCCTAAGCGCCGACCCGTCGCGGGCTGCAAGGGATGTGACTTGCCAGAGGCGGCTGTTGTAGCCCTGCCGCCCGCCGTGAAGGGTCACCCCATTGGCGTTGGCGGGCAGTGTATAATGCTTGCCGTCAAGGGTGAAGCCGCCCTTGATCCGGTTGGCGTAGCGCCCGATCAGCGTGTTCACGCTGCCGTTGGCCTGAAGCGCCTTGATGTCAGGAAGGGCCAGGACGACGTTGTCGAACCTGCCGGCGCGGTCCGGGGCCGTCAGCTCGACGATCGCGCCGCCATAATCGAGCACCTTGGCCCGCATGCCGTTGCCGTTCGTAAGCGTGTAGACCCGCACGGGCGCTCCCGCGTCCGTGGTCCCGTAAACCGCCGACGTGACGTTCGCGGCCAAGGCAGCCCAGGCCATGCACAAGGATGCGAGGGCCAGCATTGCACGCTTCATCGCGACCTCCCCTGCGTCCCGCGGCACATGCGTCCGCTGTAGGAGGGACCTTCTAGGTCGGCGGGTCTATTGTATACAGCCAATACGAGGCCGAGGCATCCTCCGGCTGCGGCATTCGTCATGGTCAACAAGCGCCAGCATTCGTCGCCTCCACTTCGCCAACGCCAGAGCGGGCCCCACCGGTTTCCCGGGGAGCCCGCCCTGGCGTGAGATGTCCCTCGCCCCTTAGCCGGCCTTGGGCGGACGGCCGCGCCGCTTCGGTGCCGCCGCCGGCGTCTCCTCCGCGTTCCCGGCGGGCGCGTCGGCCCTCTTGCCGCTGCGGCGGCCAAGGCCGATCTTCTTGGCCATGTCGCGCCGCATGTCGGCATAGGCCGGGGCGACCATCGGATAATCCGACTTCAGGCCATAGCGGTCCCGATACTCCTGCGGCGACAGGCCATGGCGCGAGAGGTGACGGCGCAACGTCTTGTAAGGCTTGCCGTCGATCATCGAGATGATGTGATCGCGCGACGAGAGTGACCGGCGCGATGTGACAGCTGGAACATATTCGGCTGCCTGCTGATCGGGCTCTTCGGGACTGTCGCTGCCGCCTAGCGCCGCGACGGCCGAATGCATCGTCTTGAGGAAACCGGGGATCTCCTCGGCGCTGGCGCGCGTGTTCGGGTTGGAAAGCCAGGCGATGGTCAGTTCGGTCGCCAGTTCTACGCTGTTCGTGCTCATCTCATCTTCGGCCATTACTGTAAGCTCCTTAGTCGATGACCGCTCCATGAAGAAGATTGATCCGTTCTGCAACGGCGCACTTGCAGGAGCCCGATTATCCGGCGGTGCTAACGGTTCGCAAAGGGCTGGATCTAGCACGAACGAGGATCACGCCTCGACAGGTGCAGGACCCGCGTGACCATCTCCAGCGCGCTGAGCTTGGCGCCAAGCATTTCCAGGCTCGAGCGACTTGGAAAGCCTACGTCGAGACTCAGGGTAACATTCTGCGACTGGTTGATCGGCATCGCCTTGAGGCCGTGGATCGGAAGATCGCTGTCGTGAACGGCAGCAAGGATCGCGGGTAACGCTTCCGCGGTGGGAACATATTCGATCGAAACGCAGCCAATCATGTCAGTCTCCTCAGCACAAAAGAAAACCCCCGCTCCGGGTGGAGCGGGGGCTGGTCAGTGTCGGATCTGTTGCTTCAGATCGTCAGCCGGAACCAGGCGCCGCCCCGATGAAGGAGTTCGCTACGGTTGCTACGGCTGCTGCACGCACGGTAGCCGGCGCCGCGATGAGCGGAGTCCGAGTCGGGGCGGGCGCGTGAACTTGCATCGGCCAAGTTAAGGCAGAAGATCGAGGCTTAGGCAAGGAGAAGATCGCAGCACGCGCGTCTTCGTACGTCCGTCGGCGCAACATCGTCCCCTGCCCGCCGAGTTCACATTCAGCAGCACGCCTCGCAAACGTCCCGAACTGAACCATTTCGTCCTGTTAGGTCAAAGCAGCACGTGGAACCGGCAGGGCATATTCGACCGTTGTCGAGCTGGTAAAAAGCACGTTAAGCAGGTCCGTATGCGTCCCCTTCCCTCCACCGGCATTGTCAAGCCTCGTCAGTTTGGCCGGCGGCCGCGGTTTTCCCTGGCGACGGTTCCGGCGCCAGAGCGCACGGAGCCGCTGGCCGACCTCAAACTGTTCGCGACAACCTTCCTCGGCGGCTTCCTGTTCGTCGCCGTGTACCTGGCCTAGGTACGCGCGGGCGCCGGTTCGTCGCAGGCCTCGTGCAGGCGCCACCCGAGCCAGGCCGCGAACAAGCTTCCAACTGCGACAATCAGCAGGCTCTCGGCGACCGTGACGCCAAGCTGGACTGCTCCGGTCAGGATCAGCGTCGCGAGCACCATGAAGCCCGAGTTGACGATGTTGTTGGCGGCGACGGTGCGTGCCGTCTCGCACTTGGCGACCGTCGTGGTCAGGAAAGCATAGAGCGGCACGACGAACATGCCGCCCGCGATCGCAACGCCGAGCAGGTCGAGCACCACCAGCCAGCTGCCCGGCATCGCGAGGAACGCGTCGAAACCCCGCAGCGCACCGCCACCCGGGACACCGGGCCAGAACTTGACCCGCCGGTAGAGGTCGAGGATGAACAGCCCCATCATCAGCGCCGAACCGGGCGCGTAGCGGGCCGACACACGGCCCCGAAGCAGACGGTTCACGGCGACAGAGCCGAGCGCGACACCGATCGAGAAGACCGCCAGGAACAGCGTCGCGACGTGCTGATTGGCGCCAAGGCCATTCTTGACGAGCGGCGGGAACTGGGCGGCGAGCACGGCACCCATCGCCCAGAAAAAGCTGATCGCGAGAATGGCGAGGAACAGACGGCGGATGTGCAGTGTCGCTCTGACCAACGTGACGGATGCCCGGACGATGTGCCAGTCGAACTTGAACGCCGGCACGTCGACCTCCGGGGGCGCCGCCGGCACCATCCCGCCGATCCATCGGCCGATCAGGGCGACACCGATCACCGCTGCCGCGGCGCGGGTGGCGTGGAACGCACCGTCGTGGGTGCGGGTAATCAGAACCCCGCCGAGCAGCGTTCCGCCGAGGATCGCGACATAGGTGCCCGCCTCCACCAGCCCGGTGCCGCCGAGCACCTCGTCGTCCTTCAGGTGCTGCGGCAGGACGGCATATTTGATCGGGCCGAAGAAGGTCGAGTGCACCCCCATGGCGGTCAGCGCGACCAGCAGCAGCGGGACGTTCTGAAGCAGCAGCCCGGCCGCACCGAGCACCATGATCGCGACCTCGGCCGTTTTCACGAACCGGATGATGCGCGCCTTGTCGGTCGAGTCCGCGAGCTGCCCGGCGAGTGCCGACAGAAGGAAGAAGGGCAGAATGAACAGCCCGCCCGCTACGGCGCTGAACGTGGCCTCCTGCCGCGCGTCGCCGTAGATGCCGTAGATCACCAGCAGGACCATCGACGTACGGAACAGATTGTCGTTGAACGCGCCCAGGAACTGGGTGGCGAACAGGGGCAGGAAACGCCGCGACTTGAGCAGGTGAAGACTGTCCTGCATCCGTCCGCTGCGCGATCCCTCCGAGGCGCTTCGAACATGGCCGCGCTCGTGATGGACATAGCGGGTTGGCGGACAACGGCAATATGGCCGGTTTGAACCGGACCGCCCAGCCGCCTACACGGGGACGCCATGCTGACCGTTCCGAATCTGCTGACGCTGTCGCGCATCTTTGCGGTGCCGATCCTGGTGTTCCTGCTCTGGCGGCCCCTGCCGATCGATTATGCGATCACCTTCGTGCTCTACTGCATCGTCGGCCTGACCGACTATTTCGACGGCTATCTGGCCCGTGCTAACGGGCAGATCTCGCGGCTCGGGCAGTTTCTCGATCCGATCGCCGACAAGATCATGGTCGCGGCGGTGCTGATGATGCTGATCTCCAGCCGCAAGGCGAACCCGGAGCCGGAGATCGCAGGCTTGCACATCATCGCCGGCCTGATCATCCTGCTGCGCGAAATCATCGTTTCCGGATTGCGGGAGTACCTCGCCAGCCTGCAGGTTTCGGTGCCGGTCAGTCAGCTTGCCAAATGGAAGACCACCTTCCAGCTGGTCGCGCTGGGCGCCCTGATCCTCGGGGGTGCGCTGCCCCATGCTCCGTGGGTTCACCTGGTCGGCATCATCAGCCTGTGGGCTGCTGCCAGCCTCACTCTAGTCACCGGGTGGGACTATCTGCGCACCGGAATGCGGCACTTCGACGACTGATCGCTTTTGTCGTTTGCAGCATCCAAGTTTAATCGTTTTCGACCCGGTTATCGCGCGCCTAGCCTGTGCGCATACATTCCAGGAGACGGCTACCATGGATATGAAAACCGGCGACATGAGCGAGGGCAGCTGCCCCGTGAACAAGGCCACGCGAGCCCTGCTCGGGCGGACCAATCGCGACTGGTGGCCTGACTCGCTGCCGCTCGACATCCTTCACCAGGGCGGCGTCTCGCCAGATCCGATGGGCGACGACTTCGATTATGCCGCGGCGTTCCAGGCGCTCGACTATGCCGCACTCAAGGCCGATCTGACCGCGCTGATGACCGGTAGCAAGCCGTGGTGGCCGGCGGACTATGAACATTATGGCCCGTTCTTCATCCGCATGGCGTGGCACGCCGCGGGCACCTATCGCACGGCGGATGGCCGCGGCGGCGCATCGAGCGGGCAACAGCGCTTCGCCCCGCTTAACAGCTGGCCGGACAACGGCAACCTCGACAAGGCGCGCCGCCTGCTGTGGCCGGTCAAGCAGAAATACGGCAAGAACATCAGCTGGGCCGACCTGTTCATCCTCACCGGCAATGTTGCGATCGAATCGATGGGCGGGCCGGTGTTCGGCTTCGGCGGCGGCCGCAAGGACGTGTTCGAAGCCGAACGCGACGTCTATTGGGGCGCCGAGGAGAATTGGGTCGAGGCGACCGAAACCCGCATCCAGCCCGAGCGCGAAATGGAGCTCGAGCATCCCCTTGCCGCGATCCAGATGGGACTCATCTACGTCAATCCGGAAGGTCCCGGCAGCGTCCCCGATCCGCTCGGCTCGGCCCGCGACATCAAGATCACGTTCGAGCGCATGGCGATGAACCATGAGGAGACCGTCGCGCTTACGGCAGGAGGACATACCTTCGGCAAGGCGCACGGCGCGGGCGATCCGAGCCTCGTCGGTGACGCTCCCGAGGGGGCGGACGTGGCGCTGCAGGGGCTCGGCTGGACCAGCAGCCATGAGACCGGCATCGGCGAGCACACCATCACCAGCGGCATCGAGGGGGCGTGGGTCAACACGCCGACGGAGTGGTCGCAGAACTACTTCCGCCTGCTGCTCGACTATGAATACGAGATCGTGCGCTCGCCGGCCGGTGCGCAGCAGTGGCAACCGATCGACCAGCGCGAGGAGGACATGGCGCCGGCCGCCCACGATCCCACAAAGCGCGTACCCACGATGATGACGACCGCGGACATGGCGCTCAAGGTCGACCCCGAATTCCGCGCTATCTCGGAAAGATTTCGCAACGACCATGAGGCGTTCAAGGACGCCTTCGCCCGCGCCTGGTTCAAGCTGACGCACCGCGACATGGGGCCGAAGGGCCGCTACCTTGGGCCCGAGGTGCCACGGGAGGACCTCATCTGGCAGGATCCGGTTCCGGCCGGCAGCCCGGCGACGGATGCCGACGTGACCGCGTTCAAGTCGGCGATCCTCGACGCCGGGTTCAGCGTCGGCCAGCTCGTCAAGGTGGCTTGGGCCTCGGCGTCTTCCTATCGCAAGACGGATCACCGGGGCGGCGCCAACGGCGCCCGCATCCGCTTTGCGCCGCAGAGGGACTGGGAAGTTAACGAGCCCGCCGAGCTCAGTCAGGTGCTGGCGAAGGTCGGCGAGCTTCGTGGCTCCCTGTCAATGGCGGACGCGATTGTTCTCGCCGGCACTGCCGCCGTCGAGAAGGCCGCGCGCGACGCAGGCTTCGCGATCGACGTGCCGTTCACCGGTGGCCGCGGCGACGCGACGGAGGAATGGACCGACGCGGAGAGCTTCGAAGTGATGGAACCCAAGGCCGACGGCTTCCGTAACTATCTCGCGACCAAGCACAGCGTGAAGACCGAGGAATTGTTGCTCGACCGCGCCTCGCTGCTCGGCCTGTCGGTGCCGGAAATGACCGTGCTGGTCGGCGGGCTGCGCGTGCTCGGCGCCAACCACGTCGGCCGCAGCGAGGGCGCGTTCACCACGCGGCCGGGCCAGCTGACCAACGACTTCTTCGTCAACCTGCTCGATAACGACACCTTCTGGGAGGTGATCGATACCAGCGCCGACGAGGAGTTCATCGGCTACGACCGCGGCGGGCGCCAGGAACGCTGGCGCGCGACCCGCACCGACCTGATCTTCGGGTCGAACAGCCAGTTGCGGGCCACGGCCGAAGTCTATGCCGAACGCGGCAACGAGGAGAAGTTCGCGCGCGACTTCGTCAATGCCTGGACCAAGGTCATGAACGCCGACCGGTTCGACCTTGCCACGGCCGACCCGGCGCATCCGGTCGAGCTGGCGAACTGACGCGACCGGCGGCGGTGCAACCGACCGACAAGTTCGACGGACTCGATCCCCGACGAACCTATTGGGTGCCCGCCGTCGTCGCCCCGGCAAGAGGCTGGGCTGGAATGCCGAACAGTCACAAGGGCTCGCGCTACCTGCTCGGCAGCGACAGCTTCGCACCGACCCGAGCGGACTACCCGACCTTCGCGACGCGCTGTGCCTGCCTTGAGTGGGTGATGGCACACCGCGCCGAGATCGCGCTGCGCGCGCCTGGCGCCGTCGTCCGCCCGGTCGACCTATCCCGGTGGCTGCTGGGCCTCGATTAGCGCCTCGCCCAGCATCCGGAACTCGCCCGCACGAGGGCTGCCCCGTCGCCAGACCAGGGCGATCCGCCGGGACGATTGGTCTGCGTCGAGGTGTCGGGTAACGATCCCGGTCCCCTCGAGGATGCCCGCCGCAACCGCCATCTGCGGCACGAGCGTCAGGCCGAGTCCATTGTCGACCATCTGCACCAGCGTGTGGAGCGATGTGCCCAGCATTCGCGCCTCGGCCCGTAGCTGGGGCCGCTCGCACGCAGCCAGCGCATGGTCCTTGAGGCAGTGCCCGTCCTCGAGCAACAGCAGGCGATGCTCGTCGATCGACCGGGCAGCGATGCGTGCCGGCGGCTGCTCGTCGGGCGGGAAAGCGACGAGCAGTTCGTCATCCAGCAGATCCATCAGCTCGACGTCGCCGCAAGCGTAGGGCACCGCAAGCAGCACGCAGTCGAGCTGGCCGCGGTGGAGCGCGTCGCAGGCGGCGTGGCTCGTCTCCTCCCTCAGGAACAGCTTGAGCTCAGGCCAGCGGCTTCGCAGGCGGGGCAGAATGGCAGGCAGCAGGAACGGCGCGATCGTAGGAATGACGCCCATGCGCAGCTCGCCGGTCAACGGCAGGCCCTCGGCCCGCGCCATGTCGGCCAGTTCCTCCGCCTCGCGCAGCACGCGCCGCGCCTTCTCGGCGATGCGGGTGCCGAGGGGCGTGAAGCGCACGACGCGCCGCGTCCGTTCGACCAGCGTCACGCCGACCAGCGTCTCCAGTTCGCGCAGGCTCGCCGACAAGGTGGACTGGGTGACGAAGCAGCTCTCCGCCGCCCTGCCAAAATGGCCATAGTCGCGCAGGGCGACGAGGTACTGGAGCTGTTTGATGGTCGGCAGGTAGACGATCATTGGTGCTTCCGATCAGCTTGATCAATCTAAACGGATTGAACGATCATTGCCACCGACGTAGATGCTGCGGCGCACCATCATCCTGCAACGTAGAGGAACCCACCCATGCTCACCGTCGGCGACCAGATTCCGTCCCTCAAGCTGCCTGTCCAGCAGGGCACGTCCGCCCTCCCCAACGGAGAGACGATCGACATTGGCCAGACCAACGGCCGGTGGAAAGTGCTGTTCTACTGGCCGAAGGACTTCACCTTCGTCTGCCCGACCGAGATCGTCGGCTATGGCGACCTCAAGGGCGACTTCGCCGACCGCGATGCCGACCTGATCGGCGCCTCGACCGACACCGCCCACGTCCACTTCGCGTGGCGCAAGTCGGACGAGCAGCTCGCCCAGGCCGATTTCCCATGGATCGCCGACAACAACAAGGCGCTGGCGAGCGCGCTCGGCATCGTCCACCCCGAGGAGGGCGTCGCCTATCGCGCGACGTTCATCATCGACCCGGACAACGTCATCCAGCACGTCACGGTCAACGGCCTCAACGTCGGCCGCAACCCGCAGGAGACGCTGCGCATCCTGGACGCGCTGCAGACCGACGAGCTGTGCCCGTGCAACTGGCAGGAAGGCCAGGAAGTCCTCAAGCCCGCGGCGTAGCACGAGTCTTTTCCTCCCCATGATGTCATGGGGAGGGTGGCCAGCGAAGCCGGTGGAGGGGTCTGATTCCCTCCCCAGAAAACCCCTGCGTCAGCCTGCGGCTGCCACCTCCCCGGCAAATTCTGGGGAGGAGAAAGTGAACCCATGTCGCTCAAGCAATTTGCCGACACGCTGCCCGAATACGCCAAGGATCTGCGGCTCAACCTGTCGTCGATCCTGTCGGACCAGCTGCTTGGCGACACGCGCAAGTTCGGGTTGCTGCTCGCCTGCGCCCACGGCTCGGGGTATCGCCCGCTGGTCGCGGCAGCGGAAGCGGAGGTCGAGGGCAATCTGGCCGCGGACGTCGCCAATGCGGCGCGCGGCGCGGCGGCGGTCATGGCGATGAACAACGTCTATTATCGCTTCGTCCACCTCGCCTCCAACCCCGAGTATGGCAAGCTGCCGGCCAAGCTGAGGATGAACTTCCTCGGCACGCACGGCACCGACAAGGACGATTTCGAGCTGTTCAGCCTCGCGGTCAGCGCGATGAACGGCTGCGGCATGTGCATCGACAGCCACGAACGGCTGCTGGTCCAGCACGGCGTCAAGCCCGAGACGATCCAGGCCGCGGCGCGGATCGGCGCGGTGATGAAGGCCATCGCCACGGTTCACGCGACGCTCTAATCTTTTCTTTGCGCCCGCGCGGCCCTACATTGCCGGCTTCGCAAGAGGGACATTCGCCCGTGTCGTCCGGACTGATCGCCTATCTCGACTCGGTCAAGGCGCGCGATCCCGCCGCGCGTTCGCGCTGGGAAGTGCTGCTGTACCCGGGGGTGTTGGCGCTCGCCTTCCATCGGGTCGCGCACTGGCTGTTCGACGGCAGGCTCTATTTCCTGGCTCGGCTGGTCAATCATATCGCCCGCCTGCTGACCGCGATCGACATTCACCCGGGTGCGAAGATCGGGCGTAATTTCTTCATTGACCATGGCTTCACCGTGATCGGTGAAACGGCGGAAATCGGGGACGATGTCACCATTTACCAGAACGTCACGCTGGGCGGCACCAATCCGACCGCGGGACTGGGGGGCAAGCGCCACCCGACGCTGCGCAACGGGGTGGTGATCGGCTCGGGCGCGCAGGTGCTCGGCCCGATCGAGGTGCGCGAGGGCGCCCGCGTCGGCGCCAATGCGGTCGTGACCAAGGACGTCGCTCCGCACACGAGCGTGGTCGGCATTCCGGCCAAGCCGGTGCTGGTCGACGCCGTGCACTACAGCCCCGGGTTCATCCCCTATGGCACGCAGTGCGGGGAGGATTGCGACCCGCAGCGCGCGGCGCTGGTCGCGCTCGAGCAGGAGGTGGCGCTGTTGCGGCGCGAACTGGCGGAGCTGCGCGCCGTCGCGGTGACCGTCGGCGAGGAGGCGAAGCGCGCTTGAGCGTCATCGCACCGTTCCCCGGACCTTGGGATCGCAAGCTTCAGACCAGTTTCGACCGCGCCGAGCTGCAACGCATCCTCGAACTCTACGGACGAATGGTCGCGGCGGGCCACTGGCGCGATTATGCGATGTCGTTCGAGCGTGACATGGCGAGCTTCGCCGCGTTCCGCCGTGCCGCCGAGCGGCCTGAATTCCGTATCGAGAAGCGCCCGCAGCTGCGCGCCAAGCAGGGCGCCTTCGCGCTGATCGGGGAGCATGGCGCAGTGCTGAAGCGCGGCCACGAACTCGGGCCGATCCTGGCGCCGATCGAGCGGCGGCTGCTGAAGCTGGTCGAATAGAAAGGGCCGGCGAACGCTTGCTCGCCGGCCCCCAGTTCAGTCTAGCGCGAGCGCTTAGCGGCGGTAGTAGCCGCGATCGCGGTAGCAATTGTCGCGCTTGGTGTTCCGCTCGACGTGACGGCCGAGCAAGGCACCGGCACCGGCACCGATCAGCGTGCCGGCAGTCCCGCCGGCGATCGCGCGGCCGGCAAGGGCGCCGCCGACGCCGCCCACGACCGCACCGGTGGTGCCGCCGTGACGACGGCAATAGCTGTCGCTGTAAGCACGGCCGCGGTAAGTCTGCGCGTCAGCCGCCGAAGGGATCGCGACGACCGGCAGGGTCATCGAAGCGGCAGTGAGCGCGAGGATGGTCTTGCGCATGAAACTTGCTCCTTTGCTTTCGTTACGTATCCAACGCGAGCACTATGCAGCAGGTTGCGTGAACCTGATACAACGTCCCATTCATGTGCACGTACTGCTGGATTATCCCTTCCACGGGGAGCTCACCGCTTCGATCGCCGCCGTAATCGCCTCCTCTCGCGAGAGCGCTCCGGTATCGATGCGGATCGCATCCGGTGCCTGGGCCAGTGGCGCTGTAGCGCGGGTGGAATCCCGTTCGTCGCGCGCGCGGATGTCGGTCAGCACGTCGTCGAAATGGACCGACTTGCCCAGCCCAATGAGTTCGTCGGTGCGGCGGCGGGCCCTGATCTCCGGCGCGGCGGTCACGAACAGCTTGGCGCTGGCCTGGGGGATGACGACGGTCCCGACGTCGCGGCCATCGAGCACGGCCCCGCCTTCCCGCGCGGCGAAGGTCCGCTGACGATCCAGCAGCGCGGCACGAACCGACGGATAGGCGGAAATGCGGGAAGCGATCTCGCCCACGATCTCGCTCCGCAGGTCCGCGTCGTCAAGCGGCACGCCAGCCACGTCGCAAGCGCGCAGCGCCTCGAACTCGCTCGCCGGGTCGCCGCCCCAGCGGGTGAGGTTGAGCGCCACGGCGCGGTAGAGCAGCCCGGTGTCGAGGTGCGGCAGGCCGAAGTGAGCGGCAAGCGCGCGGGCGATCGTCCCCTTGCCGCTCGCCGCCGGTCCGTCGACGGCGATGACCAGGGCAGCCGGGCTGGAGGAAGTCGGGTCCACGGTTCGGCGCTTTGACAGGGGGTCGAGCCTATGGCAAGGCGCCCGCCCAAGAGTGGGCCGGCCTGTTGCGGTCGCCCTCACCCACATCCCTCTGGAGACCCGACCCGATGGTCAATCCCGAATGGGGTACCAAGCGTACCTGCCCGAAATGTTCGACCCGCTTCTATGATCTGGGCAAGGACGAGCCGGTCACCTGCATCGCCTGCGCGGCGACCTTCAACCCCGAGCCGGTGCTGAAGTCGAAACAGCCGATGCCGTTCGAGGCGGCCGCCGTGCCCGACAAGGTCAAGGAAGCGAACGAGGATCTCGGCGCCGAGGACCTGGTGCCCGACGAGGACGAGGAGCCCAGCGCCGACGACGAAGTCGATCTGGCGACCGGCGAGGATGACCTGGGCGTGCCGACCGACGACAATGAGGAAGAGCATTAAGCGAGGCGCAGGAAGCGACTGAACTTTCCCGTTTCCAGTCGGGGAAACATCGCCTAAAGGCGCATGACGTGGGGCCGTAGCTCAGCTGGGAGAGCGTCGCGATGGCATTGCGAAGGTCTGGGGTTCGATCCCCCACGGCTCCACCAACATCTTCCCGGTCGCGTTCATAAACCGCTGACATGAAACAGGCGGCGTCTCGCGACGCCGCCTGATTTCGTTTGGCAATGTTCAACGGGGCTGCGCGAGGAGGCGCCGCCCGCGCCGTATCACGAGAGCTATTTAGAGCTTCGTGCCGGCGTTGTTGAAGCCGCTGCCCAGCTTGCTGCCCACGCTGCCCATGGCACCGATCGCGGCGACGGCGATCAGCGCGGCGATGAGGCCGTATTCGATCGCGGTCGCACCCTTGCTGTTCTTGATGAGCTTGATGAATTTCGACATTTTACTTCTCCCGATGCGCGCCGGACCAACGGTCTCTGGCGGGCATCCCCAATCGAGGTAGGCGGGGCGGAACCTAGGCGTCCCGCCGTCACCCGTTGACAACTTGCGATCGAAGTTAGAGCTTCGAACCCGAGTTGTTGAAGGTGCTGCCCAGCTTGCTACCGACGCTGCCCATGGCACCGATGGCGGCCACGGCGATCAGCGCGGCGATGAGGCCGTACTCGATCGCGGTCGCACCCTTGGTATTCTTGATCAGCTTGATGAACTTCAACATTTGGTTTCTCCCGATACGCGCCGGAACGATGTTCTCTGGCGGGCATCCCTAATTGAGGGTGGCAAGGCGGAACTCGAGGTTCCGCCGTCGCCGTTGACAACATCCGATCGAAGTTAGAGCTTCGAACCCGAGTTGTTGAAGGTGCTGCCCAGCTTGCTGCCGACGCTGCCCATGGCGCCGATTGCGGCGACGGCGATCAGCGCGGCGATCAGGCCGTACTCGATGGCGGTCGCGCCTTTGGTGTTCTTGATGAGCTTGAGAAAGTTCGTCATTTCCGGTCTCCTTCAGGTTCCACGCGGGACCTTGTCCCCCGACCGCCGCCCGTCCATTGGCTTCGGTTGCCTGAAGAATTAGACCTGGACCGTTGAGAAACGTTTAAATTGGCCGGTTACCGCCGGTTAACCACAGAAATCAGGCCGGCGGCGAGCCTACAGGCTGTTCAGGAAATCGCCGACGCTGTCCGCAGCATCCCGCAGCGCCTTGGTGCCGTCCCTCCAGTCTTGCGGAAGCGGGGACTGGCTCGGCTGTGGAGCCTGGACCGGCGGAGCCGGCTGAGGAACGTGGAATTCGCTCGGCAGCGTCGGGCCGGCCTGCCGGTCGATTGCCAGCGCAGGCTGCATGAAGCTCTTCCAGATCGCGGCCGGCAGCGTCCCGCCGCTGACCTTGCCGAGCGACTTGTTGTCGTCGCGGCCGACCCACACGCCGACGACCAGGTCGCCGGCGAACCCGATGAACAGCGCGTCGCGATTCTCCTGGGTCGTGCCGGTCTTGCCGAACGTCGGCACCGCCAGCGCCGCGCGGCGCCCGGTCCCCTCGTTCGCTGCGGCCCACAGCAGGTCCAGCATCGGCGCCCAGTCGCGGCGATTGTCGAGCCGCCCGCCGCGCTCGATCAGCCCGGCGAACATCCCCGGCTGCTGGTCGGCCTTGAGCGGCAATCCGCGTGCGGCGACCGGATAGCGTCCGCCCGCCACGGCCGCATAGGCCGAGGTCAGTTCGACCAGGCTCAGCCCCGACGTGCCGAGCGCGAGGCTCGGTCGCTCGGACAGCGGGCTGCCGATGCCGAGTTCGCGCGCGGTGCGGATGACGTTGGCGCGCCCGACCTTCTCCGACAGGCGCACCGTCGCCGCGTTGCTCGACCGCGCGAACGCCTCACGCACCGTGATCCGGCCCCGATAGACGCCGTCGCTGTTGACCGGGCGCCAGCCATCGATCGTAATCGGCGAGTCCTCGATGATGGTCTCGGGCGTGTAGCCGGCGCGCAGCGCGGCGAGATAGACGAACAGCTTGAACGCAGATCCGGGCTGCCGGCGCGCCTGCGTCGCGCGGTTGAACGGGCTCTGCTTGTAGCTGCGGCCGCCGACCATCGCGACGACCTCGCCGGTCGGCCGCATGGCGACGAGCGCGACCTGCGCATCGCCGACCGGGGCATTGGCGACGGCGCGGACCGCCAGCCGCTGAAGATCGATGTCGAGCGTCGTCGGCACGCGGATCTGGCCATAGTCGGCGTTGAAGCTCGCCTGCGCGGCGGGCGCGACCCAATCGGCGAAATAGGTGCCGGTCGGCACCCGGCTGCCGGCGCCGACCGGCACCGCCAGCCGGGTTGCGTTGCGCCGCGCATTGGTGATGACGTGGGTCTCGACCATCTGCGCAAGCACCAGCCGGCTGCGTGCCTGAGCGGCCGCAAGGTGCTGCGTCGGCGCGAGCCGCGA